>VBJR01000107.1:0-19202 GCA_005880175.1 Chloroflexota bacterium
CCACACTCGCGGGCGCGTTCACCAACAGCGTCTTCGGCCTCATGCGAGGCTACGTCCTCCTGGCCATCGTGGCCGGCCGGCCCCGTGTCGGCGGCTACGACGCCGCCGACACGCTCACCTACGTCTGGCTCGTCCAGGGCCTCCTCATGGTCGCGTACCTCTGGGGCTGGAACGATCTCGCCCTCCGGGTCATCAGCGGCGACATCGTGGTCGACCTGGGCCGCCCCGTGGACCTGCAGGGGGCGTGGCTCGCCGCCGATCTCGGCCGCGCCGCCTACCACACGATCTTCCGCGGCCTCCCCCCGGTCCTGCTCGCCGAGCTCCTGTTCCGCCTCGACCTGCCGGCCGACCCCCTGCTCTGGCTCGCCTTCGCCGTCTCCGTCGCGCTGGCCGCGGTCGTCAGCTTCTCGGCCCGCTTCCTGGTCAACCTCTGCGCGTTCTGGCTCCTCGACTACCGCGGCATCCTGAGCATGTCGTCGCTGATCGGGACGTTCCTCTCCGGGTCGGTCGTCCCCCTTCCCTTCCTGCCCGGCGGCGTCCGGGCCGTGGTCGAGGTGCTCCCGTTCTCCGCGATGCTCCAGCTGCCGATCGACGTGCTCCTCGGCAAGCACCGCGGCCTCGACCTGGCCGGCGCGCTCCTGTTCCAGCTCACCTGGGCGCTCGCCCTGCTCGGCCTCGGCCGGCTCGTGCTGGCCGCCGGCGTCCGCCGCCTGGTGGTCCAGGGTGGCTGACCCGCTCGCCGCCCTGGAGACGTACGCGCACCTGGCCGCCGCGTCCATCCGGTCGCGCGCCCAGTACCGGCTCTCGTTCGCGCTCGACTTCGTCGGGACGTTCGTCAGCGCGCTCACCGACTTCGTCGCGATCCTGGTCCTGTTCAGCCACCTCCCGGTGCTGGGCGGCTGGACCCTGCCCGAGGTCTCGCTCCTGTACGGAGTGGCCGGCATCAGCTTCGCCCTGACCGACATGCTGGTCGGCCACCTCGACGGGTTCGGCGAGCTGATCCGGACCGGCACGTTCGACGTCCTGCTGGTGCGCCCGCACGGCAGCCTCTTCCAGGTCGTCGCGTCCGAGCTCGCCATCCGGCGCCTGGGCAAGCTGAGCCAGGCCGCGGCCGTGCTGGTCTACGCCGTCGCCAACGCGCCCGTCGTCTGGTCGGCGCCGAAGGTCGCCCTCCTGCTCCTCACGCTCGGAACCGGCACGGCCATCTACGCCGGCATCTGGGTGGCCGGCGCCGCTATCGCCTTCTGGACGACGGAGATCCGGGAGGTCGCCAACGCGTTCACGTACGGCGGCAGCTACCTGGCGTCGTATCCCATCAACCTGTTCGGCGTGTGGCTGCGCCGCTTCCTCGCGTTCGTGGTGCCGGCGGCGTTCGTCGCGTACTACCCCTGCGTGGTGATACTGGGCAAGCCCGACCCGGTCGCCG
Organism: Chloroflexota bacterium; assembly: GCA_005880175.1. The sequence goes on from VBJR01000107.1 coordinate 1,427, forward strand.
GGCTGCCCTGGCTGGGCCTGCTGGCCCCCGCGGTGGCGCTGGCCACGCTCGCCGCCGGCCGCCTGGTCTGGCAGCTCGGGGTCCGCCACCGGTCGATGGCGTCGACTTCACCGTGGAGGCCGGCGAGATGGTCGGCTACATCGGCCCCAACGGCGCCGGCAAGTCCACCACGATCAAGATGCTGACCGGGATCCTGGTGCCGACTTCGGGCCGAATCCGGGTCGCCGGCCTGGAGCCCGCGCGCCGGCGCACCGAGCTGGCGCGCCGCATCGGCGTCGTCTTCGGCAACCGCAGCCTGCTCTGGTGGGACCTGCCGCTGAGCCAGTCCTTCGACCTGCTCCGCCACCTGTACCGGGTCCCCGCGCCCGAGCACCGGCGCCGGCTGGCCGAGCTGGCCGACGTCCTGGAGCTGGGACCGCTGCTGGACCGGCCGGTCCGCCAGCTCTCGCTCGGCCAGCGAATGCGGGGGGAGCTGACCGCGGCCCTGCTCCACGCGCCCGAGCTGCTGTTCCTGGACGAGCCGACGGTCGGCCTCGACATCGTGAGCCGGGCCCGGGTGCGCGAGTTCCTGCTCCGGCTGAACCGCGAGCGCGGCGTGACCGTCCTGCTGACGACCCACGACCTGGCCGACATCGAGCGGCTCTGCCCGCGCATGCTCATCATCGACCGCGGCCGGGTGCTCTACGACGGCGGCACCGCCGAGATCGCCGCGCGCTTCGGCGGCACCAGGACGCTCGTGGTGGACCTGGCCGAGAGCCGGCCGCCGCTCCAGCTCACCGGCGCGTCGGTGGTCCGCACGGACGGTCCCCGACAGTGGATCCGCTTCCGGCCCGCCGACGCCACCGCCGCCCAGCTCGTGGCCGCCGTGTCGGAGCAGGCGCCGCTGGTGGACCTCGCGATCGAGGAGCCGGACATCGAGGAGGTCGTGCGCCGGATCTACACCGGCGAGCTGACCGAGGCCGGCTAGCGCCGGCGGAGGCGGGCCGCGACCCGGCGCAGCAGCAGCGGGCGCAGGGCGCCCCAGCCGGCCAGGATCGCCGCCCGCCGGCCCTCGGCGAGCGGGGGCGGCGCGTACACCGCCACCGCGTAGTCCACCACCACGCTGCCGCACGCCGGCGAGCTGCAGCAGGAGCATCGCGCGCCGCCACACCCCGGCCACGGTCTGGGGCCGCAGGAACCGCGACGCGAGCACGTAGAGCAGCACGAGCAGGAGCAGCACGACCGCCCCGATCGGGGTCCAGGTCCGGAGCGCCGGCAGCATCCGGCCCGTCGCGCCGCCGGTCGCGGCCGGCACGGCGGGCACCGGCCGGGGCCGCGGGGTGGCGGTCGGCACCGTGGCCGGCGACGGGCTCGCGTCCCCCGGGCAGCCGCTGGCCGGGCAGACCACCGCCTCCCCCGAGCCGCGCGGGATCGGGTTGTACACGCCGTCCGGTGTGGGCTCGAATACGATCCAGCCGTAGCTCGGGAAGTACACCTCGGGCCACGTGTGCGCGTCCGACTCCCGGACGACGTACTGCTGCTTCTGCATGTCGTAGGTGCCGGGCCCGTAGCCGTTGACCAGTCGCACCGGCACGCCGAGGGACCGGAGCATGTCCGCCATCGCGGTCGCGAAGGACTGGCAGGTGCCGGCGCGGTTGCCGAACAGGAAGTCCTCCTCGACGTCCATGCCCGGCGGCGGCGCGGGCGGGCTCAGCGTGTACGAGTAGCTGCTCCGCAGGTACTGCTCGATCGCCGCGGCCTGGTCGTACGGGTTGCGGGCGCCCGCGGTGACACGCACGGCCAGGTCGTGGATGCGGCGCACGACGTCGGGCGACCGGTAGTCGGACGGCAGGGCCCGGTAGGGGATCACCCAGTCGGGGTACGCGACGCTGTCGGAGCGCAGCTCGTCCTCGCTGGCCACGGACTGCTCCACCTGGACGCGGTACGCGCCGCGGCCGCTGCTCGCGGTCGTCTCGTCCACCGTGTCCGGGACCTGCTTCTGCGACCCGCGCGCGAGGTCCGACTGCATCACCTCGACGTTCCGGTCCACCTGGGCCAGCTGCCCGGGGGCGAAGATCACGTCGGGGGCCGCGGCCGGCGGCCGCTGCATGTCCACCGCGTACGTCGCCCGCTGCTGCGCCACGTACGTCTCGCCGTAGCTCACGTCCTCGCCCCGCGGCAGCTGCTGCGTGAACGACGGCCGGGGCACGAACGCCCACTCGGCCTGCTGCGGCTGCAGGTCGAGCCCGCGGAAGTAGCTGGGGCCGGCCGCCGCATCGCCCACCACGTGGTAGTCGAGGACGACGCCGTTGTCGCGCGTGAGCGCGCCGCCGATCCTGGCGGTCGCCGAGAACCCCGTCGACGTCTCGGCGGGGACGCCGGTGCCGTGCGTGACCCGCGCCCACGCGTCCGACATCCCGTTCTGGATGGCCAGCGTGCGATCGGTGACGCTCAGCGGGGGCGCCAGCACGCCCAGCGCGACGAGCGCGGCGGCCGCGACCGCGCCCCGCTCCCAGAAGTCCCAGCGCGCGTTCTCGGCCAGCTCGACCCGCCGCCGCCGCGCCGCCGCGATCGACGTGTGGTACGTGGACCAGAGCAGCAGCGCGAGCGTGAGCACGACGAACCAGAAGACGTACGCGTCCTGGCCGTCGGGGAAGTTGAGGACGTTGGTCGCCAGCGCCGCGCCGGCGGGCGCGACGGCGAGCAGCGGCTGGCGGCGGCGCAGCACCCCCCAGGCCAGCCAGGCGCCCAGCAGCCAGAACAGCGTGTACAGCAGGAGCAGCATGACCGCCGGGTCCGACGGGGCCTGGCCGGCCATGACCTGCCGGCCCCACTGGAACAGCGCCTGCCATCCGAGCAGGGTGCCCGCCGGCACCGACTGCGACCGGACGGCCAGGAAGGCGGCCACGGGGGCCGGCGCGATCGCCAGGCCCAGCGCGACGGAGCCGCGCGCCCGGGACAGGCCCAGGGCCGCGCCGGCCAGCGCCCCGAACACCGCCAGGGCGGGCAGGCCGCTCGCGTCCGACACCCAGCCCGCGTGTGCGGTCGAGTCGGCCACGACGAGGGCCAGCAACAGTCCCCCTGCCGCGAGGGGCAGGGTGCGCCCGGGCTCCGCAGCTCCAACCATGCCTGCGCGAAGCGCCATGAGCGCTGGTCAGCCGATCCTGGCCGTCTCCGATGTCAGCTGGGGCAGCTCGGAGGGGTCGCCGATGATCCCGTCGATCAGGCCGTACTCGACGGCCTCCTGCGGCTTGAAGAAGCGGTCGCGCTCCATGTCCGCGTTCACCTGCTCGACGCTCTGGCCGGTGTGGTGCGCGTAGATCTCGTGGCTGGTGGAGGTGGATCCGCGCGTTGGGGAGCGCGAACCGGCGGCCTTTGGACCCGCCCATCAGGAGGATGGTGCCGAAGCTGGCGGCGCGGCCGACGGCGACGGTGGACACCGGGGCCTTGACGTACTGCATCGTGTCGTAGATCGCGAACCCCGGCGCGACCGAGCCGCCCGGGGAGTTGACGTACATCTGGATCTCCTTGTCCGGGTCGTCCGCGGCCAGGAAGATCAGCTGCGCCACGATGAGGTTGGCGAGCGCGTCGGTGATCGGCCTGCCGATCATGATGATGCGGTCGCGCAGCAGCCGGGAGTAGATGTCGAACGAGCGCTCTCGGTTGCCGCCCTCGTTCTCCACGACGGTAGGGACCCAGGCCATCGTGTGCCAAGACTACAGGACTCGGCGCGACCGGCCTGGGATCGCGAGGGATCCGGAGGTCACCTGACTATCCGGGACCGGTCAGGGCGTATAGTGGCCGCGCCATCGCACCGCAACACCTCGTCCTGGCCGCACCGGCAGCGCGTTCGCTGTTCCCGCTGACCCAGCGCTGGGTCTTCATGAACCACGCCGGCGTGGCTCCGATGTCGGAGCGCGGCCGCGCCGCCATCGAGGCGCTGATGGAGCGCCTGACCGGCCGGCCGTACGAGGAGGGCCTGGCGGAGACCGAGGCCGACCGGCTGCGTGAGGCGATCGCCCGGCTCGTGGGCGTGGAGGCCGAGTCGATCGGCCTGGTCCGGGGCACCGCCCACGGCATGTCGCTGCTGGCCCAGGGGCTCGACTGGCGCGCGGGCGACAACGTCGTCGGCGCCCGCGGCGAGTACCCGGCCAACGTCTATCCCTGGATGGCGCTGCGCGACCGCGGCGTCGAGTACCGCATGGCCGAGCCGGTGGCCGGCCGCATCACGCCGGAGGCCGTGCTGGCGCTGGTGGACGGGCGGACGCGTGTGGTCGCCCTGAGTCACGTCCAGTCGTGGAATGGCTACCGTGTGGACATCGAGCGCATCGGCGCGGAGCTGGACCGGCGCGGCGTGGTGTTCGCGGTGGACGGCATCCAGAGCGTGGGCGCGCTCCAGCTCGACCTGTCCGCGCTGCCCGTGGACTTCCTGGCGGCCGGGGCGTCCAAATGGCTGCTGGGCCCGCTCGGCATCGGCTTCTGCTACTGCCGCCCCGAGCTGCTCGGCCGCCTGCGCCCGGTCCTGGTCGGGGGCGGCAGCGTCAAGCGCGACCTCGGCTGCTTCGACTACGCGTACGACCTCCAGGAGACGGCGGGCCGGTTCGAGGAGTCGAGCGTCTCCGTCCTGGACGTGGCCGCGTTCCAGGCCGCGGTGGACCTGCTGCTGGAGGTCGGCCCCGCCGCGATCGAGGAGCGCGTCCTCGGGCTCGCCGGCCGGCTGGCGGCGGGCCTGGTCGAGCGCGGCTACCAGATCGTCGAGCCCTGGCCGCGGGCGCCGCGCGACGCCTCGGGCATCGTCAGCTTCCGGCGGCCGGGCGCGGCCGCGCCCGAGGTGCTGCGCGACCTGAACGCCGCCCGGGTGGTCGGCCGGGAGCGTGCCGACTTCGTGCGGCTGTCCCCGCACTTCTACAACACGGACGCGGAGATCGAGCGAGTGCTGGACGTGCTGGCGCCGGAGCACGTCCAGGCGTGAGTCGGATGGCGTCGGTCCAGGTCACCCCCGAGCTGGAGGCCTACGTGGAGTCGCTGCTGCCCGGGCGGGACGCGGTGCTGCGCCGGCTGGAGGAGGAGATCGAGACCACCCGGGTGCCCGGGATCGGCCCGGCGGTCGGGCAGCTCGTGTACCTGCTCCTGCGGACCGCCGGCTGCCGCGACGCGATCGAGCTGGGCTGCGCCGTCGGCTACTCGGCCATCTGGCTGGGGCGGGGCTGCACCGGCCAGGTCGCGACGACGGAGCTGGACCCGGAGCGGGCGGCGCAGGCCAGGCTGAACCTGGACGAGGCCGGCCTGGGCGATCGCGTGCGCGTCGTCGAGGAGGACGGCGTCGCCTACCTGGAGCGGGAGTCGCGCCAGGTCGACTGCATCTTCAACGACCTGCTCAACTCGTTCCCCGACGAGACCACCGTCGAGCGCTGCTTCGCCGCCTCGCTGCGCCGGCTCCGGCCGGGCGGCCTGCTGCTGGCCGACAACGCGCTGCGCCGCGGCGAGGTGCTGCGGCCGCGGGCGGCCGGCGCCCGCAACGTCGCCCGCTGGAACGCGCTGGTCGCCGAGGAGCCGCGCCTGGAGAGCGTGGTCGTCCCGCTGCGGGACGGCGTGTCGATCGCCCGGCTGCGCTAGCTGGAGCGGGCCTCGGCGCCCTCGATCCACACGGCGCCCGAGCGCGCGAACTCCTTCTTCCAGATCGGCACCGACTCCTTCAGGCGATCGATGCCCCACTTGCAGGCCGCGATCGCCTCGGCCCGGTGCGGGCACGAGACCGACACGATCACCGAGGCCTCGCCGATCGCCAGCGAGCCGGTGCGGTGCGCCATCGCCACCCTGGCGTCCGGCCACCGCTCCGCGATCTCGTCCACGATCACGTGCATCTGGCGCTCGGCCATCCCTGCGTACGCCTCGTACTCCAGGTGCGTCACGGACTCGCCGCGCGAGTTGTCGCGGACCACGCCCGTGAACGTGCAGATGGCCCCGGCCCCCGGGTCGGCGACCGCCGTCTCCAGCCGCCGGGCGTCGAGCGGCTCGGCCGTCAGCTCGACCAGCGCCGCGGCCGCGCCCCCGCTCACCGGCGGGATGAACGCCACCTCGTCGCCGTCCGCCACCAGCTCCTCCCAATCCGCGAACGACTGGTTGCGGGCCGGCCGGATGAGCTGGAGGTCGGGCTCCAGGTCCGGGTGGCGGGTCCGCAGCGCGCGGTAGACGTCCGCCACCGTCGCGCCGGCCAGCTCCACCAGCTCGCAGTCGGTCCCCGCCTGCTCCCTGAGCCTGGCGAACAGTCTCGCGGTGATCACAACGCCGAGTTTTACCACCAACCCGATCCGGACCGCCCCCTCGCCGCCCCTACACTCCTCGCCCATGGACCTGGAGCTGGGCGGCAAGACCGCCATCGTGACCGGAGGCAGCCGCGGGATCGGCAAGGCGGTGGCGCGGGCGCTGGCCGCCGAGGGCGTGGACGTCGTGGTCGTGGCCCGCGGCCAGGCCGACCTGGAGACCGCCGCCGCGGAGCTGGCCGCCGAGACCGGCGGGCGCGTCGTGGCGGTGCCGTGCGACACCGCCTCCGACGAGTCGGTGCGCGAGATGGTGCGCCGGGCGGTGGCCGAGCTGGGCGGCCTCGACGTGCTGGTGAACTGCGCCGCGCAGCCGGGCGGTCAGGCGCCGCCGCCGAAGCTGGCCGAGATCGACGACGACGTGTTCTGGCCCGATGTCAACGTGAAAGTCATGGGGTACTTGCGCTGCATCCGGGAGGCGGTGCCGCACCTGATCGCCCGGGGCGGCGGCCGCATCGTCAACATCAGCGGCCTGGCGGCCCGCTCCACCGGCTCCACCGTCGGCAGCATCCGCAACGTGGCGGTCGCCGCCATGACCAAGAACCTGGCCGACGAGCTGGGCCGGCACGGGATCTCGGTCGTGGTCGTGCACCCGGCGCTGACGCGGACCGAGAAGACGCCCGCGGTGATGCGGGCCCAGGCCGAGCGCCTCGGCGTCGACGTTGGGGAGATCGAGCGGCGGATGAGTCAGGGCAACGCGCTGGGTCGGTTCATCGACGCCCGCGAGGTCGCGGACGTGGTCGCGTTCCTGGCCTCACCCCGAGCGGTCGCCATCAACGGCGACGCCATCGCCGTCGGCGGCGGGGTCCCCGGCTCGATCCATTACTGAAAGCGCAAGGGGGCAGGTCCCCCTTCCGGAACCCCCAATTCCCCGGGACGTTCGGGGGACCTTCGGTCCATCCCTCCGGGCCTGGGGCTCCACCGCTGGCTCAATCGGGAAAAGGGACTCACACGCCTGGCAAAGCCCTGTCTTACGGCGACCCGTTGTCGTTCACGGCTACTCCAGCGGGCTCCGACGTCTCTGTGGGATTCGCAACGTAGACGTGGACCTCCTTGCCCGAGTCCAGCGCCCGCTCGACGGTTCGCCGGGTGCCCTGCGAGGCCCCATCCCAGAACGCGACCAGGACGTCGCACAGGTCCACCAGCCGCTGGTTCCGCGAGGCCGCCACGCCCGAGTCCTTCGCCTCCTCGAACGAGGCGCCGAGGACCCGGACGGGCACGCCCCGCTCCCGCGCGACACGGGCCACCGTGGCGTCCACGCCGCTGGCGCTGCCCGTGACCAGGCTGGCGCCCGGGGGCAGGTCACGCACGTAGCGGACGACCCGCTCCAGGTCCGGATAGTGACGGCTGCCGACGACGCCGACCCTGCTCACTCCACGCCTCCCCGCAGGTGCCGGTCGAACCACTCCCGGACCGCCCGCATGTGCCGCACCCGGTTCCACGGCTTCCCCTGCACGACCATCCCGTGCGGCTCGCCGTGGAACACCACGAGGTCCACCTCGCGGCCCATCTTGCGCAGCCGGATGAACACCTGCTCCGCCTGCTCGGCCGGCGTGCGGAGGTCGCCGGTGCCCGCGATCAGGCGCAGCGGCGTGGTCACCCGGTCCAGGTACGTGGCCGGCGACAGCCGCTCGTACACCGCCGGCTGCTCCCACGGGTCGCCGCCCATCTCGGCCGCGCCGAAGCTCCAGCCGATGTCGCTGGAGCCGTAGAACGCCTGCAGCGTCGAGACGGGCCGCATCGACACGGCGGCCTTGAACCGGTCCGTGTGCGTGATCGTCCACAGGGTGCTGAACCCGCCGTAGCTCGCCCCGGCGACGCCCAGGCGCTCCGGGTCCGCGATGCCGGCCTCGACCGCGCGGTCCACCAGCGCCATGAAGTACGGGAAATCGGCCTCGCCCCAGGCGCCGCAGACGCGGCCGGCGAACTCCTCCGAGTACGTCGCGGAGCCGGGCGGGTTGCAGTACACGACCGCGTACCCCGCGCCCGCCAGCACCTGGAACACGAACGGGAACGACCAGCCATAGGCCCCGTGCGGGCCGCCGTGGATGTACAGCAGTGTCGGCACAGGCTGCCCCTCGGGCGCCCCGGGCGGCAGCAGCGCCCACGCGTCGATCTGGTCGCCGTCGTGCTCGAGGTCGAACGGGCGCAGCGTGCCCAGCGCGACGTCGCGCAGCCACGGGTTGGGATCGAACAGGACGCGCTCGCGGCCGCCGTCCGTCGTCGCGGTCCGCAGCGACACCGGGTCGTGGGGCGCGGTCGAGAGGAACGCCACGGTCCCGGCCGCGATCGAGGCGGACCCGTTGACCCGGCGCCCGCCCACGACGCACTCGGGCGGCTGGCCCGGCCGCGCCCGGTACAGGTGCGAGGCGCCGCGGTCGCCGACCTCGAAGTACCACCAGCCGTCGTGCCACGTGGGGTTCATCGCCTCGCGGCCCGCCATCGTGTCGCCCAGCACCGACGGCGTGCTGGAGCGGTCCAGCTCGCGGGTCAGGGACCGGTCTCCGACCCAGAGCCGCACGTGCACGCCGCCGAACGGCTTGCTGGTGTCCGTCCGCAGCGTGGCCAGGCCGCCGTCGGGAGCGAAACCGAACGCGGCGATCACCGCGTCGGCGCAGGTCAGCGGCTCGACGTCGCCGCCGCCGGCGGGCACCGCGTAGACCTCGGTCACCTGGCTGCGGTCCTGGTCCGGCCCGCGGTTGGACAGGAACGCGATGCGGCCGTCCGGGGTCCACGCCACGAGACCTGGCGCGCCTCGTCGTCCAGGACGCCCTGGCCGTCCATCCGGTACCGGAACCGCCCGATGTAGCGGACGCGCTCCTGGTACCGCTTGCGCGCCTCCTCCCGGTTGGCCGGCGGGTCGCGGTCGGGATCGGCCGGCCACTCGGGGCCGCCGATCAGCGCCAGGCGGGAGCCGTCGGGGCCCCAGGCGAACTCGGTGATGCCCCTGGGCAGCTCGGCGATCCGCTGCGGCTCGCCGCCGCCCATCGGGAGGACGTACAGGTCCCGGGCCCACTCCCGCTCGCGCGCGGAGAGGACCGCCAGGCGGCCGCCGTCAGGCGACCAGCGCGGGCGCGAGTCGCGGGGGCCGGCCGTCAGGCGGCGCGGCTCCGCCGAGCCGTCGGCCGGGACCGCCCAGATGCTGGTCGCCTGGCGGTCGGCGGTCGCGTCCTGCTCGATCAGCACGAAGGCGACCTGCCGGCCGTCCGGCGACAGCTGCGGGTCCGAGATCATCCGGAAGCGGAGGATGTCCCGCTCCCCCAGCGGCGCGTGCGTCACGCCGCCTATTGTGCCTCCGCCCGCTGGCGGGGGTCGGACTCAGCCCGCCGCCGAGCCCGACTGTCCGATCCGGCCGATGTTGTCGTCGAACCGGCGCTTGAGCTCGGCCGCCTGGCGGTCGTACTCGGCCGGGTCCGGCCAGGCGCTCCGCGGGTCCAGCACCTCGGCCGGGACGCCGGGGACGGCCGCCGGCACGTGGACGCCGAAGATCGGGTCGCGCCGGGTCGGGACGTCGCGCAGCCGGCCCTCCACCACCGCCCGGACGATCGCCCGCGTGTGCGCGATCGAGATGCGGTGGCCGACGCCGTGCGGGCCGCCGACCAGGCCGGTGTTCAGCATCCAGACCTGGGCCCCGTGGCGGCGAACACGCTCGATCAGCAGGTCCGCGTAGGTCTCGGGCGTGCGGACCAGGAACGGCGCGGCGAAGCACGTGCTGAACGTCGCCTCGGGCTGGGTCACGCCCCGCTCGGTGCCCGCCACCTTGGCGGTGTAGCCGGACAGGAAGTAGAACCGGATCTGGTCGTCGTTCAGGTCCACCGGGTACGCCGAGCGGGTGTTCTCGGTGAGGCTGTCGTCGTCGTAGTCCGGCACCCGGGTGTCGGGGTCGAACGGCACGTTCTCGAGAATCGTCCCGAAGTGGTTGGTCGCCGCGTAGATCTCCGGCTCGGCCTCGGCCGAGATCCGGATCGTCTTGGCGTAGCAGCCGCCCTCGAAGTTGAAGACCCCCTCGTCGCTCCAGCCGTGCTCGTCGTCGCCGATCAGGCGGCGCGTCGGGTCCGAGGAGAGCGTCGTCTTGCCGGTGCCCGACAGGCCGAAGAACAGCGCCACGTTGCCGTCGGCGCCGACGTTGGCCGAGCAGTGCATCGGCAGGGCGCCCCGCTGCGGCAGCAGGTAGTTGAGGGCCGTGAAGATCGACTTCTTGATCTCGCCCGCGTAGCGGGTGCCGCCGATGATCACCATGCGGCGGGCGAAGTTGACCAGGATGAACGTCTCGGACCGGGTGCCGTCCCGGCGCGGGTCCGCGGTGACCGACGGCAGGGACATGACGGTGAAGTCCGGCTCGAAGCCGCGCCGCTCCTCCTCCGTCGGGCGGATGAACAGGTTGCGGGCGAACAGGCTGTGCCAGGCGAACTGGGTGACGATCCGCACCCGGAGCCGGTACCGCGGCTCGGCGCCGGCGAAGACGTCCTGGACGTAGACCTGGTTGCCGGCGACGTAGTCGAGCATCTTGCCGAGCAGGCCGTCGAACCGCTCCTGGTCGATCGGCTGGTTGCCCGGGTACCACCAGATCGCGTCCTGCGATCCCTGCTCCCGCACGAAGAACTTGTCCTTCGGGGAGCGCCCGGTGTGCTGGCCGGTCGCCGCCGTGAGAGCGCCCGTGGACACCACGGCCGCCTCATCACCCCTGATCGCGTGCTCGTACAGCTCCGCGGGTGACAGGTTGTGCCAGGTCCTGATGGCCTGGGCGACGCCGACGTGGTCGAGGAGAGGTCGTTCTACGAGCTGCATGCGCTCCCCGACTATACGCCCTGACGCGGCCCGTGTGTTGATTAGTGATCAATGTCACATCGCGTCATAGACGCGTCACATACCTGGCCAGCGGCCCTCCGCGGCCTTCTGTGTAAATCGGGGGCCGTTTCCTTGGAGCCCGCGAACGGCCGTGCTACGGTCGCCCCGGGACGTGCCAGGAGATGACCGAATGACCTATCGAACGCCCGCCGAGGTCGGCTCCGTCGTGGCGGAGCTGCGCCGCCGGGCGGGCCTCGACCAGACGGCGGTGGCGGCCCACCTGGGCATCGACCAGGTGGCGGTCAGCCGGGTGGAGCGCGGCGAGCGGCGCCTCAGCGCCTGGGAGCTGGCCGCGCTCGCCGACCTGCTCCAGGTCGAGCCCGGCCTGCTGACGGGCCGCGAGACGCCCGGCGCCGTGCTGCTGCGGGCGGCCGGCGCGGACCGGCCGGCCGTGCGCGAGGCGCTCGCCGCGTTCGAGGTCGTCATGCGCGAGGTGCTGGCCGCGCGGGCCCTGGAGGAGCTGCTGTGACCGCCGCCGAGCACCTCGCCATGGCGGAGCGGGCCCGCCTCGGGCTGGGCGAGACGGCGCCGATCGAGGACCTCCTGCGCGTCCTGGAAGAGTCGGGCGGCGTCCACGTCGCCCTGTGGCAGCTGGGCGAGCAGGGCCTGGCCGGGATGTACCAGGAGCGCGAGGGCGTGCCGGTGATCCTGGTCAACTCGTCCACTCACCCGGTCCGGGCCCGGTTCACGCTGGCCCACGAGTACGGGCATCACCGGCTCGGCCACGGCGCGGCCGTGGACCGGGTGATCGACACCCGCTCCCGCGACAGGCGCGAGGTGGAGGCCAACCAGTTCGCCGCGGAGCTGCTGGTGCCCCGGGTCGGCCTGGAGGAGTGGTTCCACGCCACGCCGCACGGCCGCGTGGACCTGGAGCTGGTGGTCCGCCTCGCCGGCCACTTCGCGGTGAGCTGCGAGGTCGCGCTCCACCGCCTGGAGCGGACGCGGCGCGTCCGGAGCGCGGCCGCGGGCGAGCTCGCGGCCGCGGTCGAGGCGGGCGAGCACCGCGACCTGGCCTGGCGCCTGGACCTGCCCGAGCTCGACGACACGCTCGCGCAGGATCGCCGGCTCCAGGTCCGCATGCCGGCGACCACCCGGCGGACCGTGCTGCGGGCCCTCCGGCGCGGCCTGATCGACCCCGAGGGGGCCGCCGAGCGGCTGCACGTCGACCGGCTGGAGATCCAGCGCATGCGCCGGCTGGAGCCGGTGCCGGACTGAGGAGGTGGCGACTGTGGTGGACGACGACCGGCTCCGGGGACGGGACCTCGTCCTCGGCGAGACCTCATCGCTGTGCGCGTTCGCCCAGGTCGGCCACGCCCACACGCTGCTCGACTGGTTCGGCGACACGCTCTGGGTCGTCCGCGAGGTCCACGACGAGCTGCTCCGCAACCGCGCCCGGTTCGCGGCGACCGAGCGCCTCGTCCGCCACCTGGAGGACCGGCGCCGGATCGTCCATCTCAGCGCGGAGGGCGTCACGTGGGTGGCCCGCATGGCGGCGTACTTCCGCACGCCCTGCGACCACGGTCGCAAGAACGTCGGCGAGCTGGCCACGGCGAGGATGGCCAGGGAGATGGTCCGGGCCGGGCACCGCCCGATCGTGCTGGTGGACGACCGCCTCGGCGCCGACCTGTGCCGGAAGCTCGCCGGCCCCGTCCTCGCCACGCACGAGGTGGTGGTGGACATGGTGCGGGCGGACGCGCTGTCCCCGTTCGAGGGCGCCCGCGTCTGGCGCGGCCTCAAGCGGAGCGACGCGGACTACCAGCGGAGGATCCGCCGCCGGGCGAGCTGACGCGGGGCCGGGCCCGGGTCAGCTGGCGCGGCTGCGCTGCCGGCGCTGCTTGCCGGAGACGTAGTCGACCAGGATGTACTCGCCCAACCGCTCGGGCGAGACGAAGAACGCCCGGCCCTTGTTGATGCGCGTCATCTGGTTGACGAACTCGGTGAGGTACGGCCCCCGCTCGAGCATGAACGTGTTGATCACGATCCGGTCGCGGGTGCAGCGGCGCACCTCGCGGAGCGTCTCCTGGATCGTCCGGAAGGTCGGCGGGTACGCGAAGTACGTCCGCCCGTTCTCGTCCAGGTGCGCCGTCGGCTCGCCGTCCGTGACCATGATCACCTGGCGGTTGCCCCGGTGCCGGGCCAGCAGCGAGCGCGCCAGCTGGAACCCGTGCTGCATGTTCGTCCCGTACACGTAGTCGTTGAGCGTGATCGCGGGCAGGCTCTGCGGCTTCAGCTCGACCGCGTAGTTGGAGAACCCGACCACGTACAGGCTGTCCCGCGGGAACTGGGAGCGGATCAGCGAATCCAGCGCGATCGCCACCTTCTTGGCGGCCAGGAAGCAGCCGCGCAGGAACATCGAGCGGCTCATGTCGATCATCAGGACCGTGGACGCCTGGCTGGAGTGCTCCGTCCGGCGGACGATGAAGTCGGGCGGCTCGATCTTGACCGGCAGCCCGCGGCCCTCCCGCTGGAGGGAGTTGAACAGCGTCTCGTTCATGTCGAGCAGGAACGGGTCGCCGTACTCGTAGGCCTTGACCTCCTCGCCCGGCTCGACGCCCTGGCCGGTGTTGCGGGTGTTGTGGTGCCCCAGCCGGCTCTTCTTGAGCTGGTCGAAGATCTCGCGCAGCGCGCCCTGACCGATCCGCCGCATGCCCCGCGGCGTCAGCTCCAGCCGGCGGTCGCGCCGCTCGACGTAGCCCGCCTTCTCCAGCACCTCGGTCATCTGGCGCATCCGGTCGAGCTGCTGGCGGGCCTCGGGCCCCAGCGTCTGCTCCAGCAGCCCGCGGTCCACGTCGTCCAGGCGGAAGCTGCCCCGCTCAAGCTGGGACTCCAGCCGGTCCATGCCCTGCAGCCGCTCCATCAGTCCCATCGCCTCCTGGAGGCTGAGCGGCTCGTCGCCGAAGAACGGGTACCGCTCGGTCATCTCCGACGGCGGCATGAGCTGCTGCATCATCGCGCCGAGGCGGGCCAGCTCCAGGCGCAGTGAGTCGTCCTGCAGCAGCTCGTCCATCATCCGCCGCAGCTCGTCCCTGGCCTGTGGCGAGAGCGACTGCATCAGGGACTGCATCTGGGCCATCTGGCGCTGGAGGTGCTCCAGCAGCTGGTCCAGCGTCTCGATCCCGGGCGGGAACATCTGGCCGTACTTCTGCATGAAGTCGCGGAACGAGGCCGACGTGTCCAGGCCCTGGCGGCGCTGCTCCAGCATCCGGTTGAGGTCGCGGACCATCTCCCGGACCAGGCCCAGGTCCTCGCGGGTCATCGACTGGATCGACTGCTTCAGGCCCTGGAACATCTGCTCGAGCATCTGCTGCTGGAGCTGCTCGAGGAGGCGCTCGAACTTCTCGCGCGCCTCCTCGTCCATGAATTCGTACTGACGGAGGCTCTTCATGCGGCCCCCGAGGTCGTCCGGCATCCGGTCGAGCTGGTTGCGCCGCTGCTTGGCCAGCTTCTCCATCAGCTTGCGCCGCTCCTGCGGCGCCTGGTCGACCTTCCGGTCGATGCCCGTCCGCTCCGTGTCGATCACGTCCTGGAGCTGCTCGCGGATCGACTCCACGGTGGAGTCGAGGTCGTAGCGGGACAGCTCCCGCTCGCGCCGCTCCCTGAGCTGGCGGAGCAGCTGCTCCAGGCCAGGCATGTCCCCGGCCCCCCAGCGGTAGAGGCGCTGGAGCGCCGCGCTGAGGTCGCCGTAGCTCATCAGGTCGTCGGACAGCGCGTCGAGCACGTCATCCGCGTCGACCGCGTCCACGTTCTGGGTCCCGTCCCAGCGCGAGTACTGGAATCGTGCGGGCATGGGTTGCTTACAACCTTACAACGCCGTTGGCGAGCGTGGACCGCGTCCTGTCAGATCTCGTCGCCCGGCTTGATGTTCAGCACCGTGACCCCGGGGCCGGCGAGCTCCTCGAGCTGGGCGGGGGTGCCGTGGAGGGCCGGGAACGTGCCGAAGTGCATCGGCACGACCGTCTTGACGCCCAGCAGCTCGACCGCCTTGGCCGCCCGCTTGGCGCCCATCGTGTAGAAGTCGCCGATCGACAGGAAGGCCACCTCGGGCTCGTCCAGCTCCCCGATCAGGGCCATGTCGCCGAACACGTCCGTGTCGCCCGAGAAGTACACCTTGAACCCGTTCTCGAACGTGATCACGTAGCCCACCGGCTCGCCGCCGGCCGAGCCGTCGGGCATCGTCGAGAAGTGCTCGGCGTGGACCATCGTGAACGTGATGCCGTCGAGCTCGACGGTGCCGCCCTTGCCGAACGCGATCATGTTGTCGCCCGGCACGCCCTGCTGGGTGAGCCAGTTGCCGACCTCGAACGGGGCCAGGACCTTGCAGCCGGTCGCCTTCGCCACGTCCACGGCGTCGGCCACGTGGTCGCCGTGCCCGTGCGTGATCACCATGATGTCCAGGCGGTCCACCGTCTTGAGGTGGTCCGGCGCCGCCGGGTTGCCGGTCAGGAAGGGGTCGATGAGCAGGTCCTTGCCGCTCGCCGTCCGGACCTTCCAGGTGCCGTGGCCGACCCACGTGAACTTGACCTGATCGTTGAGCGCCATTCTTCCTACCTCCACGGTGCGGGTTGTGGTCAGGACTCGCCAGCAGGCGGCGTGGCCGCCAGGTGCGCCGTAAAACCCTACTGCGCCCGGGCGTCCGTCGGCGCCGGCCGAGCGTAGCGGCGCGCGGTCGCCAGGGCGGCCTCGGCGACCCGCTCCCGCAGGTCCGCCGGGTCCACCACCTCGGCGCCGGCCCCCAGCGCCAGGAACGCGCCCAGCGCATGGTCGATCATCTCGAACGTCAACGTGGCCGGCAGCCAGCCGTCCGCCTCGGGCGGGCCCGTCCGGACGTCGATCGCGACGACCCGCGCCGCCCCGACCATGTCGGGCGCGAGCCGGGCGGTCACGTCCACCCGGGGCCGGCTCGACTCGAACTCGGCGGTCCAGACCGACCAGAAGTCGGCCAGGTCGAAGTCGGGCGACCGGTCGAACAGCTCGTCCAGGGGAACGGCCGCCTCGATCCGGGACAGGCGGTAGACGTGGGGCGGGTCGTCCAGCCCCGGCCGCCGGGCGGCCAGGTACCAGACGCCGGCCTTCAGGACCAGCCCCAGCGGCTCGACGACGCGGGTCGTGGCGGCCGCGCCCTCGCGCCGGTACGCGAGCCGCAGCAGCCGGTCGTCCCAGACCGCGCCCGCGACGGTCGCCAGGTGGTCGTGCCCGTCGGCGCCGTGCTCGAACCAGGCCGGCGCGTCGAGGTGGAAGCGCTCGCGCGCGCGGCCGGCGCCGGCCCGCAGCTCCGCCGGCAGCGCGGCCAGGACCTTCAGCTGCGCGGCCGCGAGCGCGGTGCCCAGGCCCAGCTCGCCCGCCGGACCCGGCACGCCGGCGAGGAACAGCGCCCGCGCCTCCTCCGCCGTCAGCCCGTTGAGGCGGGTCCGGTATCCCTCCAGCAGGCCGCAGCCGCCGCCCGAGCCGGGACGGGCGAAGACGGGCACGCCCGCCTCGCTGAGGGCGTCCAGGTCGCGGTAGACCGTGCGCACGGACACCTCCAGCCGGCGCGCCAGCTCGGGGGCCGGCAGCTGGCCGTGGACCTGGAGGAGCAGGAGGATCGAGACGAGGCGGCTCGCCCGCATGCGACCACGCTACCGCGAACCTGACACTGGATGTCATGGTTGAGCGTGCACGCTGCCGGGCATGGAACTGGAGGGACGAGTGGCGCTGGTGACCGGCGGCGGCGGCGAAGGCACCGGCCAGGCCGTCGCGCTGCGGCTGGCGGCCGAGGGCGCCGCCGTGGTCGCCGCCGACGTGGACGTCGAGGGCGGGCGACGGACCGTCTGCCGGGTCGTGGCCGCGGGCGGCCGGGCGGCGTTCGTGCGCGCCGACGTGACGGTCGAGGCGGACGTGCGGGCCATGATCGCGTTCGCGACCGGGACGTTCGGCGGCCTCGACGTGCTCGTCAACAGCGCGGGCGGCGCCGACGGCCCGTACTTCCCCGACACGCCCAGCGACCACTGGGGCAGGACGCTGGACCGCAACCTGCGCGGACCGATGCTCGCCATCCAGCACGCGCTGCCGGCCATGCGGGAGCGCGGCGGCGGCGTCGTCGTGAACATCGCGTCGGTCGCCGGCCTGGGCACGCTGCGCAACCGGCTGGTGGAGTACGCCGTCGCCAAGGCCGGCCTCATCCGGCTGACCGCGGTGCTGGAATCGCTGGCCGCCCGGGACGGCGTGCGCGTCAACTGCGTGGTTCCGGACTGGATCGCCACGCCGACGACGACCGCCTACGCCGCCACGCTGAGCGCGGCCGAGCGTCTCCAGGGCCACCTGCCCGACGAGATGACCCCGCCGGAGCAGATCGCCGGCGAGGTGGCTCGGTTCGTCGCGGACGACTCGCTGGCCGGGCGCGTGCTGGTGTGCTGGTGCGGAGCGCCGTGGGCGCTCGTGGCGCCCGGGGACGTCGGCTACGGGCGGTTCGAGGTCGCCCCCCACTGACCGCCGCGGAGCAGCTGGATGAACTGCTCGACGGCCGCCGGCAGCTGGCGCCGGCGCAGGTGGAGGATGCTCCACGGCCGCGGGATCGGGAACCCCTCGATGTCCACCACCACCAGGCGGCCGCCCTCCCGCTCGAGCTCGATCGCGTGGTTCGACAGCACGGC
>VBJR01000107.1:19255-23727 GCA_005880175.1 Chloroflexota bacterium
GACCCGGGCTCGCGCATCAGGAAGTTCTCGCCGGCGAAGTCACGGAGCGTCAGGCCGGTCCGGCCGGCCAGCGGGTGACCGGCGGGGACCACCATCACCAGCTCGTCCACCATGAACGGCAGGGCGACCAGGTCCGGCCCCGGGATCGGGGCGCTGAGCACCGCCAGGTCGAGGGCGCCCTGCCGGACCCGGTCCTGGAGGACGTCGGGGGCGCCGATCTCCAGCGAGAGGGCCAGGTTCGGGTGCTGCTTCTTGTAGGCGCCCAGCGCCAGCGGGATGACGTAGATGCCGACCGTGTTGCTGGCGCCGACCCGGAGCGTGCCGCGCTCGATGCCCCTCATCTGCTCCATGACCAGCGCCGCCTCGTCGAGCAGCGCCAGGGTGCGGCGCGCGTACTCGTACAGCACCTGGCCGGCCTCGGTCAGGCGGACGCGCTTGCCGAGGCGGTCGAGGAGGGGCAGGCCGAGCACCGCCTCCAGCTCCTTCACCTGGTACGAGACGGACGGCTGGCTGATGCTCAGCTCGAGCGCGGCCGCGCTGAAGCTCAGCTGCTCGGCGACCGCGCGAAACGTCCGCAGCTGGTGGAGTGTGAGTGTCCTGTCTAGGGCTACCGTCTCGGCCATGCCGGAATCGCGCTCTACGATAGGTCAGGTGACCGAGGAGGGTGGCCGCGGCAAGCCGGCCGGTGGGGCCACCGCGCCGCCGGCGGAGCCGCGGGCGCGGGTCGAGGCGCTGCTCGATCCCGGCAGCTTCGCCGAGTTCGACCGGGGCGGCAGCGGGCACGCCGCCGTGGTCGGCGTGGGGACGATCGACGGCCGCGACGTCGCCCTCTACGCGGTGGACCTCGGCGCGCTGAACGAGGTCGCGGCCGGGAAGGTGCGCAAGGTCCAGGAGCTGGCGCTGCGCAGCCGCGTCCCGCTGGTCTGCCTCCACGAGGCCGGCGGCGGCGCGCCGGGGGACCTCGCCTCCCTGGGCGGGTTCGCCGCGGTCCTGGACGGACACGTGCGCGCGTCGGGCGTCGTGCCCCAGGTCAGCCTGGTCCCGGACCCGGCGCGGGTGGACGGCATCCACCCGGCGGCGCTGACGGACTTCGTGCTCGGGCCGGCCGGGGCGGACGAGCTGCGCCGGCTGCTGGCCTACCTGCCGGCTCACTGCGCCGAGACGCCGCCCTTCGTGCCCACGTCAGACCCTGCCCAGCGCGGCGACCTCGAGCTGCAGGCGATGGCTGGCGCCCCGTACGACGCCCGCGAGCTGGCCGCCCGCCTGCTCGACGACGGCGCGTTCCTGGAGGTGCACGCGGCCCGGGGCCGCGGACTCCTGACCGGGTTCGGCCGGCTGGCCGGACATCCGATCGGCGTCGTGGCCAACGAGCCGGCGGTGGAGGGCGGCGCCGTCTCCGGCGACGCGGCCGCGAAGGCCGCCGGCTTCGTCCGGTTCTGCGACGCGTTCAACGTCCCGCTCCTCTCGGTGGTGGACACGGCGGGCGCCGCCGCCCCGGGCCTCGATCACGCCCGGCTGCTGTACGCGTACGCGGAGGCGACGATCCCGAAGCTGGCCGTCGTGGCCGGCCGCGCGGTCGGGGCCGGCTACGTGCTGATGTCGCCGCGGCAGCTGGGCGCCGACCTGTGCCTGGCCTGGCCCACCGCCGCCGTCGCCGCCGGCGACCCGTACGCGGCCGCGGAGCGCGGGTACGTCGACGAGGTCATCGAGCCCCGGGAGACCCGCGGCGCGCTGGTCCGGGCGCTCGAGCTGTGCCTGCGCAAGACGGTCGAGCCGCCCCTCCGCAAGCACGCGAACATGCCCCTCTGAGCGTTTCCCTACCATCAGGTGACCCCGCGGCGGACGCGGGCCGGTGGAGGGACCAGAAACGTGACCCAGCCAGACTCCGATCCCCGGGCGCTGCAGCGTGTCTCGACGTGGAACGTGGACGCGATCCACTCCCAGCTGTTCGTGAGCGTACGGCACATGGGCGTGGCCAACCTGCGCGCCAAGTTCCCGAAGATCACCGGCACTCTGGAGGTGGACCCGGCCGACCCGCTGGGCTCCAGGTTCGAGCTCGAGGCCGACACCCGCACGGTCACCACGGGCCATCCGCCCCAGGAGGACTTCATGCGGGGCGAGCACTGGCTGGACGCCGAGCACCACCCGACGCTGACGTTCCGCAGCACGTCGGTCGAGCCCAGGGACGCCACCCACTACGTCGTCCGCGGCGACCTCACGCTCCGCGGCGTCACGAGGCCGGTGGAGATCCCGCTCGAGTACCACGGCGTGGTCAGCGACCCGTGGGGCCTGCGCGCGGGCTTCACGTCGCGGTTCACGGTCGACCGGCGCGACTTCGGCATCACGTGGAACCGCGAGTTCGACTGGGGCGGGATGGCCGCCGACGACCTGGAGGTGTCGCTGGACATCGAGCTGAGCCACCCCGACGAGTCCCTGGCGCAGAAGCCCCGGAGCTAGCGTGGCCCTCCCCGCCCCCTGGCAGCCGCAGATCCGGATCGTCGCGTCGCCGAACCGGCGCCGGACGGTCTCGGCCCGGGTGGTGGACGGGGTGCTGGAGCTCCGCGTGCCCGCCGGCATGCCGGCGTCCGAACAGGAGGAGTGGGCGGAGCGGATGCGGGCCCGCCTGGAGCGCAGGCTCCGGCGGGCCCGACCGACCGACGCCCGGCTGGAGGAGCGGGCGCGGGCGCTCAATCGCCGGTACTTCGCAGGCCGCCTGCACTGGACGAGCATCGCGTTCGCCGAGCAGACCAGCCGCTGGGGCTCCTGCACGTTCGCGGCGGGCGTGATCCGCATCTCGACACGGGCGGCGACCCTGCCCGACTGGGTGGTGGACTACCTCCTGGTGCACGAGCTGGCGCACCTGGAGGTCCCACACCACGGACCGGCGTTCTGGACGCTGGTCAACCGCTACCCGCTCACCGAGCGGGCGCGCGGGTACCTGATCGCCCTGGACCATCAGGCCGGCCGCACGGACTCCGAGACCCCGGAGGACTGACCCGCCTAGATCGAGTCCGGGCGGCGGCGTTCGGAGTTCTCGACCAGCCGGGCGCCGTTCCGTGGTGGACGACCTGCGCCAGCACCGTCCCGGCGCGGACCAGCCGCCGGTCGCCCGTCACGCCGAACTCGATCAGACGCTCGGCGTGGGGCTCGGGCTCGAGGAGCCGCTCCCAGCGCTCGGCCAGCCAGCGAGTCCGCTCGACCAGGTCGTCGAGCGTCGAGAACTGGGGCGGCGCGTCCTGCGACCCGCTCCCCTCGATGGCGGCGGCCAGCACCTCCTCCCAGCCCACGACGTGCGCGAGCGTCTCCTTGACCGGGCCGTACGTGCCGACGGCGCTGGTGTCCAGCAGCGCCGGGTCGAGGTCACGGCAGAACTCCACCAGGCGAATGGTCGCCCACGAGTTGTGGCGGAACGGCTCGATCATCTTTCTCCTCGCCCTCGATCTTGATAGTGTTTGGTACCTTATTAGCCCGTAGAGCCTATCACTTAAGGGGGAGCAATAATGTTTGATCCCGATCCCGTCGCGATGCTCCTGGGCACCGTCCTCTTCCTGGTCGCCGTCGGCGTGGCGATGGTGGTGACGGCCTTCCGTCGCCGGGCCGAGCGCCAGTTCGCGGCCGAACGGTCGCGGGCCGATACGGTACACACTCGCAAGTTCGCGGGCTGACCTCCGGCCGGTGGCGCGGGTACCCTGGGGCGCGCATGGCGAGGCTGCGAGGGGCGGCCGTCCTGATCACGGGCGCATCCAGCGGTATCGGCGAGGCGACGGCGCTCGCCTTCGCGCACAGGGGGGCCCGGCTGGCCCTGTGCGCGCGCCGCTTCGACCGGCTGCAGGGGGTGGGCCAGCGCTGCCGGGCGGCCGGTGCGAACGAGGTCGTGCTGCGCCGGGCGGACATCAGCCGGCCGCCCGAGGCGCGCGGGTTCGTGGCGGCCGCGCTGTCCTCGTTCGATCGCATCGACGTCCTCGTCAACAACGCGGGCGTCGGCTGGCGCGGTCGCTTCCAGGACATGGCCGAGACGGACCTGGTCGAGATGCTCCAGACGAACGTGCTCGCCGCGATGCTGACCACGCAGGCCGCGCTGCCGTCGATGCTCCAGGTCAGCTCGGGGGTGGTTGTCAACGTGGCCTCGGTGCTCGGCTTTCGCGCCATGCCGTACTCGGCCGCCTACTCCGCCAGCAAGCACGCCCTCGTCGGACTGTCCCACGCGCTGCGAGGCGAGCTGAGCGGCACCGGCGTCAAGGTGTCGGTCGTCTACCCGGGCACGACCGCCACGGAGTTCTTCCACGGTGAGCGGCCCGACGGACCGCTGACCCACCCGGCGAGCTGGGTCGCGCGCGCGATCGTCAGGACCGCGCGGCATCCCCGCCGGGACGTCGTCATCCTCCCGTACCGCGTCGGCCACCTGGTCGAGCCTGTGCTCGGCGGGCCGCTCGACCACGTGCTGGGCGAGCTGCGCCGGGCGCGCGACCCGA
>VBJR01000107.1:23908-26718 GCA_005880175.1 Chloroflexota bacterium
GTGGCCAGCGCGAGCAGCGGCGCGTTGTGGAGGACCACGCCCAGGAGCACCGTCTCGGCCGCGACCAGGCCCGCGAGCGCGCCCTGGACCAGCAGCAGCACGTGCCGGAGCCGAAGAGGTCCGGCCGTACTCCCGGCCGGATCTTTGGCGCCCATGCACCCCATCTCCGGCTTTGGCTCCTGCGCTCCTCGGTCATGCATGTCTATGCGCTCCCTGCGGTGCTCGTCGCCGCAGCCGGATCTGGGGCACCTGGACACCAAATCTCTCGGCCGGGCTTACGGCCGGACCTCTTCACGACCCGGCCAGCCGGCGCACCCACGCCTCGTCGAGATCGCCGAACGGCCCGTTCGGGTTGGGCGCGGTCCACACGTGCAGCTGGTCGGCCGTGGTGATCCGGACCGAGCCCGGCGGGCACATGCCGAACGGCGTGGACAGCCCCGAGACGAGCAGCCCCGGCACCGAGAAGCACACGTTCGTGTGGTAGTGCCACGGCGTCAGCGCACCGCCCAGGTCGGGGCCCGGCACGCCCTGCTTCGGCATCTGGTACATCGCGCCCAGCAGGACAGGGCCGTGCCGCGTGGTGGCGTACACGAGCGCGGCCGGGTGTGACGGGTCGAGCGGGTTGGCGGGCGCGCGGAAGTCGGTGTAGTGGGCGGTGCCGCTGCCGTCGGGCGTGGACGGCCGGTAGCCGGCGGCCAGCGCCACGCGGACGTCCTGGTACCGCGCGATCCCCTGCCGGGTCTCGGCCACCAGGCCGTCGGCCGCCGCCTGCTGCTCCGGAGTCACCGTGCATGGCACCGGACGCAGCACCGCGCCCGGGCCGGGATGGTGGTTGGCGACGCAGACCGCGGCCACGCCGTGCAGGTGCCCGGCGCCGGCCAGGTCCTCGATCCACATGACGCCGCCGGCCAGGAAGGCCACCGCCAGCGTCGCGAACGAGGCGGCACGCCACCGGCCCGTCCGGCGCCGGGGCACCAGGACGAGGCCGAGCGCGACGACCTCGACCAGCTTGTCGGCCAGGCCCACCGGCTCGGGCGCCTCGCGCCCGGAGCCCACGTAGACCAGGTAGGCCACGATCGTCGCCAGCAGCAGCGCCGCCGCCGCCCGCCGCCACCAGCGCCCGCGCCGGAGCGCGAGGAGCCCGAGGTATGCCAGCCCGTCGAGCACGAAGAGGACGGACAGCACCGGCGCCGTGCTCGCGTGGCCCAGGGCCAGGCCCAGGTGGACGCCGGCCGTGCAGAGCAGCAGCGCGCTGAGCACGTCCAGGCGGCCGCGGAACGCGAAGCCGAGACCGACGGCGACGAGGCCGCCCACCAGCCCGGGCAGGTGCGCCGCCGGGATGCCGGCCAGCACATCGGAGGTCGCGGGTGCCATCACCGAGCACCGTCGGACATGCGCATGAGAACCGTGTGAGAATGTGCAGCTACGACAGCGGTTTCGCAGATCTGCTCGGGCCCCTGCTGGCGCTTTGCGGCCTCGCAACCCATAATGCATGGCGCCAGCCAATATCCAATTCCTGGAGGCGTCGAACATGCAGAATCCACCCCCCGGTCCGCCCCCTGGCGGTCAGCCCCCGTACCCTCCGCCGGGTGGGCAGCAGCCGGGTTACCCCCCGCCGGGCTACCAGTCCGCCGGCGGGATCGACAAGAAGACCGGTGCCATCCTTTCGTACCTGCTCTGGTGGATCACCGGGATCATCTTCCTGTTCGTGGGCAAGAACGACCCGGACGTGAAGTTCCACGCGGCGCAGTCGACGATCTTCTTCGGTTCCATCTCGATCGTCGGCTTCATCCTGAACCGGATCGCGGGCTTCACCGACCTGACCCTGGCGGCGATCCTGGGCCTGATCTCGTTCCTGATCTGGCTGTTCGGAGTCATCGTCTGGATCATCGCTCTGCTCAGGGCGAACAGCTCGGGCGGCGCGCGGTTCCAGCTGCCGCTCGTCGGCGGGTTCATCGCGCCCTACGCGGAGCAGCTCGCGAACGCGGTCAACTAGGACTCGATCAGAAGGCCTCGTCCGCGTTCAGGGCGAGGCCTTCTCCATTTCTTCGATCACGCGCTTCACCGAGTCCTGGAACCACGCCAGCTCCTCGCGGACGCCGGCCAGCTCCTCGCGCAGGGCGCGATTCTCGAGCTCCAGGACGTGCAGCCGCGGATCCTGGCGGGTGCCGGCGCTACGGAGATCGTCGAGCTCCAGCCGCAGCCGCTCGTTCGCGATCATCAGCTCGCGGCGCTCGGCCAGCACCTCCTGGACGATGCCGCCCCCGGGCGCCTCGGCGGCCGCCGCCTTACGCGGAGACGGCCTGGTCGCGCGGGCGGACATAGCGGCAGAGCCCGGGCTGGAACTCGCGCAGGCGCAGGTTCTCCATCTCACCCTTGAGATAGCGCGCCTTCACTCCGAGCGATCGGAGTCCCTCCACGTTCTCGTACGGGTAGCGATAGAGGTACTTCGAGTCGACCAGCAGGCAGAGCGCCAGACGCTCGCCGTCCGGCTCGATGACGTTCTTGAAGCAGGGCACCGTCCGGCGCGTGATCTCGCGCTTGCGCACACCGTTGACCCGGCTGCTGAGGGACCACCACATGGCTCCTGAATCCTACAGTCGCTAGCCGGCCAGGAGGGTGAGCTGCTGGGGCTCCGGGGGCGACGGCGGCGGCGACAGCAGGTAGCGGGGCCGGTGGCCGAGACCGAGCCGGTCGACCATCCCCGACACCGAATGGGTCACCGGGCTGGTCTTCTCCGGTTTCAGGTACGGTCCGGTGCGGTAGTCCGCGAGGTAGCGGGGCAGCAGCTCCGGCCAGTGACGCTCCAG
>VBJR01000107.1:26755-42282 GCA_005880175.1 Chloroflexota bacterium
GATCGCTGAGGCCGGGCAGGATCGGGGCCATGCCCACGCCCACCCGGAGCCCAGCGGCCGACAGCCGCTCGACCGCGCGCAGCCGCTGGCGGGGGTGCGCGGTGCCCGGCTCGGTCTTCCGCCACACGTCGTCATCGAGGGTCGGGATGCTGAACGTGATGCTCAGCTCGGCCCGGCGGGCCAGCGCGGTCAGGACGTCCACGTCGCGCACGATCATCGGGCCCCGCGTGATGATGCCGGCCGGGCTGGCGAAGTCCGCGAACGCCCGCAGGCAGGCGCGCGTCAGCCGGTACCGGCCCTCCGCCGGCTGGTACGGGTCGGTGGCGGCGCCGATCGACACCGTCTCCCGCTTCCAGCCCGGCCGCGACAGCTCCCACCGCAGCATCTCGGCGACGTTGGTCTTGACCCGGATCGCGCGGCCGTACGCATCGTCGGACGGCCGGTCTGCCCGCTTCTCGTACGCGCGGACATAGCAGAAGGCGCAGCGGTGCTCGCACCCCATGTAGGGGTTGAGCGACCACTTGAAGCCCATGCCCTTGACCGGGTTGAGGGCGCTCTTGCACGGCTGCTCGACGTACCGCACCTCGGCCCGCCGCCGCTCCAGCTCCGCCATGGCCTCGATTATAGAACAGATGTTCGAGGCTGGCTGGCGGGTCTGTTACTCCGTCGCGGGCTTCACGGTCGAGGAGGGGCAGTAGTCGTTGAGGACGCACTGCTCGCAGAGCGGGCGGCGCGCGTCGCAGATCCGGCGGCCGTGCAGGATCAGGCGCAGCGAGAGCCCCGTCCACTCCACCGGCGGCACCATCCGGGTGACCAGCGCCTCGATCTTCTCGGGGTCGGTGGTGGCGACCAGCTTCAGCCGGTTCGTGAGCCGGGTGACGTGCGTGTCCACCGCGAAGCCGGGGATGTCGAACGCCACGCCCAGGATCACGTTGGCCGTCTTGCGGCCGATGCCCGGCAGCGTCGTCAGCTCCTCCATCGTCCGCGGCACCTCGCCGCCGAAGCGGTCCCGGATGCCGGTCGCGCACGCGATGATCGACTGCGTCTTGGCCCGGAAGAAGCCGGTCGGCTTGATGATCCGCTCGACGTCGGCCGGGTCCGCCGCCGCCAGATCGGCCGCGGTCGGGTAGCGCCGGAACAGCTCGGGAGTGATCGAGTTGACCATCTTGTCGGTCGTCTGGGCCGACAGGATGGTGGCGATCGTCAGCTCGAACGCGTTGCCATGGTCCAGCTCGCACGCGGCCGGGTAGATCTCGGCCAGCCGCTGGACCGTGAGCAGTGCGCGCTCCCGGGCCCCCCGCGGCGCCCGGGGGAGGACCAGCCGGCGCTTCGGCTTCGCCTTGGGCTTGGGCTTGGCGGCGCCGGCCGCCTTCGTCGTGGCCACGCTACGACCCCATCAGCCTCCGGGCGACGGCGGCGATGCGGCCGCCCTCGGCCCGGCCCGCCAGCCGGGCGTTGGCCGCTCGCATCACG
This sequence comes from Chloroflexota bacterium, assembly GCA_005880175.1. The sequence continues at coordinate 28,229 of VBJR01000107.1, forward strand.
GCGCCGAAGTCGCGCGGCCCCTGCGGCTCGACCTCGTCGATCGCCGCCTGGACCTCCCGCTCCAGCTCAGCCTCGCCCAGCTCGGCCGGCAGGTACTCGCGCAGCACGGCCGCCTCGGCCTCCTCGCGGCGCGCCGACTCGGCCCGGCCGGCCGTCTCGTAGACCTTCGCCGCCTCCTCGCGCCGCTTGACCTCCTTGCGCAGGACGCGGAGCACCAGGTCGTCGCCGGCGCCGGCCGCGCCCGGCTCCTTGGCCGCCTTCACGACCTCGCTCTTCAGGAGGCCCAGCGTCGAGAGACGGGTCTCGTCGCGTTCCTTGCGTGCCGTCACCAGGTCCTGGTCGATGCGTTCGTACAGCGCCATCAGGGGACCGATTGTGGCAGGCGGCCACCGGGCAGCCGCCGCTCCAGCCGCTCCAGCAGCGCGTCGCCGGACCAGGGCCGGCCGCCGGCCTCGTCGACGAGCTCCTCGGCCTCCGGCTCGGAGCCGCGGCGCCACTGCTCGCGCAGCCACGCGCCGGCCTCCGGGGCGGCCCACCAGCGCTCGCCGAACCACTCGCGCAGGCGCCGGTCGAGCGCCGCCTCCGCCAGCCACGCGCGCAGGTAGTCGGCCGAGTAGTAGCCCGTGTCGCGGTCGAACTGCCAGGCCCGCGGGTCGTAGAGGAACCCGGTGCGGGCCGAGGTGGCCGCCGCGTACACGCGCTGACCGCGGCCCGCGTCCAGCGGGTCGCCGGCGTACAGCTCCAGCTCGGCCGTGAGCTTGGCGACGTAGCGCACGAAGAGCATCAGGTCCACACCGGCCTGGTCGGTCGCGATCCGTTCGGCGACGGCGTCGCTCACGCCCGTGGCCTCCGCGATCCAGGCCGGGTCGTGGCCGATCCGCTCGAACAGGAACGACCACAGCTCCGTGTACGCCATCGAGCGGCCGACGTTGGCCAGCGGCCAGCCGATCGTCATGTCGGTCAGCCCGTAGTGGAGCGCGTGGCCGGCCTCGTGCAGGAACGCCGCGTAGTCGGCGTTGCCGCCGCTGGGCCGGACCAGCAGGTGCACCTCCCAGCCCGCCTCCGGCACCCACACGGACGCGCGCGGGTTCTTGGCCGGGCGGTCCTCCAGGTCGAGGTGGATCGTGGCGACCGAGAACAGCTCCAGGGCGATGTCGTCGAACGTGCGCCGCATCGCCGGCTCGAACCGCTCCTCGGGGAACGCCGCGTCGTGCTCCGGCAGCCCGCGGAAGAACGGCTGGTGCCAGTTCGGGCAGTCGCCGAACGCGCGGCCGGCCGCCTCCATGCGCGGCTCCACCCAGGCCCGGTAGCGGCCCGCGGCCGCGTCCGCCACCCGGACCAGCTCGTCGCGCAGGCGGCCGTAGTCGACCTCGTGCAGGGTGGACCAGAACGTCGTGTAGTCGCCCATGCCGAAGCCGGCGATGACCTCGCCTGTCGTCCGCTCCAGCTCGAGGTGGAGCGGCTCGGCCTCGGCCATCACCGCGGCCGTCCCCTCGCCGAGGGCCTCGCGCCGGCGCGGGTCCGGGTCGCGGGCGAGCTCGGCCTGGGCGGTGTAGAACGGGACCCGCTCGTCGCCCACCGCCGCCAGGGCGTTCGCGTAGAACGTGGACAGGCGGTCCTGCTGGGCGGCCGTCCGCCGGTCGATGATGCCCTGCATCAGGGCCGCCCGGACGCGCTTGCGCTCCTCGTCCACGGGCTCGCCGACCGCCTCCAGGGTCTCGCCGGAGTAGAGCCAGGCGTACCGCTCGACGATGCCGGCGGTGTCCTGCTCCGTCTTCAGGCCGGCCCGGACCAGCCGGCCCTCGTTCTGCAGCTCGTACGTCGAGTCACGGAGACCCTGGACGATCTGGTCGTACGTCATGCCGACCGATGTTAGGAGCCTCGGCCAGTCCCTCGGCGTCCGCGGCGCGCGCCACGTGGGGCAGCACCGCCGGGTCCAGCCACCGGCGCGCCACTCCGGGGTCGCGGATGTACTCCGGGTAGACGCAGAGACGGGGGGCGAGGCGCGAGCCGGCGGCCCGGGTGGCGGCGTCCAGCAGGCGCAGCTGCGGCCACGGCGCCTCCGGGTTGACGTAGTCCATCGTCACCGGGGAGACGCCGCCCCAGTCGTTGATGCCGGCGCGGGCCAGCAGGCCGTAGTCGTCGGGGGCCAGGTTGGGCGGGGCCTGGACGTTGGGTCCGGGGCCGCACGCGAGGCGGGTGACGGCGACGGCGCGCAGCAGCTCCTCCATCGTGGGCTCCGGCGCGCCGGCCATCCGGGTGTCCGGCTTGGCCCGGAAGTTCTGCACGATCAGCTCCTGCACGTGCTCCCCCTGGGCGAGCCCGGCGACCAGCGCGATCGTCTCCGCCCGCTCGGCCGGCGTCTCGCCGATGCCGATGAGCAGGCCCGTGGTGAACGGGATGCGCAGCTCGCCGGCCACCGCGATCGTCTCCAGGCGCGCCTCGGGCCGCTTGTCCGGGCTGGCCCAGTGGGCCTCGCCGCGGCCGAGCAGGCGCGGGCTGGCCTGCTCCAGCATCAGGCCCATGCTGCCGCTGACCCGGCGCAGCGCCGCGAGCTCCTCGCGGGTCAGGACGCCCGGGTTGGCGTGCGGGATCATGCCCGTCTCCTCGAGCACGCGGCCGGCGACGTGGGCGAGGTACGCGACGGTCGTCTCGAAGCCGATGGCGCGCAGCTCGTCGCGGGCGACCTTGTAGCGCCGCTCGGGCTTGTCGCCGAGCGTGAACAGCGCCTCGCGGCAGCCGGCCTGGGCGGCCACGCGGGCCAGGCCCAGGATCTCGTCGGCGGTCATGTAGGCGCGGGTGCCCGGCCGCGGCGGCTTGGCGAACGTGCAGTACCCGCAGTTGTCGCGGCAGAGCTGCGTCAGCGGCAGGAACGCCTTCGGCGAGTACGTGATCCGGTCGCCGTGGCCCTCGCGGCGCAGCTCGTGCGCGGCGGCCAGCAGCGGCTCGAGCGGCTGCTCCGGGCCGAGCAGCCAGGCCAGGCGCTCGGGATCGCGGACGCCAGTGGACTGTACGAGCGACCGCATGGCTACGTCCAGGCGTCCAGGATCGTGGCAGCCAGCCGGCGCGCCTCCTCGGCGCCCGGCATCACGGTGTCCGTCACCACCACGCGGTATCCCAGGGCCTCGATCCGGGGCGCCAGCTCTCGATCCACCTCATCCAGGAGGTAACCGCTCGCGAGACCGCGGTACTCCGTCGCGACCTGCACCGGCGTCGCCTCCTTGCCGAGCGCGAGCAGCATCTCGACCGTCGGACCCTTCAGCGCGCGGCCGCCGACGATCGGGCTGACCGCCACGGTGCGCGCCCGCGGCAGCGCCGGCCCCAGCAGCCCCGTGATCGGGGCGATGCTGATCAGCGGGTTGGAGGGGCCGATCACGACCAGGTCCGCCTCCGCGACGGCGGCCAGCGCCTCGGGGGCGGGCCGCGCGGCATCGATGCCGGCGAACTCGATCGCCTGCAGGCGCGGGCCCAGCTTCTCGCGGACGAAGTACTCCTGGAAGCCGAGCCAACCGGCGTCCGTCGAGAAGCAGGTGCGGACGTCGTCGTCGGACATCGGCAGCACGCGGGAGGCCACGCCCAGCCGGCGGCCCAGCTCCAGGGCCGTGTCGGTCAGCCGGGCGCCGCGCCTGAGCATGTCGGTCCGCAGGATGTGGCAGGCGAGGTCGCGGTCGCCCAGCCAGAACCAGTCGGGCTGGCCCAGCCGCCGCATCTGGTCGTGGACGGTGAACGTGTCGCCGGCCACGCCGAAGCCGGTCCGCTCGTTGAAGATTCCGGCCAGCCGGAACAGCACGGCGTCGGTGTCCGGGCAGACCCGCAGGCCCCAGAAATCGACGTCGTCGGCGGTGTTGGTGACCACACTGAGCTCACCGGGGGCCAGGACCGACTGCAGCCCGACCGCGAGCTTGGCGGCGCCGGTACCTCCGGCGAGGAGCGTGACGCGCATGGACGCGTCCATGATGCCCGGACCGGCCGAGCCGCCGCCGCGCGGGGGCGCGCGTCAGGTCAGTCCCGGTGCGACAGCCAGGAGCGCTTGGGGGCCGGCTGCGGGCCGGCGGGCATGGGCGGCGCCTGGCTCGCGCGCTTCCGCCGCACGCCGCGGGGCGGCGTCAGGGCCACCGGCTGCCGGGCGACCGCCGCCTCGTTCGCCGGCCAGGGCGGCGTCAGCGGCGCCCCGGACTGGACGAGCTCCCACGACGGCGCTTCGCGCACGGCGCGCTTCAGCAGCCAGATGCGCATGCTGGTCCACAGCGCGTACAGCAGGAACAGGGACAGCGGCGCCGCGGCCGCCAGCGCCACGGGCAGCCACACGGGCACCGAGTCGTAGGACTGGCCCGCCACGACGATGGTCCGGACGCCCGGGTTGTACAGGTCGAACAGGCCCACCCCGACCACCGCCACGACCAGTGCGAACACGAACAGCACCATTCGCTGACCCCCCTCCTACCTACCCCAACGCACGAGCGGCGCCCGGCACCCGGCCGAGGTCGTCGCCTACGTCTCGACGGCCGGCCGATACTCCCCCGTGTCGACGCCGAAGGTCCAGGCTACCGCCTCCCGCGGGGTCCTGGCGTCGGGCGGGACCCGCAGCATGTAGCGCCGGTACGTGGCGCCGGGTCCGCGCGTGGCGTCCGTCACCTCCACGCAGACCAGCGGCTCGTCCTCGGCCAGGTCGAGCCGCCACAGGATGCCCGCCTCGTCCTCGGCCACGAGCCGGGCGCCGCCGTCGCGGATGAGGCGCTCCGGGCCGACGCGCTCCACCATGATCCGGCGCACCTCGACGTCGGGCTCGGCCAGCACCTCCCGGGCCGGCACGCTCTCGGGGTTCTCGATGATGGTCCGGGGCACGCGCACGCCGTGCCACGCCCAGAGCGCCCAGCCGTCGGGATAGCGCAGGGCGGGGCCGCGGGCCGCGTGCAGGCGGCCCTGGTCGTCGAGGTGGACCTCGTCCGGCCGCTCGCTGAGGACGACCGCGCCGCGGGCCGGCCACCACCACCAGGCGGCCGCGCGGGTCAGCTCCATCAGGCCGTCGAGCCGCTCGACCGCCTCCACGCCGCACACGCGCCCGAAGAAGTCGTACGCGGCCAGCCAGTCGGGCGTGGCCCGGTCGCCGGCCGGCGCGTGCAGCGCCTCCTGGATCGCGACCAGCCGGTACAGGTCGCGGACGACCGACCAGGCGCGGACCCAGGGCCTGCTGCCGGTGTAGCGCTCCTCGACGTGCGCCCTGAGCCGCTCCCACGCCCGCGTCTGGATCTCGGCGACGACGGGCGACCAGCCGTGCCGGAGCACGTGCCAGCGCACCTCGCCCTGGACCTCGCGGCGCACCTGGTCGGCCACGCGGGGGCCGACCGCGCCCTGCACGACGCGGCCGATGCGGGCCGGCAGCCGCCGGGCCACGTGGTCCCGGACGGCCCGGGAGTCGAGCATCGCGCCGGCCAGGTACGTCGTGAGGTGGTCGCCGGGCGCGTGCCGGAGCGGGGCCCAGGCCCGGCCCCACGGCTCCTCGCCGGGACGGCCGACGAGGTCGAGGTAGGCGGCCCGCAGCGCTGCGCCCAGCCAGCGCCGGCCCGGCGAGGGCTCCTCGCGCGTGCCGGTGACCGCCAGGTGCATCGTGCCGAGCACGCCCTCGAGCGGCGAGCGGACCCAGAGGAAGAGCGCCGGCGGAGGCAGACCGGCGGCCGCGTAGGCCGCCCGCGTGCCGCGCTCGGCCCTCAGCCGGTCCGGTCGAGCCGACCGCCCATGCGGGCTCGCTAGTCCAGGAGGACCCTCAGGCGGTCGATCGCCCCGGGCACGTACTCGCGCTGGCGGACCACCCGGTAGACGCCGGGCTGCAGCGTGATCGGCGCGTGCTCCTGGTGCTCGAGCGGGGTGGGCGCCATGATCCTGAGGAACACGCCCTCGGCCGAGTCGACCAGCTCGCCGTCCTCGACGGCGACGCTGTGGTGGTGCCCGGTGGCCTCCCCGCGGGCCAGCACCAGCCGCCCGCGGTCGGCCTCGACCGGACGGCCATGCGGCATCTCCGTCACCGGGACCAGCAGTACGTCACCCTGCCTGAACATGGGCAAACCTCCTCCAACCGTTCAGGGGCCAGCCCGCAGCGTACCGCAGGATGTGCCGCCGCGCCGACCGGGAACGGACAGGAGCGGCCATAGGGGATAGGGTATAGTGGGTCGGTGCAGCTCAACCTCCACGTTCCCAAGGACCGCGAGCGTCTCCTCGGCCGCCTCGACGCCGCCGCCCGACGCCTGGGGAAGCCGAAGAACCAGGTCGTGCTGGACGCCCTGGAGCGGTACCTGGAAGCGGAGATCGGCGGCTCGGATCGGGGGGTTGGCGAGCTGCGCCTCCCGCGCCTCCACCTGGGCGACGTGAGGCCGTGGCGGCGCCAGGACCTCTACCTCGACAGGGAGGACTGATGATCCTCCTCGACACCAACGTCCTCGTGCACGCCCTGAACGTCGATTCGCCGCGACACCCGGAGTGCCTGTCGGTCCTCCAGCACGCCGCGAGAGGCGCCCTGCCGGGCGTCCTCGTCCCGCAGGTGCTGCTGGAGTGCTACTCGGTGATCACGTCCCCGCGGCGCTTCGCCTACCCGACCGAGCCGGAGCAGGCGTGGGGGATCCTGCGCTCGCTCTCGGAGGCGATCGACGTGAGGACCGTTCCCGAATCGCTGCTGGACGACCTCGACGGCCTGCTGAGCCAGACCACACTGCGCGGCCGGGACGTCTTCGACCTGGCGCTCGCCGCGCAGATGCGCAGCCACGGCATCCGGACGATCTGCACGTACAACGTGCGGGACTTCGACGTCATCGGCATCCGGGCGATCGAGCCGGCGCAGGCCCTGGCCGTCTACGCCTGACGGCGCGGCGCGTCAGACCGCCAGGCGGCGCAGCTCGGCCAGGTCCGTTGGCTCGTCCAGGTCGAGCGCCAGGCGAGGCGACTCGTGCAGCGCGAACCGCACCCCCCGGGACGCCGCGTCCCGCTCGAACTTCCCGAGCGAGTCGTCGCCGAAGTGGAGGTCGATCACGTCGGGCGGGCTCAGGTACAGCGCGTTCGTGCCGCCCCGGCCGGTGGCCGGCGCGGCCAGCACGCCAGGGCTGCCCAGGCGCCGGGCCGCCGACAGCATCGTCGCGATCGTCCGCCGCGTGACCAGCGGCAGGTCGCTGGACAGCAGCAGCACCGCCCGCGCGCCGTGGGCCAGGGCGTGCCCGATGCCCAGCCGCGCGGCCGGGTTCTGACCCGCCGGCTCCGCCTCCAGCAGCACCTCGGCCCCCGCCCCGCGCGCCAGCTCGGCGGCATCGGCGCTGCCGCAGACGGCCAGGACCCGGTCCCCGGCCCGCGCCGCCGCCAGCGCCAGACGCGCGTTCTCGCGCGCCAGCTCCCGGCGCTGGCCGGGATCCAGCGCCGGCCGCAGGCGCTGCTTCGCCTGGTCGAAGTCCTTGACCAGGACCACGACCCACAAGGGCGTCGCGCTCACCCCCAGCGCTCGCGCAGCCGGGGCAGGATCCGCTCGGCGTACAGGCGCAGGAACCGCTCCTGGTCGTCGCCGGGGTAGTGGAAGACGAGGTGGGTGAAGCCGAGCTCGAGGTACGGCGCGATCTGCGCCACGTGCTCCTCCGGGTCGCTCGACACGAGCCAGCGGCGCTCGGGGTTCGTGACGTTGCGGGCGCGCTCCTCCATGTCCTTCGGGTTCTCGACGCCGACCTTGTCCTCGGCGGGCAGCGCCAGCGCGGCCCAGATCCGCGTATCGGCCAGGGCCCGGTCCCGGTCGGTGTCGAACGCGACCTTGACCTCGATCATCTTCTCGATCGCGTCATAGTCGCGCCCGGCCGCCTCGGCGCCCTCCCGGACCGCCGGCAGCAGCTTGTCGCGATACAGCTCCATGCCCTTGCCCGAGGTGCAGATGAAGCCGTCCGCCTGGCGGCCGGCGAACCGCGCCGCCACCTCGCCGGTGGCCGCCACGTAGATGGGCACCTGCGGCTCGGGCCGGTCGTACACCGTCGCGCCCTTGACCTTGTAGTACTCGCCCTCGTGCTCGACGAAGTCCTCGGTCCAGAGCCGCCGGATCAGCTTGACCGCCTCACTCAGGCGGCGGAACCGCTCCCGGGAGTCCGGCCAGTCGATGCCGATGACCGGCACCTCGTTCATCGACTCGCCGGTGCCGACGCCGAGGACGATCCGGCCCGGGTCCAGCACCCCGAGCGTCGCGAACGCGTGAGCGACGACCTGCGGGTAGTACCGGAACGTCGGGGTGAGCACGCTCGTGCCCAGCGTGAGGCGCCGGGTGCGCTCCCCGGCGGCGGCCAGCCACGCCATCGAGAACGGCGAGTGGCCGTTGGTGTGCCGCCAGGGCTGGAAGTGATCGCTGATCCAGGCGCTCTCGAAGCCGACCTGCTCGGCGAGCACCGTGAAGTCCAAGAGCTGGCGCGGACCGAACTGCTCGGCCGACGCCTTCCATCCGAGCTTGAGCTTGTGCGTCATCGCTTCCGTGCAAAGTACCGCCGATAGCTGAATCCAATTCCCGCCAGGGCCGCGGCGACGAGGACGACCAGAAGCGCCACCAGGCTGCCGCCGCTGAACGTCGCCACACCATAGGCCGTCATCGCTCCTACGAGCACCACGCCGGACAGGATCATCAGGACGAGCGTGACGGCGCGGTGGACCTTCATCGCCGGGGCAGGCGCGTCCGGTAGAACTCGTCCCGGCTCTGGTAGCGCTGCCAGTCCGGGTACGGTCCCGAGCTCTGGTCCAGGTCGGCCTCGGTCCAGCCGTCGATCCGGCCCAGCGCCTGCCGCACCAGGGCCTCCAGATCGTCCAGCGACCGGTCGCGGGTGAACGTGCCCACGGTCTCCTGGTGCGAGCGCCGCATGGTCGTGTCGTAGTCGTCCTGCCACCACGATGCGGACACGCTGTACTCCTCCGGCCGGTCCTCCTGCCACGCCACGTCCACCACCGCCTCGCCGCCGGCCTCGCGGACGAAGTCCAGCCGCCAGATCGGGTCGTCGCGGAAGAACTCGTGCAGCTTCACGCCCTCGGCCTGGGCCACGCGGCGCAGCGCCGGGGCCACCAGCTCGAAGGCCGCGTCCATCTGTCCGAGCTTGTCCCAGGATGTCCCGGCCATCCCCACCTACGATACTCGGGCCATGGACGTGATCCGAGTCGAGGCGGTCCCGTCGACACAGGACGTGGCGCGCCAGCTCCCCGTCGGGACGGTGGTGGTTGCGGAGCACCAGACGGCCGGCCGGGGGCGGCTGGGCCGGCGCTGGGACGCGCCGCCCGGCAGCGCGCTGCTGGCCTCGTGGGTGATGCCGTTCCACGAGCTGGCGCCGCTGGCCGCTGGCGTCGCGGCGGCGGAGGCGTGCGGCGAGGGCGTCCGCCTCAAGTGGCCGAACGACCTCCTGCTCGACGGGCGCAAGCTGGGCGGCATCCTGGTCGAGCGGACGGGCCACAAGTGCCTGGTGGGCACGGGCATCAACCTGCACTGGGCGCCGCCGGGCGCGGCCATGCTGGGCCTGGACCGGGACGAGCTGATCGCCCGAATGGCGGAGCAGATGCCGCTGTGGTTCGCGGCCGCGCCCCCGGTGGTCCTGAGCGCCTGGCGCGAGCGGGCGGACACACTCGGCCGGCGGGTGCGCGTGCAGCTGTCGGGGGAGACGTTCGAGGGCGTGGCCGAGGACATCGCGCCCGACGGGACGCTGATCGTCGGCGGCCGCCCGTTCGCGGCCGGCGACGTGATCCACCTCAGGCCGGCGGGCTCCCCGCAGTAGCCAGCCGCGCGATCTCGGGCAGGGCCTCGCCGGCCCGGCCGCGCACGACGACGGCCGCCGCGACGTCGAGCGGGGTCGGCTCGTCGTTGACGATCACCACGGGCACGTTGCGATCCGTTGCGACCTCCGGCACGTCGGCCGCGGGGTACACCTGGAGCGAGCTGCCCACGACCAGCATCAGGTCGCACTCCCGGGCCATCCGGAACGCCTCCATCATCGCCGCGGAGGGCAGCGGCTCGCCGAAGAAGACCACGTCGGGCTTGAGGTGGATGCCGTGGCACACCAGGCAGTGGGGCGGCAGCTCGCGGTCCAGCCGGGCCTGGACGTCGGGCCGGGGCTCGGTCGCGCCGCAGTCGAGGCAGCGGACCCTCCGGCCGTTGCCATGGAGCTCGATCAGCCTGCGGGTGCCCGCGTCGCGGTGGAGGCCGTCCGTGTTCTGCGTGACCACGCCCGCCAGGTGACCCGCCGCCTCCAGCTCGACCAGGGCCACGTGGCCGGGGTTGGGCCGGGCCTCGCGGAACATCGTCCAGCCCTGGCTGGCGACGCCCCAGTACACCGCCGGATCGCGGCGGAAGCCCTCGATCGACGCCACCTTGTACGGGTCGTACTGCCGCCAGAGGCCGCCCTGGCCGCGGTACGTGCGGATGCCGCTCTCGGCCGACACGCCGGCGCCCGTGAACGCGACGCCGCGCCGGGCCGCCGCCACCAGCTCGGCGGCGCGCGCCAGTTCGCCGGAGGGAGTTGGAATGTCCGCAGACACCGCATGGGTATCTTAAAGTGGCGTGCCCTCAGCCAGAAGTACGACCCTGCCGATCTATGTGGCGGCGGGGTGTATGTTCGCGGCCCTCGGGGTGCGCTCCTTCGCCCTTCCCCTGCGCGTGGTGGAGCTGGGCGGCGACAAGGTCGCGGTCGGACTGATCTTCAGCGTCGGCACGGTGACGGCCGCCGGCCTCTCCCTTCCCGCCGGCTTCCTGGCCGACCGGTTCGGCAAGCGGACGCTGCTGCTCGTCTCGATCACGATCGGCGGGCTCGCGCAGGTCGGGCTGGGCGTGGCGCAGAGCGTGCCGCTGCTCCTGCTGTGGCAGGGGCTCGCCGGCGTCGGCATCGCCGGGGCGCAGGCGGCGCTGATGTCCTCGCTGGTGGACGTGGTGCCGGCGGGCACCGTGGGTCGGGCCCTGGGCTGGCTGACGCTGGCGTTCCAGGTCGGCCTCCTGACCGGTCCCGCGCTGGCCGGCATCTCGCTGCACTGGCTCACCCTGGGCATGGCGCTGGAGATCTCCGCCGCCCTGTTCGGACTGGCCCTGCTCCTGACGCTCGGCATCCGCGCCGCGCCCGGCCGGGAGGTGGGGTGGAACCTGATCGCGCCGCTGCGCGAGATCGCGGGCCGGCGCGCGTTCGCGGTGGCGGCGGTCGGCATGCTGGGCGCGACGGTGCTGTGGGGCACGCTCCAGGCGTACCTGCCCGTGTACGGCAAGGAGCAGCTGCGGCTGTCGCCCGAGCAGATCGGATACCTGATCGCGCTGCAGGCGGTCGCCAACGGCCTGGCCCGCATCCCGGGCGGCCGGATCGTGGACCGGCTGCCGCGCCGGGGCCTGCTGGTGGCGATCGGGCTGAGCGTGTACGCGGTGGCGATCGCGGTCCTCCCACACCTGGAGGGCTTCTGGGCGACGACGCTGCTGCTGACCCTGTCCGTCCCGATCCTGGCCACGGTCTACATCGCGCTGAGCGTCCTGTTCAGCAACCTGTCAACGGCCGAGACCCGGGGCGTCGCGATGGGCCTCTACGGCATGGTGCTGTACCTGGGCCTGGGCTTCGGCCCGGCCATCTTCGGGACGATCATGGAGCGGTCGGGCTACCTGGCCGGCTTCACGGCATGCGCCGCGGCCGGCCTGCTCCTGGCGGGCCTGACGGCCGTCCTGCGCAGCAGCCGGGTCCGGCTGCCGAGGCCCGCCGCGGCGGCCTGACCCGCTGCAGGACCAGCTAATTAGGGCTGGCGCTGGTGCGCCATCGCCTCCAGGCGGCGGATGCGCTCCTCCAGCGGGGGATGCGTCGAGAACAGGTTCGCGAAGGTCTGGCCGGACAGCGGGTTGACCAGGTACAGGTGCGCGAACGCCGGCTGGGCCGTCTGCGACGGCACCACCTGGGTCGCCCGCTCCAGCTTGCGCAGCGCGTTCGCGAGGGCGATCGGGTCATGGCTGACCTCGGCGCCCGTGTGGTCCGCCTCGTACTCCCGGGAGCGGGACACCGCGAGCTGGATCAGCAGCGCCGCGATCGGGCCCAGGACCACGAACAGCAGCACGCCGACCACGGCGAGCGGGCTCTGGTTGTCCTCGTCGCCGCCGCCCCAGAACAGGCTCCACTGCCCGATCTGGGCGAGCAGGGTGATCGCGCCCGCGAGGACGGCCACCACCGTGCTGATCAGGATGTCGCGGTTCCGCACGTGGGCGAACTCGTGCGCCAGGACGCCGTACAGCTCCTCCTGGTCGAGGATCTGCAGGAGCCCCTGGTTGACCACGATCGACGCGTGGCTCGGGTTGCGCCCGGTCGCGAACGCGTTCGGGCTCGGGTCGGGGCTGACGAAGACCCGCGGCTTGGGGACCTGATACTGCGCCGCCAGCCGGTCCGCCAGCGCGTGCAGCATCGGCGCCTCGCCCGGGGACACCTCCTGGGCCTGCGCGGCGGCGATCGCCAGGCGGTCCCCCAAGAAGTAGGCGGTCCCGTTCATCACCAGCGCGAGCCCGAGGCCGAGGATGAGACCCGCCCGCCCGAACAGCAGGTTGCCGCCGATCACGAGGATCAGCGTCAGGACGGTCGCGAGGAAGAAGGTCTTGACCCAGTTCATGTCGTCTCCAGGGCTGATTGTTCCCAGGTGGCGAGCCAGTCACGCATGGCCTGGCGGTGGCTGGTGAAGACCAGGTCCGGCAGGCGGTCCGCCCGGAAGGTCGCGATCTCCAGCATCTCACTGCCCGCCGCCGGCACCTCGCCGGGGCGGAGCCGCGCCCGGTACCCGATGCCGACCATGCTGGGCGCGTCGCGCTTCCGGATGTGGTAGACGCCGAGCAGGCCGGTGATCTCGACGTCCACGCCGATCTCCTCGCGGCACTCGCGCATCGCGGAGTCGGCCGGGTCCTCGTCGTCGTTGACGTAGCCGCCGGGGAGGCACCACAGGCCGTATCCTGGCTCGATGCCGCGGCGGCCGACGACCACGTCGCCGCGCTCGTCCACCACCACCACCATGGTCACCACCTTGGGGTCGTGCCAGAGGATGAACGGGCAGCGCGGGCAGGCCTCCAGCTCGCGCTCCTCGACGATCCTCGGCTCCAGCGGAGTCCCGCAGTTCACGCAGTAGTGACTCACCGGACCCATGGTAGGAGCAGCAGTGGCGGTATACTCGCAACCGCAGAAAACGGAGAACGTCCTGGAACTCGTCCACTTTGAAGACCTGCCACTCGGTGCCGAGTGGCGAACGCGGCGAAGGACCATCACCGCGGCCGATCTGGCTGCCTTCGTCGGTTTGTCCGGTGATTTCAACCCGCTGTACACGGACGCGGAGCATGCGCGCGGCGGTCACTTCGGTGAGCCCGTGGTGCCGGGTGCGCTCGTTGCCGCCGTGACGGCGGGCCTCGGCGCGATCGACGTGCCGGTGCCCGCCACGGTGGGTATGGTCGGCATGACGTGGCGCTTCATGCGCCCGGTCCGCCCCGGCGAGGCCGTCTGGCAGGTCGAGGTCGAGAACCAGCGCGGCGAGCTGGTCGCCGTCGCCGACGTGACCAGGCTGGTCAACCGGCGCGAGCAGACCGCCGAGGCGTATCGCCAGGGCAAGTCGAGCCGCCGCCGCCGCCGCCGGGGCGCGCCGGAGGTGCTGCCGGGCGGCGACCTGCCGCCCAAGCCGACGCCGGGCCCGCTGCGCGAGCAGGTGGTGCGGCAGGCCGCCGAGCCCCAGTGGCGCGCCCCCCAGCCCCAGCAGCAGCCGCAGCCCCAACCCGAGCCGGCCCCGCCGTCGCTGGAGCCGGCCGCCGCCGAGGGGACGTCGCGGCGCCGCCGGCGCGGGTCGGACCGCGGCCGGCAGGAGCAGGCTGCCCAGCCGGAGCCGCAGCCGCAGGTCGCGGAGACGCCGGTGGTGGCGGCCGAGCCGGCGGTCGCGGAGCCCACGGTGCCGGTCCCGGTGGAGCAGCCGGCCGAGCCGGCCCCGTCGTCGTCGCGCCGCCGGCGCGGCCGGCGTTCACCGGCCGCTGCCGAGCAGCCGCCCGCTCCCCCCGCGGAACCTCAGCCCGAGGCGGCCGCGCCGCCGCC
>VBJR01000108.1:0-8521 GCA_005880175.1 Chloroflexota bacterium
CGGCTCGTCGGACCTCACCGAGGAGACGCTGGACCACCTCGACGGGTACCGGGGCTCGCGCCCGGTCCGGGTCGGCAACGCCGCGTCGGACCAGCTCCAGCTCGACATCTACGGCGAGCTGATCGACGCGCTCTTCCTCACGGACCGGTCCGGGCTCCCGGTCGGCTACGAGGGCTGGACCGACGTCCGCCGGCTCGCCGACTGGCTGTGCGACAACTGGGACCAGCCGGAGGAGGGGATCTGGGAGACGCGGGGCGGCCGGCAGGACTTCACGTACGGCCGCGTGATGTCGTGGGTCGCGCTCGACCGCTCGATCCGGCTGGCCCACGAGCACGGGACGCCGGCCGACCTGGAGCGCTGGCGGGAGGTCCGGGACCGGATCTACGAGCAGGTGATGGACCGGGGCTGGAACGCGCGGGTGGGCGCGTTCACGCAGTCGTACGGCGGCGACGTGCTCGACGCCGCGCTCCTGCTGATGCCGCGCGTCAACTTCCTGCCGCCCAGCGACGTGCGCTGGCACTCGACGCTGCGCGCGATGCGGCGCGAGCTGGTCGAGGACAGCCTGGTCTACCGGTACAACCCGAGCGCCTCCCCGGACGGCCTGCGCGGCTCGGAGGGCACGTTCTCCCTCTGCACGTTCTTCTACGTGGACGCGCTGGCGCGCTCCGGGTACCTGGAGGAGGCGCGCCTGGTCTTCGACAAGATGCTGAGCTACGGCAACCACCTCGGCCTGTTCTCCGAGGAGATCGGCCTGACCGGCGACCAGCTCGGCAACTTCCCCCAGGCGTTCACGCACCTGGCGCTGATCAACGCGGCGCTCACGCTCGACGCGATGCTCGACCAGGGCGGCGGCCTGGACGAGCTGCGCCAGCGGCTGGAGGGCCGGGTCACGACCCGCCGGCAGGCGGTGGCGGCCAGGTAGCGCCGTGACCACCCGCGACGTGGGGGCCGCGGCCCCGTCCGCCCGCTCGATCCTGCTGCCGCTGGCGCTGGCGCAGTTCATCGCCAGCTACGCGGCGACCAACATGAACGTCGCCGTCACCAACATCGCGGACGACCTGGGGACGAACGTCGTCGGCGTCCAGACGGCCATCACCCTGTTCACGCTGACGATGGCCGCGCTGATGATCCCCGGCAGCAAGCTGACCGACATCATCGGTCGCAAGGCGTGCTTCCGGATCGGCCTGGTGGTGTACGGGGTGGGCGGTCTGCTCGCCGCGCTGGCGCCCGGCCTGGGCGCGCTGGTCGTGGGCTACTCGGCCCTGGAGGGGATCGGGTCCGCCCTGATGATCCCGCCCATCTACATCCTGATCACGGTCCTGGCGACCGACCTGACGACGCGGGCGAAGGCGTTCGGCGTGGTCAGCGGAGCGGGCGGGATCGGGGCCGCGGCCGGCCCGCTGATCGGCGGCCTGGTGACGACCGCCATCAGCTGGCGCGCGTCGTTCCTCCTCCAGGTCGTGGTCGTCGGGCTCATCCTGGTGATGAGCCGGCGCATCGACGACCCGGGCGTCCACGGGCATCGGCCGCGGTTCGACCTGGTGGGCGCGGCCCTGAACGCGGCGGGGCTGTTCTTCGTGGTGCTGGGCATCCTGCAGTCGGGGACGTACGGGTGGTTCCGGTCCCGCGAGGACTGGTCGATCGGCGGCGTGGTCCTCATCCCCAAGGGCGGGGTGTCGCCGGTCTGGGTGTACGTCGCGATCGGGGCGCTGTTCCTGGGCTGGTTCTTCCTGCACATCTGGCTGGAGGAGCGGGCGGCGCGGGAGCCGCTGGTGTCCACGGCGCTGTTCCGCAACCGAACGTCGAACCTGGGCCTGGTCACGCAGTGCGTGCAGTGGCTGGTGATGCAGGGCTCCTTCTTCGTGATCTCGGTGTTCCTGCAGACGGTCCGCCACCACACCGCCATCGAGACCGGGCTGATCCTGACGCCGGCGACGGCGGGCATCCTGGTGTCCTCGGCGGCCGCGGGCCGGCTGGCGAGGCGGCGCTCGCAGCCCGTGCTGATTCGCGCCGGCTTCGTGCTGACCGTGGGCGGCATCCTGCTGCTGCTGGTGCTGTCGCTGGTCACCGACGACAGCCTGCTGGCGATCGTGCCGGGGCTGCTGCTGATCGGGCTGGGCGTGGGCATCATGCTGACCGCGTCGGTCAACGTGGTGCAGTCGAGCTTCCCGGACTCGGAGCAGGGCGAGATCTCGGGCCTGTCGCGCAGCGTGTCGAACCTGGGCTCCTCGCTCGGAACGGCGATCGTGGGCTCGGTGCTGGTGGCGTCCACGGCACCGGGCGGCCAGCCGTTCGCGCTGGCGCTGGTGACGGTCGGCGTGATCGCGCTGATCGGCCTGGGCGCGGCGCTGCTGATGCCGTGGCGGGCCGCGCCGGCGACGGCCCCGGCGGTGGTGAGCCCGGGCGGCTGAGCGCTGAGGCGTTGAAGTATCGACACTTCAACGCCTCAGGGGCCGGTGAGACGTTGAACTATCGACACTTCAACGTCACGGACTAGGAGCGCGGGTCGACGACGTGGCGTTTCCGCTACCTGGCGGCGGGAGCGGCGCCGGACTTCCGCTCGATCGCGCGCTTCCGGCGCCGGCACCTGGAGGCGCTGGCGGGGCTGTTCCTGCAGACGCTGCGGCTGTGCTCGCCGACTCCGGCTACTGCGCCGAGGACAGCTTGCAGGCCCTCGCCGACAAGAACGTCGACGCCCTGATCGCCACCGGCCGCTGGCCGCACGGCCAGCCCCCTCCGCCGGCGCCGCGAGGACGCATCCCGGCCAACGCCACCGCCCGGGAACGGATGGCGCGCAAGACGCGGACCAAGAAGGGCCGCGCCGCCTACTCCCGACGCAAGGTCATCGTCGAGCCGGTCTTCGGGCAGATGACGATCCTTCAGAGCGCTCGGCACCTGCTGCTCCGCGGCATCGTGAAGGGCACTGCACGAGCCGGACTGGCGCCGGCCTGACGCAGTCAGGCTCCGCCAGCCCCGGCTCTGCTGCGACCGAACAGGTTGGGCCAGCGTCGATCGGGCCATCCGCCGGCGAATAGACCACTTCTGGCCCTTCCATTGGGCCATCCGCCGGCGATTGGCCCTTACCGCCTCGTGGACTAGCCCGGGAGCTCTCCCAGCGTCACGTTGATCGTCGTCCTGACCCCGCTGTGGGGCGGGACGATGGTCACCGGGACCGTCTGGCCCGGGCTCAGCGTCGCCAGGACCTCGGCCAGCTGGCTCGGGCCCGGCGTCGGCTTGCCCGCGACCGACGTGATCAGCGTGCCCGCGGTGATGCCGGCCTGCGCCGCGGGGCCGCCGGGCGTGACCGCGACCACCAGCACGCCCTCGCCGCCGGTCGTCGCGCCGCCCTGGATGCCCAGGTAGGCGCGGCCCGAGTTGGTGACCCGGCCCGTCGCCACCAGCTGGTCGGCGATCACCTTCGCCCGGTTGCTGGAGATCGCGAACCCGATGCCGGGCGCCGGCGCCTGGCTGCCGGGGCTGAGGGCGGCGAGGGTGGGGATGCCCACCACCTCGGAGGCGAGGTCCACCAGCGCGCCACCCGAGTTGCCCGGGTTGATCGGGGCGCTGGTCTGGATCGCGTCGGGCAGCGTCGCGCCGCCCGGGCCCTCGCTGACGACCCGGCCGAGGGCGCTGACGATGCCGGAGGTCACGCTGCCCTCGAGGCCGAGCGGGTTGCCGATGGCCAGGACGGTCGCGCCGGGCTCCAGCTTCGACGAGTCCCCGAACTTCGCCGGCTGGAGGCCCGCGCCGTTCACCCGGATGACGGCGAGGTCGTCGGGCGGGAACGAGCCCACCAGAGTGCCGTCGAGCTGCTTGCCGGACGACGTCGTGACCACGAAGCTGGTCGCCGACCCGATGACGTGCGCGTTGGTGACGATGTTGCCCTTGGTGTCGTACACCTCGCCCGAGCCCAGGCCGTCGGCCGTCTGGATGAGCACCACGGACGGGCTGACCGTCTTCACCACGGAGACGGTCGTGCTGTCGGCCGAGCCGTTCGCCGATCCGCTCGCCGTCGAGCCGCTTCCGCTCGTGCCCTGACAGGCGGCGAGGACCGCGAGGCCGGCCAGCGCGGCGGCCACGCGGCCGAGTCGTGTACGAGGGACACCCCTGACCATCGCCCGAGCGTACGGCCGGCCCAGCGCACGCCGCCTCCGTTCACGGCCGTCGTCGAGCGCGACCTGAACGGTCGGGTGGTCATCGCCCTGCCGTTCGATCCGGACGAGGCCTGGGGCACGAAGGCGCGGCACCACATCACCGGGACCGTGGCCGGCCGCCGCGTGCGCGGGCCGCTCGACGGGCCCCGGCTGGTCCTGGGCCCGGCCTGGTGCCGGGACAACGGGCTCGGGGACGGCGAGTCCGTGGAGGTCACGCTCGGACCCGAGGGCCCGCAGCTCGGCTCGCTCGCGCCCGACGTGGCGGCCGCCCTCGACGCCAGGCCCGAAGCCCGCGCGTTCTTCGAGGCGCTCGCCACGTTCTACCGCAGGGGCTATCTCCGCTGGGTGGACGCCACGACGCGGCGGCCGGACGTGCGCGCGGCCCGCATCGCGGAGATGGTCGAGCTGCTGGCGGCGGGTCACAAGCAGCGCCCGGCGTAGTCGCCAGCCCGCCGCTCGTCACCTCCTCCCGCGGCGATTTACGATGCGGGCATCGAGACTGCGCAAGGGGAGGTCAGATGACCGGAGAGGATCTGTCCATCGGCGATGCCGCGTTCTGGCACCTGCCGCTGTCGGCGCGGATGGCGCGGTTCGCACAGCTCCGCGAGCTCGGGCCGTTCATCAGGACGCCCTTCAGGGACGCCGTCACCGAGCAGGAGGGGGAGTTCTTCGCGGTCACCCGGTACGGCGAGGTGGTGGAGATCAGCCGCCGGCCGCTGGACTTCTGCTCCGGCAAGGGCAGCACCGCGATCAACGACCTGCCCAGCGACGCGATGGAGTTCTTCGGCTCGTTCATCGTGATGGACAACCCGCGCCACTCGCGGCAGCGGGGGATCGTGGCCAGGGCGTTCACGCCCCGCAAGCTCCAGGAGCTGCTCGACTCGGTCGAGCGGATCTGCGCCGAGGTCATCGACGGGATGTGCGAGCGGGGCGAGTTGACCTGGTCGAGGCGCTGTCGGAGCCGTTCCCGTTGCTGGTGATCTGCGACATGATGGGCATCCCGCGCAGCGAGTTCTCCACCGTGCTGCGCGCGACCAACGTGATCCTCGGCGCCGGCGACGCCGACCGCCTGGGCGGCCGCGACGACGTGCTGGGCGCGCTGCTCGAGGCGGGGATGCAGCTCACGAGCCTGATGAACGAGCTGGCGGAGCACCGCCGGGTCCATCCGGCCGACGACCTGACCAGCGCGCTCGTCCACGCCAACGTGGGCGAGGACGTGCTCACGCCCAGCGAGCTGGCGCCGTTCTTCATCCTGCTGGCGGTCGCCGGCAACGACACGACCCGGACCGCCATCAGCCTGGGCATGCAGCTGCTGCACGAGAACCCGGACCAGCGGGCCATGTGGCAGGCCGACCCCGAGGGCGTGACGGCCGCCGCGGTGGAGGAGATCGTCCGCGCCGCCTCGCCGGTGACGTTCATGCGCCGGACGGTGACGCGCGACCTCACGCTGTCCGGCCACCAGTTCCACGAGGGGGACCGGGTCGTCCTGTTCTATGGCGCCGCCAATCGCGACCCCCGCGTGTTCGCCGACCCCGAGCGCTTCGACGTGCACCGCGACCCGAACCCGCACGTGGGGTTCGGCGGCCCCGGCCCGCACTTCTGCCTGGGCGCCCACCTGGCCCGGCGCGAGCTGGCCGTGGTGTTCCGGCAGCTGTTCAGCCGCCTCCCGGACATCGAGGTGGCGGCCGAGCCGGTGTACCTCCGCTCGCTCGGCATCCCGCTGGTCGGCGGGGTGAAGCACCTGCCGGTGCGGTTCACCCCGACGGCGGCCTCGGCGGGAAGCAGCTAGGGCTCGGCCCGGCCGACGGCGAGGAGCTGCTCCTCGCCGGCCAGGCCGAGGCGCTCCAGCCCGCCGGCCGGCCGATTCGTGCTGGGATTGTCGGCGTGAGTGCTGACCACCTGGCCGTCGCCATCGACGACGGCGTCGCCACCCTCTGGCTGCGCCGGCCCGAGAAGCGCAACGCCGTCACCTACGACATGTGGCTCGGGATTGCCGAGCAGTGCCGCCGCCTCGCCGCCGACCCGGCCGTCCGGCTGCTGGTCGTGCGTGGGGTGGGGGAGCACTTCTGCGCCGGCGCGGACATCGCCGGCATGGCCGCGGCCGAGCCCGGCGAGTACGGGCGGGCCAACTCTGCGGCCGAGGCCGCCCTGGCCGCGTTCCCCAAGCCGACGCTGGCCGCCATCACGGGCGCGTGCGTGGGCGGCGGGACCGGGATCGCCGCCGCGTGCGACCTGCGGATCGCGGACGCGACCGCCCGCTTCGGGATCACCCCCGCTCGGCTCGGCATCGTGTACCCGGCCGCGGCCATCGAGCGCGTGGTGCGGCTGATCGGGCCGTCGGCGACCAAGCACCTGCTGTACTCGGCCGAGATCGTGGACGCCGGCCGGGCGCTGCGCATCGGGCTGGTGGACGAGGTGCACCCGCCCGGCGAGCTGGCGGGCCGGCTCGCCGCCTTCACGGACCTGGTGGCCCGGCGCCGCTCGCTGCTGACCCAGATGGCCAGCAAGGAGATGGTGGACGCGGTCAGCGCCAGCGGCGCGATCGACCCGGCCGTCACGGCTCGCTGGCGCGGCGAGGTCGCGGGCAGCGGCGACGCCGCCGAGGGCATGGCGGCGTTCCTGGAGCGCCGGGAGCCGCGGTTCGGGTGGACGCCGGCGCCGGGGGGTGGGGCCGGGGCCCGCTGAACGTCGAGCCGGTCGTGACCCGAGTGGCGGCGTAGGCTGGGCGGCGCAAACACTCACGGAGGGGGAGGCTATGTTCCTGGCGTTCCATCAGGCGCTGGACCCTGTCAGCAACCTGGTCGCCACGACGCTGGTCGCGCTCGTTCCTGTCGCGCTGCTGCTGGTCCTGCTCGCGGTGTTCCGAATGACGGCGTGGCTGGCGGTCCTGATCGGGTCCGTCGTGACCCTGCTCCTGGCGGTGCTCGTGTGGCGGGCGCCGTTCGGGTCGTCGCTGCAGGCGTACCTGTACGGGAGCGCGACCGGCGTGTGGTCGGTGGACTGGATCACGTTCTGGGGGGTCGTGATCTTCAACACGCTGGTCGTGACCGGCCTGTTCGAGCACTTCAAGTCCTGGCTCATCACGCAGGCGACGGAGGACGTGCGCGTCCAGGCCATCCTGCTCGCGTGGGCGTTCGGCGCCCTGCTGGAGGGGCTGGTCGGCTTCGGCTATCCGTGGGCGGTGGTCGCGCCGATCCTGGTCGCGTTCGGCATCGCGGAGCTGGAGGCGATCCGCGTGGCGGCGCTGGCCAACAACGCCCCGGTCTCGTTCGGCGCGCTGGGCGCGCCGATCATCGGCCTGGCCGCGGTCACGGGCCTGCCGCTGCTGGCGCTCTCGGCCTCGATCGGGAAGATCGTGGCGGTGCTGGCGCTGCTGCCGCCGTGGCTGCTGATCTACCTGGTCAGCGGCTGGAAGGGCTTCCGGACCGGGTGGCCGCTCGCGGTCGTCGGCTCGCTCGCGTACATCGCGGGGCAGTTCCCGATCTCGCAGTTCGTCAACCCGTACCTGCCGGACGTGGTGGGCGCGCTCGTGTGCTTCGCGGCGCTGCTGGTGCTGCTGCGCTTCTGGCGTCCCTCGGAGACGCTGGGCTTCGGGGGCGTGCCGCTGACGCGGCGGCCCCTCGCGGTGGGCGGGGGATCGACGCCGCAGCCGGCCCGGAGCCGGGACGTCGTGCTCGGGCTGGCGCCGTTCGCGATCCTGGTGGTCGTGGTCGCGCTGTGGACCGGGCCCTGGTCGCCGCTGCCCAAGTACGTGGCGGCCAAGTTCGTGGCGGACTTCACCTCGTCGATCAGCGGCAAGGCGGGGAACGTGACGTTCATGTGGGCGCCGGCGATCGCCGGCACGTCGATCCTGGTCTCGTGGCTGCTGATCCTGGCGTTCATCGCGGCGACGGTGCGGCCGCGCCTGAGCGAGGTGCTGCCCGAGGTGTTCCGGCGCACGTTCCGGCAGATGTGGGGCGCGCTGCTGGTCGGCGTGTTCATCTTCGGCCTGGCGTACGTCTTCAACTACTCGGGCATGGCCAACTCGATGGCGTACGGGTTCTCGAAGATCGGCACGGCGTACATCCTGCTGGTCGCGATCGTCGGCTGGATCGGGGTGGCGCTGTCCGGCAGCAACACGTCCACGAACGCGCTGTTCGGCGCGTTCCAGAAGACGGTGGGCCAGCTGCTCGGCTTCCCGGTCCTGCTCGCGCCGTCGCTGAGCTCGGTCGGCGCGGAGGTGGGCAAGCCGGTGGCCCCGCAGACGGCGAGCGTCGGCGTGGCGACGACGGGCTTCGTCCGCAACGAAGGCGCGGTGATCCGCCACAACTTCGGCTGGACGCTGGTGATGCTGGGCTACCTGATCGTGATCGGCCTGGCGTTCTACT
>VBJR01000108.1:8533-27012 GCA_005880175.1 Chloroflexota bacterium
GGCCGGCAGGCTGGTCAGACAGCCCGCGGCACGGAGAACGAGCCGCACCACGCCGCCCGGCACACGCGTGACGCGTGTGGCGGATTCGGCCGCGCTCATGGGAGAGCCACCCCGGGAGAGGCCGGCGCCGCCTCGTCCCGGGCGGCAGCGTGCCAGGTCAGGGTGATGCCTGTTGCTCGAGCCACGGGGCGGCGACCGGCCGGCGTCAGGCGAGCCGCCTCCGCAGGAAGACGACGGTGAGCCCCAGCAGCGCCGCGGTGAGCGCCAGCAGGATCGCCGTCTCTACCGCCTGGAACGTCCAGAAGCGGTCCAGCGGGTAGTACCACCAGTCGATGTGATCGGTCCCGACCGTCTGGCCCACGATCCAGTCGTGGGCCGGGAGCGGCGAGATCGGGAACGTGCCCGGCGTGGTCACGCGGAGCGGCCCGAACAGCAGGTAGCCCGCCTGGCGAAGCCCGATCACGACGGGGTGCACCACGCCGTAGGCCACCCATGTCACGACCATCGCCGGCAGGATCCGGCCGATCAGCGCCCCGGCGGCCGTGCCGAGCGCGACCGCGAGCACCAGGTAGCCGCCGGCCACCACCCCCACCGACTCGAACGATCCCCAGACGCCGTCCTCGTCCAGGTCCCAGACGCTCAGCGCGGCCACGAGGCCGAGCAGCAGCCCGCCCAGCAGCACCGGCACGAGGACCCAGGCCAGGGAGACCACGATCCACCGCCGCCGGGTGGCGCCCTGGGTCAGGATCAGCCGGTGCGTGCCGCGGCCGAGGTCGCGGGCGAAGAGGGGGGCGCCCAGGAAGATGCCGGCCAGCGCCGGGAGCTGCAGCATCGCGGCCTGGAGCCCGAACCAGCGGCCGCGGAGGCCGTCGAGGCGCGTGAGCGCGCTGGCGGAACCGTCGAGGCGCAGCCCGTGCGCGGCGGCGCCCAGCGAGAGGAGCGCCGCGATGCCGCCGGCGAGCACCAGGGCCGCGCACAGGGCCTGGAGCCGGTGCTGCCGCCAGACCAGCCAGGTCACGACGCGGCCTCCAGCGGTCCCGCTGTCGGGATCGCCGCCCGTGGCTCGGCCAGGTAGGCGAGCACCAGCTCCTCGAGCGACAGCGCCGACTCCTGCCACGCAGGCGGCAGCGGGCCGGGCCGGCCGCGCACCCAGAGGCTCGTCTGGCGCGCGTGCACCGAGCGGTGCACCACCGTGACGCCGGGGAGGACGAGGCCGCCGGCGGCGGCCGGCCCGACCAGCAGGCGGTGCGAGTCCAGCAGGTCCTCGATGTCCCCGGCGACCTGCACCCTGCCCGCGTTCAGCAGCACCAGGTGATCGCACACCCGCTCCAGGTCGGTCACCAGGTGCGAGGACAGCATCACGGTGACACCGCCGGCCGCGGTCGCCTGCATCAGCTCCCGCAGGAACTGGCGGCGCGCCAGCGGGTCGATGCTGGCCAGCGGCTCGTCGAGCAGGATCAGCTCGGGCCGTTTGCCGAGCGCCAGCGTCAGCGCCACCTGGGTGCGCTGGCCGCCCGAGAGACGTCCGGCGCGGCGGTCGAGGGGGATGGCGAGCTCCTGGACGCGGTGCTCCGCGGTGGCCTGGTCCCAGCGCCGGTTCAGGCGGCGGCCGAGCCGCAGGTGCTCCGCCACGGTGAGGTGGGGATAGCCGGCGGCCGAGCACCGTCACGGTGCCCTCGGTCGGCCGGAGCAGGCCCGCGGCCAGGTGCAGCAGCGTGCTCTTGCCGGCGCCGTTCGCGCCGATCAGCGCCGCCACCCGGCCCGGCTCGATGCGGAACGAGCATCCGTCCAGGGCCCGGGTGCGGTGGTACCGCTTGCCCAGGCCGACGGCCTCCAGGGCGTACGTCATGTCGCGACCTCCCTCGTCGTTTCGTGCAGGACCTGGTCGAACAGCGCGGCCAGCGTCCGCTCGTCGGCGCCCCGGCGCCGGGCCGTGGCGATCCAGCGCCGCAGCTCGCCGGCCAGCTGGGCGTAGAGAGCGCCCTCCTCGGCGGCCGCCGCCGGCGCGGCGACGAACGTGCCGGACCCCGATCGCATCGTGAGCAGCCCCTCCCGGTCCAGGTCCCGGTACGCCCGCAGCACCGTATTGGGGTTCACGGCGACGCTCGCGACCACCTCGCGCACCGTCGGCAGCTGGTCGCCCGGCCGCAGGAGCCCGGCCCGGATGGCGTGGCGGACCTGCTCGGCGATCTGGACGTAGTACGCCACGCCGGACCGGGAGTGGAGGTGGAACTCGATCATGAGAAAGTGCTAGCACTATAGCACTTTGGCGTTGGGGAGACGGGGCGTCTCCGCGGTGACCTGACCGGTGCATGCGACATCGTTCGATCAGCTCGCGCGGCAGGATCCGCTGTCGACAGCTCAACCTCTTCGGCCGCCCGGACACGTTGAAATGTCGACACTTCAACGCTTCCTGGCGGGCCTGACCCTGGTCCGGGCCGCTGACAGAGCACACGGCGGTCGTGCGCTCATGAAGGGCCCGACGCGAACCCGCCCCCGTCAGGTGGGGACGTTCGCCCTGCCCGCGCGCACCGTCTCGTCCTCGTCGTACTCCACGGTGTGGTCGGCCGTGGCCCGGTTCGGGATCAGCGCCAGCGCGATCAAGCTGACCACCGCGCAGCCGACCAGGTAGATCGCGATCGGCACGTCCGAGTGGAAGGCGGCCAGCAGCGCCGTCGCGACCAGCGGCGCCGGGCCGCCGGCGATCACCGATGCCAGCTGGTAGCCGATCGACGCGCCGCTGTACCGCAGCCGGCCCGTGAAGTTCTCCGCGATCAGCGAGGCCTGCGGGCCGTACTGGAGGTCGTGCGGGATCAGCGAGATGATCGCCGCGAGCACGACCAGCCCCGCCACCTTCGTGTCCAGGAGCGCGAAGTACGGGAACGCGATCACGGCGACCAGCACCACGCCGATCCCGTACACCAGTCGCCGACCGAACCGGTCCGACAGGTGCGCGGCCAGCGGGATCGTCACCAGCGACAGCAGCGCCGCGACGAACACCGACGTCAGCATGAAGTTGTTCGAGAACTTCAGCGTCTTGACCCCGTACGACAGCACGAACACGGTGAAGACGTAGAACGGCGCCTGCTCCGACATGCGCACGAACATGCTGAGCACGATCTCCCGCCAGCTGCGGCGGAGCACCTCGACCACCGGCTGCTCCTCGATGCGACGCTGCTCCAGCAGGCGGCGGAAGATCGGCGTCTCCGCGATGCCGAGGCGGATGTACAGGCCGATCAGCAGGAGGACGAGGCTGAGGATGAACGGGATCCGCCAGCCCCACGAGAGGAACGCGCTGCCGGACAGGTTGCTGAACACGAGCAGCGCGCCGTTGCCCAGGATCAGCCCGATGGGCACCCCGACCTGGGGCCAGCTCGCCACCAGGCCGCGGCGGCGGACGCTGCCCCACTCCATCGAGAGGAGCACCGAGCCGCCCCACTCGCCGCCCACGCCGATGCCCTGGAGCACGCGCAGCAGCGTCAGCAGGATCGCGCCCGTGATGCCGATCGTCCCGTAGCCGGGCACGAGGCCGACCGCGGCCGTGGCCAGCCCCATCGTCAGCAGCGTCGCGATCAGCGTGGCCTTGCGTCCGATGCGATCGCCGTAGTGGCCGAAGATGAGCGCGCCCACGGGCCGCGCCGCGAATCCGACCGCGAACGTCGCGAACGACGTGAGGGTGCCGGCCAGCGGGTCGCTGGTCGGGAAGAACACCTTCGGGAAGACGAGCGCGGCCGCCGAGCCGTACAGGAAGTAGTCGTACCATTCGATGGACGTGCCGATCGTGCTGGCGATGACGGCGCGCGGCAGTTGACGGCGCCCTTCCTGCTCCTGCATGGCTCCCCCTCCTCTCGGTGCTCCATCGGACCACTGCCCGTGTGGCCCGACACCCCCTGTGCTCTGACGTATAGCACCGCCTGCCGGGGGTGTCAAACTCCGGAGATCCCGGGCTCCTCGGCCGACGCGATCCAGGCGCCGCCGCCGTGCTCCGCGATCAGCGCGTCCGCCTCGGCCGGTCCCCACGACCCGCGTGCGTACTTCACCGGGCTCCCCTCCGCCTCCCACGCGCGGAGCAGCGGGTCCACGATGTGCCACGCTCGCTCGATCTCGTCGGGGCCGGGGAACACCGAGTGGCCTCCCTCCAGCACCTCGGCGAACACGTTCTCGTACGCGTCCGGGAGCGGCCCCCGGGCCAGCCGCCGGTACTCCAGGCTGAGGCCGGCGGGCACCAGCTCGAAGTGTGCGCCCGGCACCTTCGCCCCGATCCGCAGCTGCACCTCCTCGTGCGGCTGGAACCGGATCATCAGCAGCGTCGGGATGGGCGGTACCGGCCGGCCGGCCAGGTGCAGGTGCGGGGCCTCGCGGAACTTGATCACCGCCTCCGTCACCGCGCCCCGCAGCGCCTTGCCGGTGCGCACGAAGATCGGCACCCCCTGCCAGCGCCAGTTGTGGATGTTGAGCCGGGCCGCCGCGAACGTTTCCCGCCGCGATCCGGGCGCGACCCCCTCGGCCTCCTGGTAGCCCTCGTACTGGCCGCGCACCGCCGCGCTCGGGTCGAGCGGGCGCACGGAGCGCAGCAGGCGCGTCTTCGCGTCCCGGATGTCCGCCGCGTCGAACGTGGTGGGCGGCTCCATCGTCATCAGCGCCAGGATCTGGAGCACGTGGTTCTGGATCATGTCCCGCACGGCGCCGAAGTGGTCGTAGTAGCCCGCCCGGTGGCCGACGTCCAGGTCCTCGGCGGCCGTGATCTGGATCGAGTCGATCAGCAGCCGGTTCCACGCCGACTCGAACAGCGCGTTGCTGAACCGGAACGCGAGCACGTTCTGGACCGTGTCCTTGGCCAGGTAGTGGTCGATCCGGTACACCTGCGACTCGTCGAACAGCGCCGCGAGCTGGCCGTTGAGCTGGTGGGCCGTCGCCTCGTCCTCGCCCAGCGGCTTCTCGACGACGATGCGGCTGGCGTCGCCCCGGTGCGTCAGGCCGCTGGACGCCAGCGCCGAGAGGATCGGAGCGAACGTGCTGGGGGGCGTGGCGAGGTAGTAGACCGCCGCGTCGCGGCGCAGCGCCTGCAGCAGGCCGCCGTACGTGGCCGGGTCGCCGTAGTCCAGCCGCACCCAGTCGGCGTCGGCTGCGAGGTCGGTCCGGCCGGTCGTCTCGCCGACCGCCTGCCGGAACCGCTCGTTCGACAGGTCGCTGCGCCCGGCCCCGACGACGTGGAGCCGGGCCCGCGACGCGACCGCCCCCACTGCCGGGAGCACCTTGCGGCTGGCCAGGTCGCCCGAGGCGCCGAAGATCACGACGTCGAGGTCCGGTGCGGACCGGTCGGCGGTGACGTGCTGGGTGTCGCTCATCGCAGCTGCTCCTCTGTGGCATGACGCGCATCACCCCAGGGTGCCGCCTTCCCGGCTCCGAGGGTCGATCCGATCTACCGGTGCATCAGCCGCATCGCGTCCGCCACGAGCGCCGCAGGGGCGCCGGCCGGCAGCTCGATCTCCAGGTGTTCGGCACTGGCCCCGCGCCCCGTCGACAGTACGAAGCCTGACACAGGTTATCAGTGCGTTCACAGAGAACGCCGGTGATTCCCGGGCGTGCCAACTACGGCCTCCCATAGGCAAGCCTCCTGTACCATGTGCGCTCGACAGTAGTTGAGTCGGCCCGTGGAGGGGGGGCATGGCCGAGGCCGAGACGTACGGCGACTACGCGAAGCTCCGCGCCGGTCGGGGATGGCGACCAACAGCTTCTTCTGCCTGACGATCTTCGCCCAGATCGTGCTGTACGCCGGCGGCATGCTCGGCTACTCGCGACAGGGGATCGGCCTGCTGCTGGCGGCGGGGGGAGCGTGATGGCCGCCGCGTGCTGGCGCACCCCGGTCGAGGCGGTCGTCGCGGCCGCGTGGCAGGAGGCGCTGCGCCAGCCCCGGGTCGGCGTGGACGACAACTTCTTCGCGGCCGGCGGCCACTCGCTGCTCGCCGCCCGCGTGACCGCGCGGCTGCGCGCCGCGCTGGGCCTCCAGCTCCCGCACACCCTGCTGTTCGAGAACCAGACGATCGCGGAGATCGCCGCGGCCATCGAGCGGATGGGCGACTCGCTGCCGGCGGCCGAGCCGCCCCGCCGGCGCCCGGACGGGGCCGGACCGCCGCCCCTGTCGTTCGCGCAGGAGCGGGTCTGGTTCCTGGAGCAGCTCGCGGCCGGCAGCGCATACACCGTGCACGTGCGGATCTGGCTGCGCGGCCGGCTCGACCCACCGGCGCTGGAGCGGGCGCTGCAGCGGGTCGTGGACCGTCACGAGAGCCTCCGCACGTCGTTCCCCGAGCGCGGCGGCGCGCCGGTGCAGCAGGTGCACGAGCCCTGGGCGGTCGCGCTGCCGGTCGTCGACCTGACCGACCTGCCCGGGCCGGACCGCGATCCCGCCATGCGGTCGCTGGTGGATCGCGCGATCCGGCGCCCGTTCGACACGGCGGCGATCCCGCTCGCCCGCTGGACCCTGTACCGGCTCGCGCCCGACGAGCACGTGCTGCTCCACTCCGAGCACCACTTCGTCCACGACGGCTGGTCGTTCAACCTCTTCCTGGGCGAGCTGTTCGAGGCCTACCGGGCCGAGCTGGCGGGGACGGACGCGGCCCTGCCGCCGCTGCCGGTCCAGTTCGGCGACTTCGCGGTCTGGCAGCGGGCGTGGGCCGCCGGCCCGGAGGCGGCCGCCCAGCTCGCCTGGTGGCGGCGGACGCTGGCCGGCATCCCCGCCGCCCTGGAGCTGCCGACCGACCGGCCCCGGCCCGCCGTCCAGACGTACGCCGGCGACGCCGTCCGGGTGCGCCTGCCGGCCCGGCTCAGCGACGAGCTGCGGGCGCTGGCCCGGCAGGAGTCCGTGACGCTGTTCATGACGTTCGTCGCCGCGCTGGCCGCGCTGCTCGGCCGCTGGTGCCGGCAGGACGACGTCGTGCTGGGCTCGGCGCTGGCCAATCGGCGCTGGCCCGAGACCGAGCGGCTGATCGGCATGATGCTGAACACGGTCGCCCTGCGCGTGGACCTGTCGGGCGACCCGACCGCGCGCCAGCTGCTCGGCCGCGTCCGGGAGACCACGCTCGGCGCGTGCCGGCACCAGGACGTCCCGTTCGAGCGGGTGGTCGAGGAGGTGCGCCCGGAGCGGACGCTGAGCCGGAACCCGCTGTTCCAGGTCATGTGCGGGTTCCACGACGCGCCGCCGGCCGACCTCGACCCGCCGGGGCTGCGGGTCGAGCTGGAGGTGGCGCTGAGCAACGGTTCGGCCAAGTTCGACCTGAGCGTCACGGTGATCCCTCGGGCAGAGCAGGGCCGGCGGGACGCGGCCGAGCGCGAGATCACGGTCATCTGCGAGTACAACCGCGACCTCTTCGACCGGGCCACCGTCGAGCGCCTGGTCGCGTGCTACGAGCGCGTGCTGGCGGGGCTCGCCGCGGCGCCCGACCGCCCGGTCGCCGACATCGACCTGCTCGACCCCGACCAGCGACGGGCGCAGGCGGGGGAGTGGAACCGCACGGCGGTGGCGTGGGACGGCGGCGGCCTGCTGGACGAGTTCGCCGCCCGGGTCCGCGAGACGCCCGCGGCGGTCGCGGTCCGCTGCGGCGACCGCCGCCTGACGTACGCGGAGCTGGCGGCGCTGGCCGCCCGCGCCGCGGACCGGCTGCGGGCGGCGGGCCTGGCGCCGGAGGCGCGGGTCGGCGTGTGCGTCGAGCGCTCGCCCGAGCTGGTGGCGGCCCTGCTCGGGGTGATGGCGGCCGGCGCCGCGTACGTGCCCCTCGACCCGGGCTACCCGCAGGAGCGCCTGGAGCACATGATCGCGGACGCCGGCCTCGGCGCCGTGGTCACCCAGCGGTCGCTGCGGGACCGGCTCCCGGTGCCGGACGGCGTCCCGGTCCTGGACGTGGCGGCGCTCGCGGCCGAGGCCGGCGGGCCCCGCGACCTGCCCGCCGCGCCGGCGCTCGACCGGCTCGCCTACGTGATCTACACCTCCGGCTCGACCGGCCGGCCCAAGGGCGTCGCGATCTCGCGGGCGCGCTCACCCCGGTCTCGTTCGACATCGCGGCGCTGGAGCTGTTCCTGCCCCTGACCGTGGGCGCTTCGGTGGTCGTCTACGACCGGGCGGCGGCGCTGGACCCGTGGCTCCTCGCCGGCCGCCTCGGTCCCGATGGGATCACGGTGCTCCAGGCCACGCCCGTCACGTGGCGCCAGCTGGTGCGGAGCGGCTGGCCGGGCCTACCCCGCCTGACCGCCCTCTGCGGCGGCGAGGCGCTGCCCGAGTCGCTGGCCTCGGAGCTGCGTCCCCGGACCGGGGCCCTCTGGAACGTGTACGGCCCGACCGAGACCACGATCTGGTCCACGGCCTCGCGGGTCGAGGCCGGCCCGGTCTCGATCGGCGGGCCGATCGCCAACACGGTCCTCCACGTGCTCGACCCGCGCCTGCGGCCCGTGCCGGTGGGCGTGTGCGGCGAGCTCCACATCGGCGGCGCCGGGCTTGCCCGCGGCTACCTCGGCCGGCCGGACCTGACGGCCGAGCGGTTCGTGCCCGACCCCGTGTCCGGGACACCGGGCGCCCGGCTGTACCGGACCGGGGACCTGGTGCGGCGGCGGGCGGACGGCGGCCTGGAGTTCCGCGGCCGCGCCGACCACCAGGTGAAGGTGCGCGGCCACCGCATCGAGCTGGGGGAGGTGGAGGCGGCGCTGAAGCGGGACCCGGCGATCGCCGACGCGGCCGTCGCGGTGCTGGCCGACGGCGCGGGGGGCGACGAGCTGGCGGCGTACGTGGTCTGGCGGCCGGGCGCCGCCACCGGCGCGGCGCCCGTGCTGGCGGCGGCCCGCGAGATCCTGCCCGACTACATGGTCCCCAGCACCGTGACCGCGCTGCCGGAGCTGCCCCTGACCCCGAACGGCAAGGTGGACCGGCGAGCGCTTCCGCGGCCGCGGCGTGGCGGCGCCGCGGTCGCACTCCCGGCGCCGCCGCGGACGCCGGTCGAGCGGGCGGTGGCCGGGATCTGGCAGGAGGTGCTGGGCGCCGGCGCCCTGGCCGCCGGCCAGAACTTCTTCGACGCCGGCGGCCACTCGCTGCTGCTGGTGCAGGTGCACCGGCGGCTCCAGGAGGCGTTCGGGACGTCCGTCACGCTGGTGGAGCTGTTCGGCCATCCGACCATCCGCGGCATGGCGGAGGTCGTGGCCGGCGGCGCCGGGGCGGCCTCGCTGGACCGGCGGCGGGAGCGGGCCCAGGCCCGGCGCCGGCGCCTGGCCAGCGCGCTGGAAGGGGGAGAGGGGGGTGGCTGAGCCCGAGGGGTCCGGGCTGGACGTCGCCATCGTCGGCCTGGCGGCCCGGTTTCGCCGGCGCCGCCAGCGCCGCCAGCGCCGCCAGCGCCGCCGCCTTCTGGGACGGGCTGACCCGCGGCGTCGAGTTCGTGCGCGACCGGTCGCGGGAGGAGCTCCTGGCCGCGGGCGTGCCGGCGGGCGTGGCGGCCCGGATCGGCGAGCTGCTCGAGGCCCGAGCGGGACCGCCTACAGCGCCTTGAAGTAGCGGGCCACCGGCAGCAGGGTGTAGCCCGCCTTCTCGTAGACGCGCCGGGCCGGCGCGTGGCCGGGGTCGCCGCCGGTCTCGATCATGCCGACCGCCATCCCCGCGTCGCGCACGCGCTCGGTCGCGAACTCGGTCAGGATCGTGCCCGTGCCCCGGCCCTGGCCGTCGGGATCGACGGCCAGCATCGCGATCTCGCCGATCATCCGCTCCCGGTGCAGGCGGATGGCCACGAAGCCGAAGACCCGGCGCTCGGCCTCCGCGACCCAGACCCGCAGGGCCGGGTCGCCGAGCGTGTCGCGGACCGCCCGCGCCTGGTCCGACCGCCAGTCGGCGTGCAGGCGGCCGAAGATCTCGGGGCCCAGGACCCCGGCCAGCGAGTCGAAGACCGGCGCCCAGGCCCGCAGGGACAGGGCGACGACGGCCTCCTCGTCCCCCGGCTCATACCTCCGGATCCGCGCGTCCATCAGCCGGCCGCGTTCAGGAGGCCGCGGCGCCGTCCGGCGCGCGGTGCAGGCGCAGCACGAACACGCTGCCCTCGCCCGGGGCGCTGCGCTCCAGGACCAGCTCGCCGCCGCTGAGGGACGCCAGCTCCTGGCTGATCGTCAGGCCCAGGCCCAGGCCGGCCGACGTGCGCGCGGGCCCCACGTCCACCCGGTGGAACCGCTGGAACACCCGCTCGTGCTCCTCGCTCGGGATGCCGTGCCCCTGGTCCAGGACGGCCACCTCGACCGCCTCGCCGTCCCGCACCTCGACCGTGACGTCGGCCGGCGCCGGGCTGTAGGTCAGGGCGTTGTTCAGCAGGTTGTTCAGGATCAGCGCGACGTGCGCCCGGTCCGCCGTCGCCGCGTGGTGCCCGCCCCGCACCCGGGTGGAGAGCCGGGCCCCCTCCAGGCGCGCCCGCGGCCGCACCCGCTCCAGCGCCTCGGCGACCTCGCGCACCATGTCCAGCTCGTCCGCGGCGTGGGGCAGGCCGCCGCCCTCCAGCCGGGCCGCCACGACCAGCAGCTCCACCAGCGACTCCAGCTCCTGGGCCTTGCCCACGAGGGTCTCCACCGCCTCGGCCCGGGTCCTGTCCGGCACCGGGTACGTGCCGTCCTCCAGCAGCGACAGATAGCCCCGGATCACCGCGAGCGGCGTCCGCAGCTCGTGCGCCGCCAGGTGCATGAACCGGCTCCTGACCTGGTCGGTCTGCCGGGCCTCGTCCAGCCGCCGCGCGTTCCGGAGCAGCAGGCCCACCAGCTTCGCGAACGGGAGGAGCGCCTCCCCGTCGGCATCGGTGAACGGCTCGTCCCGGGTCCGCCCCAGGCCGAGCAGGCCCCAGACCTCGCCCCCGACGATGATCGGGCAGGAGATCGCGTACCGGAGCCCGGCCGGCACCATCCACGCCAGCCCGCCTCGGCGCCCATCCGGCTCCGGGCCAGGGGCCGCCGCCGCTCGTAGGGCAGGTTCGACCGGTTGTCGTGCTCGACGACCAGGTCGTCGCCCTCCAGCCGGGAGATGTTGCCCCGGTCCGCGCGGAGCGCGGTGACGGCGAGCAGCCGCGCGCGCTCGACCATCTCCTGGAGCTGCTCGGTGGACCCGATCTCCTCCGCCGCCTCGATCGCCCGGACCAGGCTGTGCTGCAGGCGCTGCTCGGCCTCCGCCAGCTCGGTCTGGCGCCGGGCCGCGCCGATCGCCAGCCCGGTGACGCGGGCGATGCCGGTCAGCAGGCGCAGGTCGTCGCCGCGGAACCCGGCCGGGTCCGCCGTCGCCACCGCCAGCAGCCCGAACGCCTGGTCCCCGACGTCCACCCGGGCCACGGTCCAGGCCGCGATGCCGCCCGGCGCGGGCCCCTCGGCCCCGGTGGGCAGCAGGTCGGCCACCGGCAGGATGCGCGGCCGCCCGTCGTCGAGGACCTGGAGCGCGGCGGGCGGCAGCCGGAGCCGCGTCAGGCCCGTGTCCGGGTCGATGCAGGCGGCCGCGTCGCCATCGGCCGCCAGCACCGTCTCGGCGCCGGCCGACACCCGGATCAGGAACGCCCCCCGGGCGGGTCCGCGGCCGTCGGCCGGCAGCGCGCCCGAGGCGGCCCGGACGGCCTCCTTCGCGACCCGGCGCTGGTCGAACGAGCCGCCGATGAGGTCGGCCGAGCGGAGCAGCACGTCCACCTCGTGCTCGCGGGCGCGCCGGGCCCGGGCGGCGCCCGCCACCGCCACCCTGGCCACCGCCGTCACCAGTCCGACCACGACCAGGTGGCCGCCGGCCTCGGCCGGCTCGAGCCGGCCGAGGCCGACGCCCAGCGCCTCGACGGCGAGCACCACCGCCAGCACCGCGACGAGCGCTCGCGCGCCCAGCGCCCGGCTCGCGACCAGCACCGGGAGCAGCACGAGCGCCCACGTGCCGAACGCGTCGTCCGGCAGGACGAGGTCGGCGCCGAGCGTCACCGCGGCCAGCACGATCAGCAGGAGGGTCCACGGAAGCTGCGCCGGGCCGTCCGCGGCGGCTTGCGCGCGCGTCAACCGGCGCAGCCAGGACGGCGGCGGCCCGTCGTCTCCGATCTCAGCGACCACGGGTCGCACGAGGCCTCTCTCCTCTCCAGCCACGGCTCGCTGCCGATTGAAGCACAGCGCGGTGGAATCGCGCCGTCCTCGACCGTGATGGCCGGCGCGCGGCTGAGCCTGGCTCAGCCGCGTCGAATCAGTGGATGACGGGCGACTCCCGGCTCACCCGCAGGCCGTCCGACTCCATCTCCTCGACCGTGCCGTCGAACGAGGACATCGCCCAGGCGACGAGCCGGGGATCGACGCCCACGCGCGGCTGCCGGGCCGCGCCCGGGTAGATCTGGATGGACGCGGCCATCTGGCGCGACCCGGTGCGGCGGAACAGGCTCTCGAAGCCGGCGCCGCAGTAGTCGCAGCGCATCCGCGCGGCCATGGCGCTGCCGCTGATGTCGCTGCTGCCGACGACCTTGCCGACCTGGCAGAACCTGCACTCAGGTGGTTCCGGCATCCCTCACCTCCATGCGCCTCACCGTCAGCACTGCGCCGTCACCGTACAGATGCGGCGGGGCGGGTTCCATGGGCAGTGTGTCCCGCGTCGCCGCGCCGGAGTCCCGGAGGCGGCGTCAGCCGAAGCGGTGTGTCCGGCCCGGCCGGCGGCCTATGATCCAGGCGTGCAGGAGCCCCAGGTCATCGACATGGAACGCCTGCGGTTCAGCCCCACCGCGTGGCTGTTCGAGGGGGTCAAGTTCGGCGGCATCCAGGCGACGAGCTTCATCGTGGCCACGCCGCCGGGGCGGGGCGTCGGCCTCCACGTGCACCCGTACCCCGAGGTCTTCATCGTGCTGAAGGGCGAGGCGACGTTCCGCATCGGCCAGCAGACGATCGAGGGCCACGCGAACCAGGTCCTGATCGCGCCGGCGCAGACGGCGCACGGGTTCACGAACACGGGCACGGAGCCGTTGAGCATCGTCAGCATCCACGCGAGCGACCACCTGGTCCAGGAGTTCCTGGAGGACTGACCGGGGCCGGGCGCTGTTCACCCGGGTCGGCCTGAGGGGCGGACCCGGGTGCTACGCGGCCCGGCGCGGGCGCCGGCTCCGGTATCGCGGCCGGCCCGGGCGGGTCCGGGCCGGAGCCGCCGGCACGGCCGGCCGGGGCCTCGCCGGAGCCACGGGCGCGGCCGCCGGCGCCGGCGCGTACCGCCACTCCCCGGCGCCGAGCAGGTGCTCCACGTCCAGCTCGGGCAGGTCGGGCCCGCCCCGGGTGCGCAGTCGCCGCCACGCCACCGCGTCGTCCGGCGTCAGGAAGGTGAGCGCCCGGCCCTCGTTCCCCATCCGGGCCGTGCGGCCGATCCGGTGCGTCAGGGACTCGGCCGTGTCGGGCAGGTCGTAGTTCACGACCAGGTCCACGTGGCTGATGTCCAGCCCGCGGGCGGCCACGTTGGTCGCCACCAGCACGCCGCTCCGGCCCGACCGGAACAGCGCCATCGCCTGGTCGCGCGCCGACTGGGACATGTTGCCCTGCAGCTCGACCGCGTCGTGGCGGAGCTGGCGCAGGGCCGCGGCCAGCTTGCGCACACCGTGCTTGGTGCGCCCGAAGACGATGACGCCGCGGTTCTGCCGCAGCACCTGGCTCAGCGTCGAGAGCTTGGCCTCGCGCGCCACGCGGATCATCGCGTGCTCCAGCCGCGGCTCGCTCGCCGCGCCGGCGACCCGGACGCGCACCGGGTCGACCAGGTGCTTGCGGATCATCGCCGCGACCCAGTCGGGCATCGTCGCCGAGGCCAGGACCATCTGCGGCTGATCGGTCAGCGCGAGCAGGCGCTCGACCGCCGGCGCGAAGCCGGAGTCGAGCATCTCGTCCGCCTCGTCCAGGACCAGGTACCGGATCCGATCCAGGCGGAGCAGCCCGCGCTCGATCATGTCGAGGAGCCGGCCGGGCGTCCCCAGGACGATGTCGGGCCGCTTGCGAAGCGCGGCCATCTGGGTGCCGTAGCCCACGCCTCCATACAGGGTGGCGACGCGACCCGGCGCCCCCAGTCCGCGGTAGACGGCGTCCACCTGCATGGCCAGCTCGCGGACGGGCGCCACGACCAGCGCTCGCGGGCCGGGCTCCGGCAGCGCCAGCCGCTCGACGACCGGGAGCAGGAACGCGAGGGTCTTCCCGGACCCAGTGGGTGCCTCGATGACGACGTCTCGACCGGCCAGCAGGCTGGGAATCGCGTCCGCCTGGACCGGAACGGGAGTGGTGATGCCCCGGCGCGCGAGCGCCGCCAGCGTGCGCTTGCCGACGCCGAGTTCCTCGAAGGTGGGCAGCTTGGAGTCTCCTGTGGTTTGTAGCTCTCGAACCATGCGTCAGGCCGACGTCGAGGGCCCAGTTCGAGAAGGCGAGGACTCCGCAACGCGCATCCTTCGGAACGTGGATGCCGGCCGCAGGCTACCACAACTTGCCGGCCGGCACCGCGGACGGGCCCGATGAGGCGAGCGGCGCGGCGCCGCCCGCCCTGCCGGGGAACGGAAGATCTACGCGGCGACGGTCGGGCGCGGCCGGTACAGCCAGCCGGCCGCCGCGGCCAGGACGGCGGTCGCCGCGTGCAGCACGATGTCGAGGCCACCGATCGGGACCAGGCCCAGGAGCGGCTGCGGCAGGAAGCCGGCCAGCGTGAGGACGGCGAACACGACGGCCATGGCCCGGGCGTACTCCACCGTGCGGTTGCTCACGACGGCGGCGATGCCGAGGACGCCGACCAGGAGGTGCACCGCGTTGTGCAGCACGTTGACCGGGAAGACGATCAGCGTGGCGACGGCCAGGGTGGGCGCGACCAGCAGGCCGACCACGCCGACCAGCGTGTAGACGACGCCGAAGACGGTGGCGTACGCGCGCGACAGGTTCATCGTGTCTGACCTCCGAAGTGTCGAGATGGGTGCGGGGCGGCCAGGCGGCCGGGCAGCGCGAGCAGGCCGAGGGCGGCCAGCTCGACCACCTTGGTCGCGACGCCGACCGCGTCCGCGGACTCGGCGCCGGTGACCACGTAGCCGGCGTACGCGAGCACCCCGGCCAGCAGCAGGACGGCGCCGGCGAGGCGCCAGCCGGCGCGCGGCCGCACCAGGGACCAGGCGGCCACGGCCCCGAGGGCCGCGCCGTCGAGCACGAAGAGCGCGCCGAGCACCGGGTCCTCGGCGAGGTGCCCCGGCGCCAGGCCGAGGTGGACGGCGGCGGAGACGAGCATCCCGAGCAGCGCCAGCCGGGCGGCCGCCGGCGTCTCCTGGAGGGCCAGGCGGAGGCGGGCCGCCGCCGCCGAGCCCGAGCGGGCGGCGCCCTCCACCAGCGTCAGCCCCGCCATCAGGGCGACCGGCAGGAAGAGCAGCGCCACCATGGCGGCGCCGTGCTCGCCGGCCATCGGCCCGCCCACGCTCATGCCCACCTCACCGGCTGGCATGCTGTGACCACGTTGCGCTCCTCCTCGTCGCGGGATTCCCGCCGGTACCAGCGGGTGTCGCCCCGTTCCTACGAGCGGCCGGGAGCCGCCGGATCACTCCTGTCCGGTCCGCCGAGGGAGTGATCCGGTTGCGCTTCGGCAGGCGTAGGAAGGGGCGGATGACGCCGGGAAGGAAGGACCTGAGCGAGCTGAGCGACACCCAGCTGGCCGCTGCCCTCGGCGCCGGCGAGGTCGATGCGATGGATGTCCTCTACCAGCGGTACGGCGGCCCGGCGTACTCCCTGGCCGTCCGGGTCCTGGGCGATCGCGCCCGCGCCGAGGACGTCGTGCAGGAGGCGTTCGTCAGGGTCTGGCGGCGGGTGGGCTCGTTCGCCGCCGACCGCGGCTCCCTGCGCACGTGGCTGCTGACCGTGGTGCGCAACTGCGCCATCGACAACCTGCGCGGCTCCGGGCGCGAGCGGGAGGAGCTGGAGCTGCGGATCGAGGTCCGCGCCGAGGGCGAGGGCTCCAACCCCTGGCGCGAGGTCTCGCGCTCGCTCGAGCGGCAGGCGGTCCGCGACGCGCTGGACGCGCTCCCCCGCGGGCAGCGGCAGGCGCTCGAGCTGGCGTACTACGGCGGCTACTCGCAGCAGGAGATCGCCCGGATGGTGAACGCGCCGCTGGGGACGATCAAGGGCCGCACCCGGCTGGGTCTGGAGAAGCTGTGCTCGTACCTGCAGGGCCGAGGACTGATCGATGGCGATTGAGCACGACGAGCTGGCCAACCTGGTCCCCGCGCTGGTCCTGGGGTCCGTGACGCCCGAGGAGCGGGAGCAGCTCCTCGCCCACCTGGAGGGCTGCGAGAGCTGCCGGGAGCTGGCCGCCAGCCTGGCCCGCGGCGCCGCCGCCCTGGCCCTGGAGCCCGACCCGGTCGAGCCGCCGGCCCGGCTCCACGGTCGCGTGCTCGCCGCCGTGGCCGCCGCCCGCCAGGACGCCGCCCCGCCCCCGCGCCGCGGCTCGCGGTCGCCGCTGCCCCGCTCGCCGCGGCGGAGCTCCCGGTTCCGGGGCATGCCGCTGGGTCTGGCCTCGGCGGCGGCGCTGGCGTTCGTCCTGGGGACGGGCCTCGGCGCGGGCGTGGCCCACGTGCGGCTCCCGTTCGCGCCGGCGCCCGCCTCCGAGGTCTCCCGATCCCCCCTGCACGGCACCGGCGGCATGGCCGGCGTCTCGGCCGAGGCGGTCACGCTGAAGGCCGACGGCGTGACGCTGGTGGACTTCAAGGACCTGCCGGCGCTCGCCCCGGGTCAGGTGTACGAGCTGTGGCTGATCACCGGCTCCGGCCAGGCGGTGCCGGCCACCGTCTTCGTCCCGGACGCCCAGGGGTCCAGGGTCGTGGTGCTGGCCCGGGACCTCGCGGGAACCCGGCAGCTCGCCGTCACCGTGGAGCGCGGTCCCGACGGCGCCGCGGCGCCCTCGCAGCCGCCCCAGCTCTCGGGTCGCGTCGCGTAGCGCTCGACCGGCTGCCGTACCGGCGCCACGTCCTGGCCGGCTCATGGGGTGGCGGTCGTACGGCAGGACCCGCTGCCGATGGTCGGGCCCGGGTGCATAATCGGGCGTCGAATGCCACTCGCCCTGGCACGGCGCCTCGCGAGCGTCCTCGCCGCCGCCTGCTGCGTGGTCGCGGCGGGCCTCACGGCCGCGGCCGCCGGGCCCGACAACACCTGGGCGGCCACCGCACCCTTCGTCGAGAAGCTGAACAGCCCGGTCTTCGCCCTGGCGGTGGATCCGGTGGATGGCCAGCGGACCCTGGCGGGCACAGCCAGCGGCACGATCTACCTGAGCGCCGACGGCGGCGCGTCGTGGCGGGCGGTCCGGAAGGGCGCCGGCCACGCCGTCCTGTCCCTGGCGTTCGACCCCGGCCGCCCGGCCACGGCGCTGGCCGGGACGGGCGGCGGCGGCGTCCTGCGCAGCACCGACCGCGGCCAGACCTGGCAGCAGCAGCCGGGCGGCGAGGCCAGGACGGTGCGCGCGTTCGCGTTCCCGAACGGCGACGCCCTGGCCGCCAGCGACCAGGGGGTCCTGCGCAGCCACGACGGCGGGGCGTGGGAGAGCGCCGGCCTGGGCCAGGTGCGCGTCAGCGCCCTGGCCGTCCTGCCGGCCAGCGGCGCCGCCCGGGCGACCGTGGTCGCCGGCGGCGACGCCACGCAGGGCACGGAGCCGCTGCCCCTGTTCCGCAGCACGGACGGCGGCCAGAACTGGGCCGCGATGCCCGCGACGGGGCAGGGGGGCGTGGTGGCGGCGCTGGCCGGCGGCCCGGCGGCCGGCCCGGGCGCGCGGCCGCTACTGATGGGCACGAACACCGGCCTCTTCGCGACCCGCGACGGCGGCGCCACCTGGCAGCAGCTGACCGGCGGCGCGGTGTCCGCCACCGACGTCACCTCGGTGGCCGTGGCGCCCCGGCGGGCCGACCGGCTGTACGTCGCGAGCGACGGCGGCGGGTCCGCGAGCGGCGGCCTCTGGGTGTCGTCCGACGCCGGCGGCCACTTCACGTCGCTGGCGCCGCCGCTGCCCGAAGTGACCGCGCTGGCGGTCACCGGCGACGATCCGCCCGGGCTGGTCGTGGCGACGTTCCGGCCCACCGACCACACGGTCGCGGTGTGGACGTACCACGACGCCGGCGGCAAGCCGCAGGGGCCAGCCACGCCCGCGCCGGGGCCGAAGACGGCTCCCGCGGCACACGGCGCCGCCCCGACCGCGGCCGGCCGGCCCGGCGTGCTGGACCTGCTGGCGCGGCCCGAGACGCCCTTCCTGGCGCTGGGCGCGGCCGCGCTCGCCGTGGTCGTGCTGGCCGGCGTAGCCTACGTGCGCCGTGGTCGCCAGCTGTAGCGCAACTGAGTCATCGTGGGTTGACAGGGTGGATGGGCCTGGCTAGACTGCCCGCTCGGGGGTAGCGTGAGGCACTGGCAATCCTGTGTTGCTGTGTCTCGCAACAAACACATCTGTGATCGCACCTACGTGCAGCGAGCAATCGGTCATCAGTTTCCAGAACGTCTGG
>VBJR01000109.1 GCA_005880175.1 Chloroflexota bacterium
CGGTGGGACTCGAACCCACATGGTCCAACGACCTGGACTTTTTAAGAGTCCTGCGTCTGCCAGTTCCGCCACACCCGCATCGCGTTCGACTCGTTCAAACGAAAGGCTGCGACACCTCGGCCAGCCGGTCAAGCTGCTCACTGCTCAGCTGTACCTCCAGCGCCCTCACGCTGTCGTCCAGCTGCTCGGGCCGGGACGCGCCCACGATCGGCGCGGTCACGTCCGGCTGGGCCAGCAGCCACGCCAGCGCCACCCGGGCCGGGCTGACCCCGACCTCGCCGGCGACGGCCTCCACCGCCTCGGCGACGTCGAACATCCGGTCCGACCAGTACCGCCGCTGGTACATGCGGCCGTACTCGCCCCAGCCGAACCGGGAGTCGGCGGGCGGCTCCTGGCCCCTGCGGTACTTCCCGGTCAGCATCCCGGCGCCGAGCGGGTTGTACGGCACGACGGCCGTGCCGGTCGCCCGGGCCAGCGGGAGCAGGTCGCGCTCGTACGTCCGGTTGAGCAGGTTGTACCGCGGCTGGACCGCGGTGATCCGGGCCAGCCGCCGCTCCGCGATCGTCGCGCCGGCCAGGCCCAGCTGCCACGCCTCGAAGTTGGACACCCCGACGTAGTGGACCTTGCCGTCCTGGACCAGGCGGTCGAGCGCCTCGAACGTCTCGTCCATCGGCGCGCCGGTGTCGGAGTGGTGCAGGTAGTACAGGTCGATGCGCTCGACCTGGAGCCGGCGCAGCGACGCCTCGCACGCCTCGATGACGTGCTTGCGGCCGCCGCCCAGGTCGTTGGCGCCGGTGCCGACGCGGTTGACGCACTTCGTCGCCACCGTGACGCGCGGCCGCCGCGCGCTCAGCCAGCGGCCGACGATCTCCTCCGTGCGGCCCCAGCGGTCCGGGCTCGGCGGCACCGGGTACACGTCGGCGACGTCCACGAAGTCGATGCCGAGCTCCAGCGCCCGGTCCATGACGGCGAACGCCGCGTCCTGGTCGAGCTGCGTGCCGAAGATCATCGTGCCGAGGCACAGCCGGCTGACGCGCAGGCCGCTGCGGCCGAGGTTCACGGTCTCCATCTCGCTGCCCTCCCCTATCGCGACGTGTGGTCGTAGAAGCCGCGGCCGGACTTGCGGCCGAGCTCGCCTCGCTCGACTCGCTCGCGCAGCGCGGCCGGGGCGCCGGGGCCGCCCTCCAGGCGGCGGCGGTCCTCCAGGGCGCCGTAGAAGACGTCGAGCCCGCTGAAGTCGAGCACCTCGAACGGACCCATCGGCCAGTTCAGGCCCTTCTTGACGGCGGTGTCGATGTCCTCGACGGACGCGTAGCCGCCCTCCAGCAGCCGGAACGCCTCCTCCGCCGCGGCGAAGAGGATCCGGTTCACGATGAAGCCGTGGATCTCCTTGTTGACGAGCACGGGGACCCGCTCGATGCTGCGCACGAAGTCCATCGCGGCGCGTACCGTGTCGTCGCTGGTCAGCGGGCCGCGCACGACCTCGCAGAGCTGCATGACGGTCACGGGATGGAAGAAATGCATGTTGCAGCAGCGCTCGGGTCCGGGCACGCGGTCCACGAGGCGGGAGATGGCGATCGTGCTGGAGTTGCTGGCCAGCAGCGCGTCCGGCCGAGCGTGGGCGGCGAGCTGGCTCCAGACCTGGCGCTTGGCGTCCAGGTCCTCGAACACGGCCTCGATCACCAGGTCGGCGCCGGCGACGGCCCCGGCGAGGTCGATCGTGCCGGCGATCCGGCCCAGCGCGGCGGTCGCCCGCTCCTCCGTCAGGCGGCCCCGCTCGACGGCACGCCGCGTCAGGTGCTGGTGCAGGGCGCGCGCCTTCTCGAGCTGCTGCGAGCTGGAGTCGACGACGGCGACCTGGTGACGGCCGGCGTACGCGGTCTGCAGGGCGATCTGGGACCCCATGGTCCCGGCGCCGATGACCACGACACTGGTGATTTCCGCCATCCTCTTTTCCTTGCTGTGGGCGTGAGCGTGGACCATGGTGCGAGCGAGGCGGCCGTACGACCGTACCTGGAGGATAGCCAATCCCGCTGTGTCGGTCGGAGGTGCACGTGGTGAAGGTGAGCATGGAGCGCTTCGAGGAGGCGGTGCGGCTGGCCATCGAGGCCATCCCGGCCGAGTACCAGCCGTACCTGGAGGACATCGAGTTCGTGGTCGCGGTCCGGTCGCCGGACGGCCTGCTCGGCTACTACGAGGGCTCCGGCGCGCTGGAGCCGGGCGGCTACCCGGCCCGGGTCACGATCTTCAAGGACACGCACGAGCGCTCGGCGGGGACGTGGGAGGAGCTGGTGGAGGAGGTCCGGCGGACGGTCCTGCACGAGGTGGGCCACCACTTCCTGATGGACGAGGACGAGATGCCGTACTAACCCGCCCGGCGCGGGCTCCGGGCCGCGTCCGGGACGACCGTCGGCGCCCGGCCCTCCTCGCGGGACGGCACCTCGACCTCCAGCCAGACGCCGTGGCTGAACCGGTTGAACACGCCGGCGGCCAGGCCGCCCGCGAGCGTCCCGACGATCGCGTTGAGCGCGCCGAGGACCAGCCCGGTACCGGGGACGACCAGCCACCAGAAGTCGTTCAGCGTCTGGAGCAGCCCGATCTGGTCGCCCAGCGGCAGCAGCGCCTCGGTCACGCCCAGCGTGAAGCCGAGCTGGCGGTGCCAGTCGAGCACGGCGCCGGAGAACCAGGCCAGCAGGGCGCCCAGCACGCACCCGATGAAGAAGCCGGCCACGAACCCCGTGACGACGCCGGCAGCCATCATCGGCCAGAGCGGGAGGCGGCGGAGGCGGACGTTCACGAGGCCGCCGGGGCCAGGCGCCGCCGGGGCCGCCACGCGAGCAGCGCCACCACGCCGCCGAGCAGCAGGACGGGCAGGCCCAGCGCGTACGCGACCAGGCCGGCGAGCTGCCGGCTGGTCCCGGGCCGGGGGGCCGCGCCGACGCCGACGCCGCCCGAGACCACCCGGGCGGTCGGCGGCCGCTGCGACGGACCGGCGTCGGCCTGGTACGCCTGGGTCGCGACCGCGCCGACCGGCCGCAGCGAGCCGTCCGGCCGGTAGAGGCCGAAGTGCTCGACCTGGATGCCGGGCCGCTGGGTCCAGTAGTCGTCCAGCGTCCACCACACGGCCGAGCCGATGTAGCCCGACGGCAGCGAGTCGAAGCGCTGCGTGAGCTGGCCGTACGTCACCTCGAACACGCGCGCCTGCTCGGGCTCCTCGCCCGGGCTGTCGGCCCAGCGGCCGAACTCCAGCACCATCAGCGGCTTCTTCGGGTACCGGGCGTGCAGGCGCTCCAGCGCGCTGGCGATGGTGGTGGCGTCCAGTGGGCCGCCGTAGAACACGCCGTAGTACAGCGTGTAGCCGGCCACGTCGAGGTCGGCGCTGGTGTCGTCCTCGGGGTCGGACCCGTAGGCGGCCTGCCCGGTCAGGCGGGTGCCGTCGAGGTGGCGGTCGAGGTCGCGCAGCGCGACCAGCGCCGAGGCGCGCTCGGCCCCGCCCGTGGACTCGTTGGCCAGGCCGTGGAACAGGACGGACGCGTGGTCCATGTCGCGCAGGTCCATCTCGGCCAGC
This sequence comes from Chloroflexota bacterium, assembly GCA_005880175.1. Next base: position 3,569 of record VBJR01000109.1, read on the forward strand.
ATCTGCTGGGCGATGCCGCGGTCCATCGCGATCTGGAACGTCTCGGGCGTGTAGTGGTAGAGCGGGATCTCCTCCCAGACGGCGAAGCCGAGCCGGTCGGCCAGCGTCAGCAGCTGCGGGTCGGCCGGGTTGTGGCCGGTCCGGACGAAGTCGGCCCCGATCGCGCGGGCCCGGTTCAGCGTGTCGAACGCGTCGGCCACGTCCGTCGCCGGACCGCCGGCCGGGCGGCCGCCACCGGTGGGCCCCGCCCGCTCGTCGTGGAGGGCGACGCCGTGGAACGCGACCGGCACGCCGTTGAGGAGCAGGCGGGGGGCGCCGGTGTCCACCCGGAGCTGGCGCAGGCCGAACGCCTCGTACAGCTGGTCGATGATCCCGTGCTGGCCGATCAGCGTCGCGTGGAGCACGTACAGCGCCGGCCGCTCGGGCGACCAGAGGTCGGCGCGCCGGATCACGAACGGGGCGCTGACGCGGCGGACGTCGCCGCCCGGCATCGGGTCCAGGCTCAGCACCTGGCTGGCGATCGGGCCGGCCGCGGCGGCCACGAGGTGGCGGGGATCGGGGTCCGTGACGTTGGTGGAGTCCACGGAGGTGGGCAGCACCTCGGTGAGCAGGCTGAGCTGGTCCTGGGCCTCGCCGCGGTTCTGCAGCACGACGCCGACGTCGGCGCCGTCCAGGTGGGGCGTGACGTCGGCGCGGACGACGGAGAGCGCCGGCACCGACTCCATGGCGACCCGGCCGGTGATGCCGCCGTAGTTCCACCAGTCGGCCAGGCCCCACGGCACGATGTCGAGGCGGGTCCCCCACGCCGGGTCGTCCACGCGCACGACGAGCGTGTTGAGCGCGCCGCCCAGGAGCGCGGGGGTGGCGTCGAGCGTGAACGGCGTCCAGGCGCCCTCGTGATAGCCGAGGTAGCGGCCGTTCAGCCAGACGTCGGCCACGTATCCGACGGACTGGAACTCGAGGCGGGCGAGGTTCTCCCACAGCCCGGGGACGCGGAACTGCATGCGGTACCAGCCTCCGGTCACCCGGCTGTTGGGGGGCGGCGAGAACGTGCCGGGCACGTCGAGCGGGGCCCATGAGGAGTCGTCGTACGTGCCCAGGAGGCGGGTCCCGGCCTCGGCGGTCAGGGCGCTCAGGGCGCCGCTGTCGCGGTCGGCGAACGTGAGGGCGTCGTCGAGCGCGGCCTCCTGGAACCGCCAGGTGCCGGAGAGGTCGAGGCGCGTGCGGGGCTGTGGGTCGAACGTGGGCACGGGCTGGCCCTCCTCGTAGGCGACCTGGCCGCCGTCCACCTGACGGAGCTCCAGCGTGGGGCGAAGGCGCGCCTGGCCGGGCGCCGGCCCGGAGCAGGCGAGGGCGGCCAGCGGCAGGAGTCCGACGAGCACGGTGGCCGCTGCCCACCTGGGCAGTCCCATTCCCCCAAGGCTAATCAGACGGGGACGCCGGCGTCCCGGTCCGTTGCGGCTCGGCCCGGCCGTTCAGCCCAGGCGCCAGAACGCCCGGTCCCAGAGCACGAGCGGCTCACCCGGACGGCGGCCGGCGGCCGTCACCTCGCCCAGGGCGATGTCGTGGTCGCCGGCCGGCCGGAGCTCGCGCAGGGCGCACTCGAACCAGGCGACGCAGCCGCGGACGATCGGCAGGCCGTTCGCGCCCAGGTCGTGCGGCACGTCCCGCCAGGCCGGGCCGACCAGGGGCGCCCGGCCGGCGAAGCGCTCGGCGACGAACTCCTGGCCGCGCTCCAGGACGCTGACCGTGTACCCGGCCGAGGCGGCGACCGCGTCCCGGGTCCGCGTGAAGCGGTCGAGGCAGACCAGCACCAGCGGCGGCTCCAGCGAGACGGACGTGAAGCTGCTGGCCGTCAGGCCCCGGAGGTCGTCGCCCTCCCGTGCGCTGACCACGACCAGCCCGGCGGGGACGGCCGCCATCGCCTCTCGGAACTCTTCGGTCACGCCTGGGCAGACTAGTAGAATCGGCCTTGCGAAAGAGGCGACGTAGCCAAGTGGTTAAGGCAGAGCTCTGCAAAAGCTCGATCCCCAGTTCGATTCTGGGCGTCGCCTCCAGTCTCTTTCCCGGCGCAGGCAGGAGGTCCCAGGCATGGGCGTAGCCCCCATCAAGATGCCGCAGCTCGGCGAGTCCGTCACCGAGGGGACCGTCGACCGATGGCTGAAGAAGGAGGGGGACTACGTCAAACGCGACGAGCTGCTCGTCGAGGTGGTCACCGACAAGGTGAACGCCGAGATCCCCTCCCCCTTCGAGGGCACGCTGGTGAAGATCTCCGTCGCCGAGGGCGCCACGATTCCGATCGGCACCGAGATCGGCGTGATCGAGCTGGCCGGCGTGGACGCCGAGACCAAGGTCCCGGCCGCTGTCTCCGCCCCTGCGGTGGCGGCGCCCGTGCCCGCCGGGGTCGCGGCGTCGGTCGCCACCGCCTCGCCGGACGCGGCGCCGGGACGCCGGCTCAGCCCCGCCGTCCGCCGCCTGGCCGAGGAGCACGGCATCGACCCGGCCCAGATCACCGGCAGCGGCGAGGGCGGCCGGGTCACCCGCGACGACGTGCTGGCGTTCCTGGAGCGGCAGCCCGCGGCGGCGGCGGCGGCGCCGGCTCCCGCCGCACCGCCCGCGGCTCCGCCGGCAGCACCCGCCCCGGCCGCCCGGCCGGATGCCGCCGAGGGGGACCAGCTGGTCCGCCTCGGTGCCATGCGCCGGTCCATCGCCGAGCACATGACCCGGAGCCTGGCCACCTCACCTCACGCCTGGACGCTCCAGGAGGTGGACGTCAGCGCCCTGGTGGCCTACCGCGAGGCGGAGAAGGACAGCTTCCGCCAGCGCCACGGCGTGTCCCTCACGTACCTGCCCTTCGTGACGCAGGTGGTCTGCGACGCCATCCGCGAGTTCCCCTACCTGAACTCGACCTGGACGGACGACGGCATCCTGCTCCGGCGCGCGATCAACATGGGCATCGCGGTCGCCATCCCGGACGGCCTGATCGTGCCCGTCGTCCGCGACGCCGACCGCCTCGGCTTCACCGACCTCACCCGCTCCATCAACGACCTGGCCGACCGGGCCCGCGGCAAGCAGCTCAAGCCCGACGACGTCGCCGGCGGCACGTTCACGCTCAACAACACCGGCGCCACCGGATCGATCGCCAGCCAGCCGATCATCAACCAGCCCCAGGCCGCGATCCTGACGACCGAGTCGATCGTCCGCCGGCCGGTGGTCGTCGGCGACGGCATCGCGATCCGCCACATCATGAACATGTGCTTGAGCTTCGATCACCGGATCATCGATGGCATGATGGCGGGCCAGTTCATGAACGCGCTCAAGAAGCGGCTCGAAGAATGGACGCCCGGTAGCATTCGGCTGTGAGCACGGCGGAGCTTCGGCCGGCGCCGATCCCGGAATGGATCCGGGTGAAGGTCACCGAGGGCGGCAATTTCAAGGAGCTCAAGCAGATCGTGCACGGCCGCAGTCTGCACACGGTCTGCGAGGAAGCGCGGTGCCCCAACATCTTCGACTGCTGGAACCGGCGCACGGCGACCTTCATGATCCTGGGCGCCGTCTGCACCCGGGCCTGCCGGTTCTGCGCGGTCACGTCCGGGCGCCCGACCGAGCTGGACATCGGCGAGCCCCTGCGCGTGGCCGAGTCGGTGGCCGACCTGGGCCTGCGCCACGCCGTCATCACGTCCGTGGACCGCGACGACCTGCGCGACGGCGGCGCCGAGATCTTCGCCCGCACGATCCGGGCGATCCGGCGGCGCAGCCCGGGCACGTCCATCGAGGTCCTGACCCCGGACTTCGGCGGCGACCGCGAGGCCATCCGCACGGTGGTCG
>VBJR01000110.1:0-1309 GCA_005880175.1 Chloroflexota bacterium
CTCCAGGCCCGGCGGGTAGACGAGCACGGCACGGCTGCGGGGCGCCATCCTCGCGGCCAGGTCCGCGGCCACGCCGCGCGACCTGCCGTCGAGCTCCGCGTACGACAGGTGGACGGCCTCGCCCTCGCCCTCCGGCAGGAACGTGAACCCGTTGTCGCCGGCTTCCGCGCGCTCGCGCAGCAGTTCCACGAGGGTCCCGGGGCGGGCCGCCCCGCTCACGACTTCTGTCCCCCGCCGCCCGGCCCGGCGACGTGCAGCCGCCACAGGGGCCCGGCGTCGAGCGCCCGCTTGGTGCCGAGCTGCCGCTGGTCGAGCCCCTCCTTCTCCCACAGGACCGGGTAGGCCTCGATCGGCTCCGGCTCCGGGCCGTCGATCGACGGCCGGCGCGACAGCGCCCGCTCGACGTGCGGGGCCAGCTCGACCTCGCGCGCCCGCCGGCGCGCCTCGTGGCGCTCGCGGAACTCGGGGATGACGTCGCGGCCCAGCAGCTCGAGCGACCGGCAGACCTCCTCGTGCCGGTAGTCGCCGGCCTGCTGGAGCAGGATGACCTGGTCGACCCCCGCCTCCTCGAGCTGCCGGAAGTGCTCTTTCACCCTGGCGGGCGAGCCGATCGCCGAGATGCCCGCCATCGGCTCCGGCGTCTGCTTGCGGAACTCCTCCCACAGGCTGGTCCGGCCCGGGACGTGCACGCCGTGGCGGTAGTACCACGCGAGCGCCCACTTGAAGAACTGCTGGCTCTCGACGCCCCTCAGCAGCGCCTTCTCCTCGTCCTCGTCGACCATGACGCCCGCCAGCATCGCGATCCTGGGATTCACCGCCTGCCCGATGGGCACGCACTCGTTGACGAACGTGTCGTAGTACTCGCGCACCCAGAACGCGGCCTCACCGGCGTCCATGAACGCGAACGTCAGCGCGCCCATGCCCAGGCGGGCCGCCAGCTTCATGGTGTCGCGGTTCGTGCACGCCACCCAGAGCGGCGGATGCGGTCGCTGGACCGGCTTGGGGACCACGTTGCGCGACGGCATCGAGAAGAAGCGCCCCTCGTAGCCCGGGTACGGCTCGGACGCCATCATCTTCGCCGCCTCGCGTACGCACTCGGCCCACATCGCGCGCTTCTCGATGTAGTCCACGCGGAAGCCCTCCAGCTCGAGCCGGGAGCTGGACTCCCCCGTTCCCCACTCCACGCGACCGTCGCTGACCAGGTCGAGCGCGGCGATGCGCTCGGCCACGCGTGCCGGATGGTTGAAGGCCGGCGGCATCAGGGTCACTCCGTGGCCGATGCGCATGCGCCTGGTGTGCTGGCTCAGCG
>VBJR01000110.1:1397-11433 GCA_005880175.1 Chloroflexota bacterium
CTGCAACTCAAAGAACATGCCGAACTGCATCTCGTCCTCCTCGCATCGCGCCTTCCGACACCAACCGCCGCTCGGGGTCGGCCGCGAGCATCTCCAGCGCGGCCAGCAGCCGGCGCAGCAGCCGATCCGCGGTGGCGGCCTCGAAGACGTCCGCGCTGGCGTTGAGCCGCCCGCCGATCTCCGGCTCGCGGTCCCAGAGGTGCACTTCCAGGTCGACCATGCAGCTGCCCGACGGCAGCTCGACCGGCTCCATCCGGGCGCCGCCGAACCCCAGCTCCGGCATCGGGGAGTTCTGCAGGACGAAGAGCGCCTGGAAGAGGGGGCTGCGGTCGAGGTCACGCTCGGACCTGAGGTCCTGCACCAGCTCCTCGAACGGGACGTCCTGGTGGGCCAGCGCCTGGAGGGTGACCGCACGCACGCGCCGCAGCACCTCTCGGAGCGTGGGGTCACCGGACAGGTCGACCCGCAGCACCAGCGTGTTGATGAACACCCCGATCACCCCGAAGGTCTCGGCGTGCGGGCGGTTCGCGGTCGGCGAGCCGACCGCGACCTGCGTCTGCCCGCTCGCGCCGGCGAGGAGCGCGACGAACCCGGTCAGCAGGGTGACGAACAGCGTGACTCCCTCCAGGCGGGCGAGGTCGCGCAGCCCGCGGCTCAGGTCCGTCGGGAGGGTGAACGGGCGAGAATGGCAGCGGAGGCTGGGCAGCGCCGGGCGCGGCCTGTCCGCGGGCAGCGCCGGCGGCTCGCCGCCGGCCAGCCGGTCCCGCCACCACGGCAGGTTGGCCCGCCAGCGGCCCTCCCGCAGCCAGCTTCGCTGCCAGGCGGCCACGTCGCCGTACTGCAGGACGGGCGCCGGCAGCGCCGGCGGTTCGCCCGCCGCGTGGCGCTCGTACAGCACGCGCAGCTCGGTCAGCGCCACCCCGAGCGACCAGCCGTCCGAGACCAGGTGATGGACGATGATCGCGAACAGGTGCAGGTCGGGCTGGAGGCTGACCAGCCACGTGCGGGCGAGCGGCCCGCGGGCGAGGTCGAACGGCTCCCGGAGCGCGGTCGTCACCAGGCGCAGCGACTCGCGCGCCCGGCGCGGCGCCGGCACGCTGCCGGCGTCGTGGAGCTCCAGCCGCACCGCGGGCTCGGCGGCGACCTCCTGGACCGGCCCCGCGGCAGCGAGCCCGATCGTGGTTCGCATCGACTCGTGGCGCCGGGCGAGATCGATGACCGCGTGCCCCAGGGCCGGCGCATCCACGTCGCCGTGCAGCCAGGCCGCGAACGACAGGGTGAACGCGGACGTCCCGGGTGTCAGCTGCTCGAGCAGCCAGAAGCGCTCCTGCTGCACCGAGAGGGGCGCCGGCTGGGCCGGGTCGCGCCGGGGGATCGATTGTCCCCCCAGCGCAACTCGGCCCGATCGCCAGCGCTCGAGCAGGGTCCGCTTCGTCGCCGAGAGCTCGTTGGTGCGCGTCATCACGACTACTCCGCAGGCCCTTCCCGATCTCAGGCCCGGGCGGCCACCCCGGGCTCCATGAAGCCGATTCGGACGAGGAAGTCGACGCATCTCCGGATCGCCTCGGCGTCCACGGGCGCGCAGGTGATCTTCGTGCCGGTGAGCGCGTCCACGGTGCTCTGGACGTCCGTCGGAGTCGCCAGCGGCGTCCGCACCACCTCCTCGTCGGCGACGTACGGGATGAGCGGGTAGAGAGCGTTGTCGGGGGTGACGTCGTTGAGGAGCTGGTCCCGCCACTCCGGGTAGGCGATGGTCCTCACCGAGTAGCCGAGCTCACGCACCCAGTCCATGACCTGGCGAAGGTGGGCCGGGCTCGGGTTGACCATGTGGAAGATCCTCCCCAGCGACTCCGGCTGCTGCGAGAGGTGGATCACCGCCCTGCTGACGTAGTCCACCGTTGCGATGTCCACCAGCGTGTCCAGGTCGGCCACGGTGCCCATCTGGATGCAGCCCTTGAGCATCAGGCTGAGCTGGCTCGTCGTGTTGCTGATCCCCGTCTCGGCGTGGCCCTCGATGAACCCCGGCCGGTAGACGATGACCGGCAGTCCACGCTCCTGGGCCAGGAACACGAGCCGCTCGGCCACCCACTTGCTGGTGCTGTAGCCGCTCATGAACGTCTGCTTGGGAAAGACCTTCGCCTCCGTACCTACCACGATCCGCTGGCCCTGACCGTCGAGCTGGATGCCGACGTCCGTCAGCGAGATGTGGTGCAGTGGCTTCAACTTCGTCTGGCTGGCCAGGCGAATGGCCTCCTCCGTGCCGAGCACGTTGGCCGCCTTGAGCGCGATGTAGGGATAGACGAAGTTCACCGTGGCACCGCAGTGATAGACGGAGTCCATCTCGCTTGCCAGCGCGTCGAACTGCTCCCGGGACAGGCCCAGCAGTGGCTTGGAGAGGTCGCCGACGATGGGCACGATCCGGCTGCGGTGGTTCTCGCGCCAGATCTCGTGCGACTCCATCTTGCGCTGCAGCCTCTCCATGGCCGCGGTCTCGTCGGAGGCGCGGATCAGGCAGTGCACCTCGGCGTCGGTCTGCTCCAGCAGCTCGTAGAGGAGGAAGGAGCCCAGGAAGCCGGTGGCGCCCGTGAGGAACACCCTGGCGGGTGTCCACATACGCTCGGAGGGTACCGCCTCGGCCGGCTTGATGTCCGGGTCCAGGTGCGCCTCGCCCTCGGCCGTCGCGCCCTGCAGGTCCTCGAGCCCGCCAGGGCCGGTCAGCCGGATGGTCTCCACCGCGCTCGCCAGGCCGGCGACGGTGGGGACGTCGTACAGGATGCGCAGCGGCAGCTCCACGTCGAACTCGTCGCGGACCGCCGCGAACAGCCCGATGACCAGCAGCGAGTGGCCGCCCAGCGCGAAGAAGTCGTCGTTGGCGCCGACTCGCTCGATGCCCATGACCCTGGCGAAGATGGCGGCCAGCTTCTCCTCGATCGGGTTCCTGGGGGCGACGTACGCCTCGTCCAGGCCCGCCCGGGACGTGCCCGGCAGCGGCAGCGACCGGCGGTCCACCTTGCCGCTCGGCGTGCGCGGGAGCGCCTCCAGCAGCGCGAACGTCGACGGCATCATGTACTCGGGCAGCTTCGTCTTCAAGAAGCCGCGCAGGGCGTTGACCACGAGCTCCTTCTGGTCCTCGTCCGGCACGACGTACGCGACGAGGCGCCGGTCACCGGGCGAATCCTGGCGGGCGACGACCACGACGTCCCGGACCCACGGGTGCTGGTCGATCACGGCCTCGACCTCGCCCATCTCGATGCGGAACCCGCGCACCTTGACCTGCTGGTCCATGCGCCCCAGGTACTCCAGCCGGCCGTCGGGCGTGAAGCGTGCCAGGTCGCCGGTTCGGTAGAGCGTCCCGTCCGCGCCGTCCGCGAACGGGTTGGCCACGAACCGCTCCTGGTTGAGCTGCGCCCGCTTCAGGTAGCCTCGGGCCACACCCACGCCGCCGACGCAGATCTCGCCCGGCACGCCAGCTGGCACCGGCTGAGACTGCCGGTCGAGGACGTACACCTTGACGTTGGGGAGCGGCCGGCCGATGGAGACGCTGTCGACCTCGCCGTCCTGCCGCGTGTCGTGGAACGTGGCGTCGGCCGAGACCTCCGACGTGCCGTAGACGTTGACCAGGGCCCTGCCCGGCAGCCGCTCACCGAAGCGGCGGTACACGTCGACGGCCAGCGCCTCGCCGCTGCTGAACCAGTAGTGCAGCGCCGGCAGCCGGCCTGCGAGGTCGATGTCGCCGTTCAGCAGGACGCGCAGCAGGGAGGGCACGACGACCATGCGCGTGACGCCGGCGCCGGCCAGCCGCTCGACGAGCGCAGCCGGCTCCTTGACGACCTCGTCCGGGATGACGACCAGGCCGATCCCGTTGCAGAGGTGGGCGAAGGTCTCCCAGACCGAGTCCACGAAGCTCAGGGACGTCCGCTGGGCCGCGCGCTCGTCCGGCTCCGCCGGATAGGCGTCGCGCAGCCAGTGGATCACGTTGGTCATGCCCCGATGGAGGCCCAGCACGCCCTTCGGCTGTCCCGTCGAACCGGACGTGTAGATGAGGTAGGCGAGGCTGTTCGGCCCCACCGCCGAGCTGGGGGCCGTCGTGTCCCGCGCCGCGATGGTGCCGGCGTCGGCGTCGAGCGCCACGACGGCGACCTGCGGGATCGCGAGCCGCTCGGCCAGCTCCTGCCTGCTCACCATGAGCCTGACGCCCGCGTCGCGGACCATGAACAGCAGCCGGTCCTTCGGATAGGCGGGGTCCAGCGGCAGGTAGGCGCCGCCGGCCTTGAGGATGCCCAGCATGGCCACCACGGTGTCGATCGAGCGCTCCAGGCAGAGCCCCACGACGACCTCGGGGCCGACGGCCCGGGTCTGGAGATGGCGCGCGAGCTGGTTGCCGCGGCGGTCCAGCTCGCGGTACGTGACCTGCTCGTCGCCGTAGACGACGGCGATGGCGTCCGGCGTGCGAGCGGCCTGGGCCTCGAACAGGTGGTGGATGCACTCGTCGCCCGGCTGGTGGGTGCTCGCGCCGTTCCACGTCACGAGCAGGTCATGCAGCTCGTCGTCCGACAGCAGGGCCAGGCGCGAGATGGGCTGGGCCGGGTCCGTCACCACCGCTTCGAGCAGCCTCCGGAAGTGTCCGGCCAGGCGTTCGATGGTGGCCTCGTCGAAGAGGTCGGTGCTGTAGTCGAACCAGGCCTCGACGCCGGCCGGCCCCTCGGCCATGGCCAGCGTGAGGTCGTACATCGTGGCAGCGGTCCCCAGCTCGAGCGGCTCGAAGCGCAGGCCGCCGGCCTCGATGGGTTCGGCCTGCCGGCACGACTGGAAGGCCACCTGGAAGATGGGGCTGCGGCTGAGGTCGCGCTCGGGCTGCAGCTCGTCCACCAGGCTCTCGAAGGGGAGGTCGGCGTTCGCGCGCGCGGCCTGGATGGCGAGGAGCGTGCGCACGAGGAGCACGTTGAACTGGATGTCGCCGGGCACCCGCACGCGCAGCGGGAGCGGATTCGTCAGCGGCCCGACGACGCCGTCGAACTCCGCGCGCGTGGCGCCGGCCGGGACCGTGCCCACGACCAGGTCGTCCTGGTCGGTGTAACGGTGCAGGATGGCCAGGTACGCGGCCAGCACGGTCGTCGCCAGGTCCCCTCCCACGTGGGCGCCGATGCCCCGGAGCGCCCCGGTCACGCTCTCCGGCAGGGAGAAGGCCAGGCGCGCGCCGTGGTACGTCTGGGCCGCCGGGCGCGGCCGGTCGCCCGCCACCTCGACCGCGGGCAGGTCCTCGCCGAGCTGCCCCACCCAGTAAGAGAGCTGCTCCTCGAACGCCGCGCTCCGCACCCACTGCCGCTGGGAGGCGGTGAAGTCCGCATGCTGACGCCCGGGCGCGGGCAGCGGCGACGGCTCGCCCCGCGAGAACGCGCCGTAGAGGGCCGCGAGCTCGCGCACGACGACCTCCAGCGACGCCTCGTCGGCCACCGCGCGGTGGGCGGTGAGGAGCAGCACGTGCTCCCCGGGCGTGACGCGGATCAGCGTCGCCCGGAACAGCGGGCTCTTGGCCAGGTCGAACGGCCGGCGGGCCTCGTCGCGCGCCCGCTCGGTGACCGCCGGCACCCGCTCGGACGCGGCGGCGGATTCCAGCTCCACCACCGTCAGGCCTGCCTTCGCCTCCGGCGCCGTCGTCAGGAACGGGCGAGCCCGGCGGATGAGGACCTCGCTGCGCAGGACCTCGTGGCGGCGCAGGAGCTCGTCGAGGCAGCCCTGGAGGGCGGCCACGTCGAGCGTCCCCCGCAGGGTGACCGCCGCCTGCACGTTGTAGACGGCGTTGTTGGGCTCGAGCTGGTCGAGGAACCACAGGCGCTCCTGGGCGACGGACAGCTTGGAGCGGTCCGCCCGGGCTCGGAGGAGCCGCTCGAGCGCGGCCCGCTTGTCCTCGGCCCCGTTGACGTCCTGAGGGCTGTTGCTCACGTTCACCTCACCTCCACTTCAGCGGACAGGCTGTCGAGCAGCGTGTCGATCTCATCCGCGGACAGGTCGTCCAGGCGGTCGAGGACCTCCTGGGCATCCAGTGACGAGCTGCCGCGCACCTCGTGCGCCCTCCGGGCCACCACGGTGGCCAGGTCCGCGACCTTCGGCAGCTGGAAGACCGTGCGCAGCGGCAGCTCGACTCCCAGCACCTCGCGCACCTGGAAGAGGAGCTGCACGCCCGCGAGCGAGTGGCCGCCGAGCTCGAAGAAGTCGTCGTCGAGGCCGACACGGGGGATGCCCAGCACTTCCTGGTACAGCCCCGCCAGCACCTCCTCCACGTGCGTCCGCGGGGCCACGTACGTGGACTCGCCGAGGGACCCCGCGGTGTCCGGCGACGGCAGCGCCGCGCGGTCCAGCTTGCCGCCGGGCGTGAGCGGCAGGCGCTCGAGCGCGATGTACGACGCCGGCAGCATGTACGGGGGCAGGCGCGCTCCCAGGAACGCCCGCAGCTCCGCGCTCGTGAGGTCGGGGCGTGCCGGGACCACGTAGGCGGCCAGGCGCGCCCCGGCTGAGCCGCCGCTCCAGGGCCGGACGGCGACGGCGCGCACGCCCGGGTGTGCCGATAGCGCCGTCTCGACCTCGCCCGGTTCCACGCGATAGCCGCGCAGCTTCACCTGGTCGTCGACGCGGCCGACGAACTCCAGGTCGCCGCCCCACCCGCGGCGCACCAGGTCGCCCGTCCGGTAGAGGCGGGCGCGGGGCCGGCCGGGCCGGGGATCGGGCACGAAGCGCTCGGCCGTCAGGTCCGGGCGGCCGCGGTAGCCCCTGGCCACGCCCGCCCCACCGATGAACAGCTCGCCCGCGTCGGCACCGCTCACCGGTCGGAGCTCGTGGTCGAGCACCAGCGCCTCCGCGCCGGTCACCGGCATGCCGATCGGCACCTCGGCGACCCCGTCCGGCACTGCCCCCAGGTCGCAGTCGAGCGCGACGATGGTGGCCTCGGTCGGTCCGTACGTGTTGAGGAGGCGCACGCCCGCCACCGCCTGGCGCCACGCCACGAGTCGTTCGGGCAGGGCGCGCTCGCCGCCGATGACCACGAGTCGGACGCTCTGTGGCAGGGCCAGGCCGCGGCGCGCCAGGCTTGTGACGAGCTCGTGCCAGTAGGCGGTGGGGAGGTCGAGCACCGAGACACCGGCGCGGCCGCAGGCGTCGAGGAACCCGGGCACGGTGTCGAGCATCTCGTCGGTGCGCAGGACCAGCGCGGCGCCGCTCGCCAGGCACGGGAAGATCTCCTCCGCGCTCGTGTCGAACCCGAGCGACGCGAACTGCAGCACCCGGTCGGCCGGCTCCAGGCCGAATCCTCGGACGGCGTGCCGCACATAGCTGGCGAGCGACGCGTGCGGGACCATCACCCCCTTGGGCGTGCCGGTGGAGCCGGACGTGTAGATGACGTACGCGAGGTTGGCGAGCCTCGCGGTCCGGGGCGGGTTCCCGTCCGGCTGGGAGGCGATCTCGTGCTCGTCCCCATCCATGCGCAGCACGACGCGGGCCCCATGGCCCGGGATCTGCTCGCGTTGGGCCCGCGTGGTCACGAGCGCCTCCGCGCCGCAGTCGGTGAGCATGAACGCGATCCGCTCACCCGGGTAGACGGGATCGAGCGGCAGGTAGGCGCCGCCCGCCTTGAGGACGCCGAGCAGGGCGATGATCGACGCCGGCGAGCGCTCGAGACAGACGCCGACGACCACCTCCGGCCCCACGCCCAGCCCGCGCAGGCGATGCGCAAGGCGGTTCGCCCGGCGGTTGAGCTCCCGGTACGGGAGCTGCTCGCGGCCGAATGGTCATGTGACGCAGGACCTCCGACCTCAGGCGCGAACTCAGCCCACCGGAGAGACGGTGGGCCTCTTGGCGATCCGGTTCCGCTCGTCCACGTGCACGACGATCGCCTCGCGCGACCTCGCCTCGGCCTCGTCGCAGACGACGAACGACATCACGATGATCTTGTCCTTGGGCTGTGCCAGGCGCGCGGCGGCGCCCTGCACGGAGATGACACCAGAACCACGCGAACCGCGGATCGCATACGTCTCGAACCTCGCGCCCGAGTTGATATCCAATACCAGCACCTTCTCGTGATCCAGGATGTCGGCGGCGTCCATCAGATCAGGGTCGATCGCGATGGACCCTTCGTAATCGATGTCAGTGTGGGTCACAGTCGCGCGATGGATCTTGGACTTCAGCATCTCCCTCATGGACGAGCACCTCTCAATCAGACCTTCGCAGTGCGACAGGCCCGTGGTGTTGGCAGTTGGGTTGACCGCTGTACCAGTCCAAGGTAGGCGCCGATCACGAGGTGGTCATCACGGAAAACGACCAGAACTGACTCAGTGAGACGATGCACGGTCGCGCTCGCCTGCACGCTTTCGACCCTCCCCCTGCGGGGGGAGGAGCTCCTGCCGGTGGCGAAGCGTCAGCGACCGTCGGCGCTGGACGAGCTGGCGAGGACCTCGTGGAGCGAGCTGCGCAGCCGGGTCACGCCCTGCCGGATCGACCCGTCGCTGTAGCCCGCGTAGCCGAGGACGAGCCCTGGCCGTGGGGCCCGGCGCGAGGCGTACATGGAGGAGATGGACACGACCGAGACGCCCCGCCTGGCCGCCACCCGGGTCACGGCTCGTTCGTCCACGCCCTCCGGTAGCCAGCCCACCACGTGCATCCCGGCCGTGGCCGGCGGGATGTCGAGGAGCTCGCCCAGCTGTCGCGCCGCCTCCGCCACCAGCACCTGATGCCGGTGCTCGTCGAGCACTCGCATGCGACGCACGTGCCTGTCCAGGTGGCCGCCGGCGATGAACTCCGCGAGCTGGGCCTGGTCGAGCGTGGGCGACTGCCGGCTGGTCGCTGCGATGGCCGCCGCGAACGCGCTCACGAGCTCTGGAGGAACGACGAGATAGCCGAGCCGCAGCGACGGGAAGATGCTCGTGCTGAACGTCCCCACGTAGATGACGCGCTCGTGCTGGTCGAGCCCCTGGAGGGCGGGCAGCGGAGGGCCGGCGAACCGGTACTCGCTGTCGTAGTCGTCCTCCAGGACCCAGGCGCCGGACTGACGCGCCCAGTCCAGCAGCTCCAGCCGCCGGCGGAGGGTCATCTCGACACCGAGGGGGGACTGGTGCGACGGCGTGACGCCGGCCAGCCGAGCGCCCTCGCACAGGCGCCTGGCCTGCGCCACGTCCAGTCCGTCCGCGTCGACGGGGACCGGCACCACGCTGATCCCGGCGGCGACCAGCGCGGCTCGCAGGCCGGGATAGCAGGGGTCCTCGACCCAGGCCGAGTCGCCCGGGTCCAGCAGCAGGAGCGCCGTGAGGTACAGCGCCTGCTGAGCCCCCTGCACGATCAGCACCTGGTCGCCGACCGCCCGTACGGCCCGCGTCCGGCGCAGGCGCTCGGCGACCGCCTCCCGAAGCGGCCGGCGTTTCGTGGGGCAGCTCCGCCAGCGCCGGGATCCCGGGCTGGAACGGTCGCGGCCGCGGCGGCAGCGCCATGCTCCGGGACGTGGTCGTCAGGAGCTCGCCGCGCTCGGAGAGAGCGGTGGGGAGCGACGACGATCGGGGCCGGGCGTCTGGCGTCAGCGGCGCCCGGAGCTGGTCGGGCAGGCGGCTCGCGACATACGTGCCGGAGCCGAGCCGGCTCTCCAGGTAGCCCTCGGCGGTCAGCTGCTGGACGGCCGTCAGCACCGTGTTGCGCGACAACCCCAGCTCGGTGCAGAGCTGGCGGCTGGCGGGGAGCCGTGAGCCGGGCCGGATGCGACCGCTGTCGATGGCCTCTCGAACGCGGAGATAGAGCTGCGAGTGCAGCGGTACCGTGCTGGTCGGATCCGGGGCCTCGATCAGAACGTCCAAGGGTGGCATCCTCGATGGCAGCGGCCATGCGCTCCGCGCCGCCCGTGACGCGGGTACCCGTCCCTCCGCTCTAACGATCTAGTCTAGTTGGCGCGCCGACGACGAGGACGTCGTAGTTCGGGTCATCGGGGTACCTCGGGCTCAGCCGGATTCCACCGAACAGTCGGCGACTCGGCGCCACGTCCGCCTCCGTCGGTGGAATCCGG
>VBJR01000110.1:11542-14366 GCA_005880175.1 Chloroflexota bacterium
CGTGCCACTTGCCCGTGACGCACACGTGCTCGTCGTCGCCGAACACGCCGCGCACTTCGAACGGACCTCTGGGTGCGTGGTGGAGGTACTCGAGGATCGTGTCCCGCCCCTTGCATGCGCCGCCCAGGATGGCCGGCATGCCCGCCATCCGCGTGACCGCGTCCTCGGCGAACAGATCGCGCATCCGCGCGAAGTCACGCTCGCGCAGCGCATCGTCCAGCTGCATGACGACGTCGATGCTTTCCTTGCTACCCATAGTCGACGAGCCTACGGTCGGACCTCGGAACCGTCATCACGGAAACCCGTTGTGCGTCGTACGACCGTGAGTCGTTCGGCGGATTGTGGTCCGGGACGCGAGGTGGCAGCATCGAGACCATGGCCGCTGACGTGAACGCCGAGGTGGTCAGGAGCCGCAACGACTGCGGGCGAGGACGTCTGCCCGGACTGCCCGGACTGCTCGGCATCGAAGTGCTCGAGGCCCGTCCGCTCCCGCGGAGCGACACGCGCCACGAGATGGAGAGGCACCTGGCTGACCACGACGTCCAGCTGGATCCGCCCGACGCCGCGGCCGGGCGGCCCGGTTCCGGGCTCGAGGGCTGATCCGCGTCCCGCTCGGTCCCCTTCCTCAGGCGCCCGAACGCGGGCGGCTGGCGCGCGACGGGGAGGGCGCGGGCGCCGGCGCCGGCTCCGAGGAGCGGTCGGTCGCGAAGCCGAGGGACGTCAGCACCCCGATCACGAGAACCACGACCATGCCGACCAGCACCCATCGCAGCGCGAACACGTAGCCGTCGGCCAGGGCTCGCCGGGCCAGGCCCCCCACCGGCCGCGCCGGCACGGCTGTCGCGTTGGCCGCGGCCCCAGAACCCAGAGTGACGGTCAGCGCCACCTGCATGATCGCCCCCACGACCGCGAGTCCCAGGACGCCTCCCACCCACCGGCCCGCGTTGATGACGCCCGAGGCCGCGCCGGCCATCTCCGGAGGCACCCTGCGGATGGCCAGCACCGTGACGGAGGAGAAGAAGGCCGCCATGCCGAGCCCACCCACGGCCAGGGGCACGATGAAGGCGATCGGCGTCGACGCGCTGGTGGCCACGACCGCGAGGCCGGCCAGTCCCAGCGCGAACAGCGCGATGCCGCTCATGACGACGTACTTGCCTCCGATCCGGTCCGTCAGCCAGCCGCCGAGCGGCGACGTGATCGCGTAGGTCGCGTTGATCGGGATCAGCGCAAGGCCCGCGACTAGCGTGCCCAGCCCGAGCCCCGCCTGGAGGTACACCTGGTAGGCGAGCGTGAACGCGAGGGCGAAATACATGCTGAAGTTCAGCCAGACGGCGATCGACAGGTTCACGTCCTTGAACAGGGGAAGAGGCAGCAGCGGCTCGGGGCGTCCGCGCTCCCAGGCCACGAACACGGCCGCCAGCGCCAGCCCCGCGACGAGGATCCCCGGGATCGTGATCGCGCCGAGCACCGCGCCCCAACGATAGCGCTGGCCTTCGGCGAGCGCGAACACGACCGCCAGCAGTGAGCCGCCCAGCAGCAGCACGCCGATCCAGTCGTACCGGCGCCGGCGCCTGGCCGCCAGCCGCGGGACCACGATGAACGTGCCGGCCACCAGCGCCGCCGCGATCGGGACGTTGAGGTAGAACACCCATCGCCAGCCGAACGTGGACGTCACGAAGCCGCCCAGCACCGGGCCGGCGACGATGCCCAGGCCCGCCGCGCCGCTCTGGAAGCCGAAGGCGGTGCCCCGGCGCTCGGGTGGGAAGACCGAGTACGCGATGGTCAGCGCCTGCGGCGTCGCCAGCCCCGCACCAACGCCCTGCAGCGCGCGGAACGCGATGAGCTGGTCCATCGAGTGCGCGAGGCCGGACAGCGCCGAGCCGGCCAGGAAGATGACGATCGCGATCATGAGCCAGCGCTTGCGGCCGTACATGTCGCCCAGCTTGCCGTACAGCGGCGTGGTCACGGTCGAGGCCAGCACGTAGGAGGTCACCACCCAGGACAGGTGCGTCACCCCGCCGAGCTCACCCACGATCCTGGGCAGCGCGGTGGAGACGACCAGCTGGTCCAGCATGGCCAGCATGATCGCGAGCAGCAGCCCGGGGAGGATGATGAGCACCTCCCGCCGCACGCCAGAGCTGCCGGCGCCCCCGTCGTGCACCGCGGCGGCCTTCGTCTCCGCCATGCTGGACTCCCTCCTCCGGCCGGTCCTCCGGCCCGTGACCGCCTGTCCGCCCATCGTTGTCGCTCCGGCCGCCTGCGACCCGCACGGGCCGCCACGCCGGCCGCCGTCGCGCGCAGTTCGCTCGCTACCTACTTGCCGACCGGTTAGTATGGCCGTAAGCTCATACCCTAGATCGGGAACTAACCGGTCGTCAAGTAAGTTTGCGGCCGGCGAAAACCAGCAGCCTGGTCAGCGAATCACACTGGACGACAGCCCCCGGCCAGCAGGTCTGGCCCCGAGACAAGGCGGGAGGCGTGGCCGTGACCGAGCCAGCCGAACCGCACGCCCGCGCGGACACCAGAGCGCGCATCCAGGCGGTGGCCCTGGAACTCTTCGCCCAGCAGGGCTATGACAAGACCTCGCTGCGAGAGATCGCGGAACGGCTCGGCGTCACCAAGGCCGCGCTCTACTACCATTTCAAGTCCAAGGAAGACATCGTCGCCAGCCTGGTCGCGGACTACTTCACCCAGATCGACGACATGGTCGCCTGGGGCAAGACGCAGCCGCGCACGGCCGCGACCCGCGCCCAGGTGCTGGACCGCTACTACCGCATCGTGGCCGAGGGCAGCGGCGTCTTCCGGATGCTCCAGCACAACCAGG
>VBJR01000418.1 GCA_005880175.1 Chloroflexota bacterium
GATCTCGACGCCGTGGCTGCGCCCGATCCAGTTGGCCTGCATGACGCGGACCTTCTCGGGCCACTCGCCGAGCAGGGACAGGTCGTCCAGCAGGCGGTCGGCGTAGTCCGTGATGCGGAGGAACCACTGCTCCAGGTCGCGCTTCTCGACCAGGACGTCGGGGTGGCGCCAGCAGCGGCCGTTGATCACCTGCTCGTTGGCCAGCACCGTCTGGTCCACGGGGCACCAGTTGACCGGCGCCTTCGCCCGGTACGCGAGGCCGCGCTCGTAGAACAGCAGGAACAGCCACTGCGTCCAGCGGTAGTAGTCGGGCTCGCAGGTGGTGACCTCGCGTCCCCAGTCGTAGAGGACGCCCATCATCGCCAGCTGCTCCTTGGCCCGGGCGATGTTGCCGCGCGTCCATGCGCCCGGGTGTGACCTGGCCTTCATCGCCGCGTTCTCGGCCGGCAACCCGAACGCGTCCCAGCCGAACGGGCTGAGCACCTCGTAGCCGCGCATGCGATAGAAGCGCGAGAGGAGATCCCCGATCACGTAGTTGCGCATGTGGCCCATGTGCAGGTCCCCGCTGGGGTAGGGGAACATGACCAGGTTGTAGTGCTTGGGTCGTCCGGAGTCGTCGCGGGCGCGCATCACGCCTCGCGCGTCCCAAATGCGCTGCCACTTGGGCTCGATGTCCTGCGGCACATAGCCGCGGCGCTTCGTCACCGCCATGAGGATCTCAAATGTTAGCGTCGGGCGAGATGCGCAACCTCTACGCGCCCTGGCGCATGGAATACATCACCGGACCGGCCGAGCCGGGCTGCCTCTTCTGCCGGGTCCAGGAGGCGCCGGCCGCCGACGACGCCCGCAACCTGGTCGTCCACCGGGCCCCGGACGCCGTGGTCATGCTGAACAAGTTCCCGTACACCGTGGGCCACCTGATGGTCGCTCCGCGGGCCCATGTCGGGTCCCTGACGGGCCTCGACGACGACCGGACGCTGGCCGTCATGCGGCTGGTCCGCCGCTCCCTCGCCGTCCTCGGGGACGTGATGACGCCGGACGGGTTCAACACCGGCGTCAACCAGGGCCGCGTGGCCGGCGCCGGCATCCCGGACCACGTCCACTTCCACGTCGTGCCGCGCTGGAACGGCGACACCAACTTCATGCCCGTCCTGGGCGACGTGCACGTGATCGGCGAAGCCCTGGAGCGCACCCGGGAGAAGGTGGCCGAGCGGTTCGCTCAGAGCCCGTAGGTCCTGGTCTCTCGCGGTGCCCGCGGACACTCAGCCGGGCGGTCGCCGGTTCGCGTCCTGCGGCCGCCTGATCCCCACCACGACCCCGCGCAGCCCGAAGGCCGCGTCGTGCGCGACCAGCACCGCCCTGATCGCAGCCTCGCGAGCATCCCCCCAACGGACGATCGCGCCGGGCCTGTCCGGATCGATGCCGCGGAGACGTTGGACGGCGGTGGCCAGGAGCTCGGTGGCGTGAGCGAGTTCGGCAACCAGTTCCCTGCCTTTCTCGGCGTCCTCCTGGGTCCAGAACATCTGCCCACGGGGTACGCGCACAGCAGCGCTCCGGATCAATGGTCCGGACCTCGCGCCTAGAGCCCGTAACTCTTCGCGATGATCTCCTTCATGATCTCGTCGGTGCCGGCGCCGATGCGGGACACCCGGGCATCGCGCCAGGCGCGCTCCACAGGGAATTCGGCCATGTAACCGTGGCCGCCGAGGATCTGGATCGCCTCGTCGGCCACCTCGACCGCGACCTGGGAGGAGAGCAGCTTGGCCTGGGAGATCTCCCGCACCGCGTAGTCGCCACGGTCCCACCGCCCGCACGTCTCGTACACGAGCGCCTGGACGGCCGCGATCCTGGTGGCCATGTCCACCAGCCGGTGCTTGACCACCTGGAACTGGGCGATGGGCCGGCCGAACGCCACCCGGTCCTTCGCGTACTGCATCGCGTACTCGAAGGTCGCCTGGGCGCCTGCGACCTGCCCGCAGGCGGCGATCAGCCGCTCGCCCTGCAGCTCCCACATGATCCGGCAGTCGTCGAAGACCAGCTCCGCGGTGTCGGAGGAGTGCATGCCGAGCTTCTTGAGCGTGCGGGCCACGTGGAAGCCGGGCGTCTCCCTGGGGACGAGGAAGAGCGAGAAGCCCTTGTGCCCGGCGTCGGTGTCCGTCTTCGTCACGAGCAGGCACCAGTGGCAGCGCCGGCCGTTGGTGATGAACGTCTTGCGGCCGTTGATGACGTACTCGTTGCCGAAGCGGCGGGCGGTGGTCCGCATGCTGGCCAGGTCGGAGCCCGCGTCCGGCTCGGTCATGGCGATCGCCGCGATCGCGTCGCCGGCGATCGCCGGCGCCAGGAACCGGCGCTTCTGCTCCTCGGTGCCGAACCGGGAGACGGGCGGCGTGGCCATCTCGGCCTGGACCGCGACCGCCATCCCGAGGCCGCCGCAGTGGGCGCGCGCCATCTCCTCCGAGAGGACGACCGCGGAGAAGTAGTCGCCGCCCTGGCCGCCGTACTCCGGCGGGTAGCGGAGGCCGAGGAAGCCGAGCTCGCCGAACCGCTTCATGATCGAGTCGGGGAACGTGGTCTCCTCCCACTCCTCGAGGTGGGGCACGACCTCCCGCTCCAGGAAGCGGCGGATGTGCAGGCGGAGCTCCTCGTGCGCGTCCGTGAAGTGCATCGCAAGCCGATTGTATGGGTGGGCAGGCAGGTGCCCCACACCGCCGCGGGCCGCGCTGCGCTATCATTGCGCGCGGCTCTCGGGGGTCGGGCAGTTTCCCGCCAGTAAATCGAGCACGTACAGGAGTTCGCTTGGGTTCGGTCATCAAGAAGCGCCGCAAGAAGATGCGGAAGCACAAGCATCGGAAGATGCTGAAGAAGACGCGTTGGCAGCGGCGCGCGCACGCCTAGCCGATCCTCGACATCGGTAGGGCGTCGCTCTTGGAACAGCAGATCCAGTTCGTGGTTGACGGACAGGCCGCTCCGGCTCCAGTTCGCTGAGCCGACGAGCAGCCTGCGTCCGTCGAACAGCGCTGTCTTCGCGTGGAGCAGGGTGCCCCGCGGCACCGGGTACCAGCGGACGTCGACGCCCGCCTCCTCCAGCAGCTCGTAGGAGGGGCGGTTGACGTCCTGCCCGGGGTCGAGCAGCATGCGGACGCGCACGCCCCGGCGCCTGGCGGCCGCCAGCCCGGCGATGACGTCCGGATCGGTCAGCACGAACACCTCGGCGTCCACCGAACGCGTGGCGCTCGCCAGCGACGCCATGATGCCGGCCCGGATCTCCTCGCCGGGCGTGGTCTGGGCGACGGAGCCCGCCGCCGCCGCGAGCGGTGCCGGCTGCCCGCCGGCCAGCGACCAGTCCTGCCGGTAGATCGCGCGCAGGCGGTCCAACACGGCCGGGGCGTCGGTCTCGTACGCGTAGTCGTGGTTCCGGTAGCTGGCCGTCCCCCAGTTCATGCCCCCGACCAGGGCGCGGGAGCGGGCGAGCAGCAGCTTGACGTGGTCGATCTGGTGCCGGCGGTCGTCCACCGGGTACGCGCGCACGGCCAGGCCGGCGGCGAGCAGGCGGTCAGCCGTGGCGGCGCTCTGGGGGACGGTGCGGTCCACGATCAGCCGGACGTCCGCGCCGCGGTCCCGCGCCTGGCGGAGCGCGGTGGCCAGGTCGTCCCGGCCGAACTCGTACATCTCCACCCAGACCGGGTCGCCGGGCCCGGCGCCGTCGATCAGCTGGCGAACCGGGGTGAAGATGGCCGCGTCCTGCCAGAGCCGCAGGGCGCCGGGCGCGACGGCCGCCAGCGGCTGGGCCGGGGCCGGCCCGGCGGCGGCCGCCGGCGTGCCGCAGCCGGCCACCAGGAGCAGGACGACGAGGGCGAGGAGGGAGCGGGAGGTGTGGTGCATGGTCAGGCCACACTAGACGTGGCCCTGACCAGCGCCAACCCAACCTGTTAAGGCGTGCTGGACGGTTAGTCAGCGCGCCTTGAAGCCCGTCGCCCGCACCGTGACCAGCACCCGGACGTCGCGGTCCGCCACCTCGGTGGTGATGCCGCGGTACCGCTGCTGGAGCACCTGGAAGAACGCCCCGGTGGGGTCGGGCTCGATCGACTCGACCACGCCGCGGATCTGCAGGTACCGGTACTCGTTGCCCGGATCGGTGATCGAGAAGGCCACGCGCGGCTCCCGCAGCAGGTAGCGGTAGTTGTGCCGGACGTTCGTGTGCGTCAGCTTGATCACGCCGCCCTCGCCGTCCCACAGGAACCACATCGGGTTCACGAGGGGTGCCCCGTCGGACGTCACGGTGGCGAAGTGCGCGAAGAGCGGCCGTTCGAGCAGGTCGAGATGCGTCGCGGGCGGGTTCATGCGGTAGAGCAAACCAGAATCGGCACCGGGCGGGGAGGCCGGCGGCCCGGCAGTACCCTTGAGCCGGCGGCCGGCGAGGATTGGGGCGTAGCCAAGGGGTAAGGCAGCGGACTTTGGATCCGATATCGGAGGTTCGAATCCTCCCGCCCCAGCCAGCGGATCAGGTCAGCTCAGCGGGGGGCCCATGACCCGCGCAGACGGGGGCGTCTACACTGGTCACGCCCCCGGGCGGCCCCCGGGCGGCTCCCTGGCAGGGAATGGGATCGGGATCAGCTGGAGGCGAGGAATGGGGCGGAAGAACTGGCAGCGTGGCTTCACGCTCATCGAGGTGGTGCTGGCCTCGGCCGCGACCGCGGCCGTGCTCGGGGCGATCTCCTGGGCGCTCTCGGCCGGTAGGTAGCGCCGCCACAGGGGCGGTGACCGGGTGGCGATCGCCATCCTGGTCCTCGCGGGCCTCTACGCCGGCAGCCTCACGAACGTGCTGGCCGGACGCCTCGGCGCCGGCCAGCCGTATCGTCGTTCCGTGGTCTGGGGTCGGTCGTCGTGCGCCCACTGCGGGCACGAGCTGGCGCCCTGGGACCTGGTTCCGGTCGTGAGCTGGCTCCTCCTGCGCGGGCGCTGCCGCTACTGCGGCGGCCCCATCG
>VBJR01000111.1:0-13147 GCA_005880175.1 Chloroflexota bacterium
GAGCCCGTCCGCTCCTACGCGCCCGGCAGCGCCGAGCGGTCGGCCCTCCAGGCGCGGCTGGCCGAGCTGGCCGCGGACCCGATCGACATGCCGCTGGTCATCGGCGGCCGCGACGTCCGCAACGGCCGCACGGTGCCGGCCGTCATGCCTCACCGCACGCAGCACGCGCTCGGCACCGTCCACTGGGCGGGCCAGCCGGAGCTGGAGCAGGCGATCCGGGCCGCTCGGGCCGCGTGGCCCGACTGGTCGCGCCTGCCCTGGACCGAGCGCGCCGCCGTGTTCCTGCGCGCCGCCGACCTCCTCGCCGGTCCCTGGCGGGACACGCTGAACGCCGCCACCATGCTCGGCCAGTCCAAGACCTCGTACCAGGCCGAGATCGACGCCGCGTGCGAGCTGATCGACTTCCTGCGCTTCAACGTCGCCTACGCGACTCGCATCTACGAGGAGCAGCCCGAGTCCGGCGCCGGCGCCTGGAACCGCATGGAGTACCGGCCCCTGGAGGGCTTCGTGCTCGCCGTGACGCCGTTCAACTTCACGTCCATCGCCGGCAACCTGCCCGCCAGCGCCGCGCTGATGGGCTGCGCGATCGTCTGGAAGCCGTCCGAGTCGGCCGCCTTCTCCGCGCACTTCCTGATGCGCCTGCTGCAGGCGGCCGGCCTGCCCGACGGCGTCGTCAACCTCGTCCACGGGCCCGGGCCCGAGCTGGTGCCGGCCGCGCTGGCCAGCCCCGACCTGGCCGGCGTCCACTTCACCGGCTCGACCGCCGTGTTCCGCGGCATCTGGAGCCAGGTCGGCGAGAACATCGGCTCGTACCGCAACTATCCCCGACTGGTCGGCGAGACCGGGGGCAAGGACTTCGTGGTCGCCCACCCGTCGGCCGACGCGGACGCGCTCGTCACCGCGCTGGTCCGCGGCGCGTTCGAGTTCCAGGGCCAGAAGTGCTCGGCGGCCTCCCGCGCGTTCGTGCCCGAGAGCCTGTGGCCGGGCGTCCGCGAGCGGCTGGCGGACGAGGTGGCCGCGATCCCGATGGGCGACGTGGCCGACTTCCGCAACTTCATGGGCGCGGTCATCAACCAGCGCTCGTTCGACCGCCAGGCCGAGGCGATCGCCGAGGCGCGCTCGCGGCCCGGCCACACCGTCCTGGTCGGCGGCGACACCGACGCCAGCGAGGGCTGGTTCGTCCGGCCGACGGTCGTGGTCGCCGAGGACCCGGGCTCGCGGCTGCTCCGGGAGGAGCTGTTCGGCCCGGTGCTCACCGTCATGGTGTACCCGGACGCCGAGTACGAGGCGACGCTCGACCTGGTGGACCGCTCCGTCCCGTACGCGCTGACCGGCGCCGTGTTCGCGGACGACCGCCAGGCGATCGAGGCGGCCCACGAACGGCTCCGGTACGCCGCCGGCAACTTCTACGTCAACGACAAGCCGACCGGCGCGGTGGTCGGGCAGCAGCCGTTCGGCGGCGCCCGGGCCTCGGGGACGAACGACAAGGCGGGCTCGCTCTGGAACCTGACCCGCTGGGTCTCGCCCCGCGTGGTCAAGGAGACGTTCGCGCCTCCGAAGGACTACCGCTACCCGTACATGGGATGAGCGTGCGCCCAGCCCCTTGCGGAGCTGGGCGCCCCTGCCCTGTCGCTCGTCGTTGACAAGTGGGGTTTCACCCCCGCAGCACCATAAGCGTAATCCTTGGATTCAGCAAGGCGCAAGTTATGTTGCGATCGCTGCTATCCTGCTGCGCATGGCTCCCGGGCTCGCACGCCCGTCCGTCTCCTGGTCCTGGCGCCGGCGGCACTAGCCGCCAGACCACGCACGCCCCGTCCGCCCCCACCAGGAGCACCGCCATGTCCACCGCCGTCACCGGCGTCAAGCCCACCGGGACCCTCCACCTCGGCAACTACCTCGGGATGATCCGTCCCGCCCTCGCGCTCGCTGCCCGCTGCGACCGCTCCTTCTACTTCATCGCCGACTACCACGCCCTCAACACGCTGCGTGACGCCGCGCGGCTGCGCGACCTGACGCTCGACGTCGCGGCCAGCCTCCTCGCCCTCGGCCTCGACCCCGAGCGGACCACGCTGTACCGCCAGTCGGACGTGCCCGAGACGTTCGAGCTGGCGACCATCCTCGCCGCGGTCACGCCGAAGGGCGCCCTGAACCGGGCCCACGCGTACAAGGCGGCGACGGCGGCGAACGAGGTGGCCGGCCGGCCGGCCGACGACGGCGTGAACATGGGCCTCTTCACGTACCCGGTCCTCATGGCGGCCGACATCCTCCAGGTGGAAGGCGACGTGGTGCCGGTCGGCCGCGACCAGGTCCAGCACGTCGAGATCGCGCGCGACGTGGCGGATGCCTTCAACGCCGCGTTCGGCGCCACGCTGCGCCGGCCGCGGGCCGACGTGGACCCGGCCGTGGAGGTCGTGCCCGGGCTCGACGGCCGGAAGATGAGCAAGAGCTACGGCAACACGATCCCGCTGTTCGCCGGCGAGGAGCAGCGGCGGCGCCTGGTGGCGCGGATCCGGACCGACTCACGGGCGCCGGCCGAGCCCAAGGACCCGGACGCGTGCCTGGTGCTCGGCCTGTACCGGCAGTTCGCGCCCGCGGCCGAGCGGGAGGCGATGGCCCGGCGCTACCGCGAGGGCGGCATCGGCTACGCCGAGGCCACTGCGGGCGGACGAGCCCGGGCTCCACGCGGTCCTCGCGGACGGCGCGGCGAGGGCGCGCCGCGTGGCCCGGGCGACGCTGGACCGGGTGCGCCAGGCGGTCGGGGCCGGGGTCAGACGCTGAAGAGCGTCACCGCCCCGGCCACCAGAAGCACCGCGCTCCAGGCCAGGTCGAGGTTGAACCAACTCCGGCGCAGCAGGCCCAGGCCCAGCTTCTCGTACACGACGACCGCGACGATGGCCATCACGGTCACCATCGCGACGACGTGCACGCTGGCCGCCAGCGCGGCGGTGACCCCGAGCTGGCGCAGGTCGCCGTACTGGTCGCTCACCGGCAGGCCGAGCAGCACCGGCGCGACCATCAGCCCGGCGCCGTGCGCCGACGACATCAGGAACGACCACGCGGCCAGGCCCAGCGCGCCGACGCGCATGCCGAACCCGCGCGGGTGGGCGCGCGGACGGACCAGGGTGTAGAGGCCGACGGTCACCAGCGCCAGCGCGGCCACCAGCCGGACCGTGTGCGGCGGCACGAACGCCTGCGTCAGCACCACCGCCACCACGACCAGGACGATCGACAGCTCGTGCCCCAGCGCGATGGGCAGGAGGGCGCCGAACACGGCGCTCCGGCGCTGTTCCTGGAGACCGCGGCCGACCGCGAACAGCCAGCCCATGCCGGGGTTGACCCCGTGGTACACGCCCAGCAGGGCCAGGGCCGCCCACGGCCAGACCGCGGCCCAGCTCACGCCGAAGGCGCCCCCAACGTCCCGGACGAGCGGGGGTGTTCCGGAAGAGGGGGCCTGCCCCCTCTTGCACGTCTCAGACCACGAGTTCGGGGCAGCCGCAAGCAAGGGCTTGGCCCGAGTGTGTGAGTCCGTCTTCCCGCGATCGCCCAGGCCCTGCCCTCAGGCGCGGAGCGATGCGCCGAAGGCGCCCCCAACGTCCCGGACGAGCGGGGGTGTTCCGGAAGAGGGGGCCTGCCCCCTCTTGCCCATCTCACGGGTAGCAGTAGGAGTCGGACGAGGCGTCGCCGCCCTGCAGGTGGACCTGGTGGCTCCGCTGCTCCGTGGTCAGGAAGAACTCCGGGTCGGTGTGCAGGCCGCCGCTCTCGTCCGCGTCCAGCTTGACCAGCCAGCTGTTGACGCCCTCCGGGTAGAACTGCGCGTCCCACGAGGCGTAGAGCGAGTTGGTCAGGTAGACCCGGCGCCCGTCGCGGCTGAGCTCGACCATCTGCGGCCCGCCGTTCAGCGGCCCGGAGCCGTTCACAGCCGTACGCCCGACGATGCCGCCCATCCGCACCGAGCCCGTCTCGCGCGGGGCGAACGGGTCGCTCACGTCGTATCGCTTCAGCTCGCCGGTGCCCCAGCAGGAGACGTACAGCCAGCGGTCGTCCAGCGACAGGTTGATGTCGGTCACCAGCGGCGGCACCGCCCCGAACGGCTGGAGGATCGGCGGCAGCAGCTCCTTCTCGGCCGGCTCGGCCGGGATCTCGATGACCTTGTGCACGTCCCAGCCCGAACCGTGCTGGTGCCACACCCACACGGACGCGCTGAGGTCCTTCAGGCTCGTCACCACGCCGACGAACCCGTACGCCTTCGTCGGGTCGTGGGCCGGCCGCAGCTCCAGCACCATCTGCTGCTCGGCGCCGAGGTCGATCGCCTGCTTGTGGCGGCGCTTCGGCAGGTCCCACACGTGCAGGTGGTGGCCGTAGCCGCCCGCCAGCAGGATCTCGCCGTTGACCCCATCCTCGACCATCTTCGGCGTGCCCCACTCGCTGGTGATGGCGACGTCATAGCCCAGGTGCCACCAGAAGTCGTAGGCGAGGAACTGCGGGCCGCGGTCCAGCTCGAACCGGCCCTTCACCGTGAACGTGTCGTGGTCGAGGATGAAGATGCCGCCCGGCCCGTCGCCGTCCGGCGCGCCCAGTGCGCTGACGTAGACGCCGTCGGGACCGCAGTGGATCGTGTGCGGCCGGCTGTAACCCGCCCGGCGGGCGATCTCCTCGGGCTCGATCGTCTTCACGATCTTCGGGCTGCGCGGATCCGGCTTCGTGTCGATGACGTAGATGCGACTGGAGCGGAGCCCCGGCACGAGCAGGTAGCGGCGCTCGATGTGCGGGTGCGGCGCGTACGGGCACAGCGCCGAGCTGCACGCGGGGTCGACGTCGATGGTGAGCAGCGCGTCGGGCGTCTGCGCGGTGGGGTCGAACGTGACCATGTAGGCCAGCGTCTCGACCGGCGCCTCGCCGGCCAGCCGCGGCGACGGGTAGAAGGTCGGATCGGGTCGGAGAAGGGTTGCCACTTTCTTTCAGCCACTCCCTGCGCGTGTGATGGATCTGCGTCCGATGTCGTGCCGGCCGCACGGGCCGGGCAGGCGCTATCGCGCTCGGGGAGGACAGAAGACGGCGGGCCACTGCACGAGGCGCTGGGCCGGGTAGGTGATGGCGAACCTGCCCACCCGTCGATTCTATGCGCGATCAGGTCAGGGCGAAGGAGGCCGTGTCGTCGTCGAGCTTGACGGTCAGCACGAGCTGCGAGGCCGAGGTCGTCACCTCGTACGTCAGGTAGCCCTGGGCGGTCTCGCCCGGCGCCAGCTCGCCGCCCAGGAACGACGGCTCGCGCACGGACAACGCCTGGCTCCAGGTGTCCCGCGCGGAGTCCGTCAGCAGCCAGTCGAAGAACGTGCTGAGGTCGCCGCTGCCCGTGTTCTGGACCGCCACCTCCACCACCACGAACCGGTTCCCGGGCCGGGGCACGATCGTCTGGTCGTCGGGGGTGGCGTTGTCGTCGCACGAGATGACCGAGATCCGGGCCGTGCTCAGCGACAGGGCCCCGCCCACCCGGCCGCTGAGCGCACGCGCCGGCGGCTTGATGTCGGGCGTCCGCGGGGCCGCCACGCCGCTGGCGGTGTTGAACTGGTCGTAGATGAACCGGAACACGGTGCCGGTGCCGTTGCTCGTCAGGACCTGCAGCGGGTAGCCGTCGCGCTGGCGCACCCACATCTCCACGTGGGCGGCCCCCCGCGTCGCCTGGAGGTGCCAGGCCCGGTCGCCGCCCACCGTGTCCTCGCCGAGCAGGCGCGGGTTCGTCCCCCCGGTCCACGTCGGGTCGGGCGCCGGCGCCGAGCTGTGCTGCCACTTCTGGTCGGCCGCCCCGCGCTGGTACGTGACCCCGTTCACCTCCAGCACGTCCAGCTCGCCCGGCGACGCGCCGGGCCGGGTGCGGAGGCGGAAGGACATCGCGGTGCGGGGCTTGAAGACGACGACGCCGTCGCCCTGGAGCGCCGTGCCACTGGCGCCGCTGGTGGCGGTGATCGTCGCGTGCGCGTTGCGGGCGCTCGACTGCAGGGGCCGTCCCCAGAGCTCACTCGGGCTGGGCTGAAGGCTGCAGCCGACCGCTGCGCCCACTACCCCCCATGACAGGACTGCCGCGCCGACCGGCGCAACCCACCCGCGCACTTCCCGAAACCTTAACTCAGGTCGTGACCTCGAAGACAATTCCGAGCGCGTACGTGACGCCGCCGACGAGGACGCCGGCCACCGTCATCTCCAGGCCCGAGCTCCACCACGCGCGCAGGGTGAACAGCGACTTCGCCGCGCCCACCGCGAAGTGCGCGACGAGGGAGATGGCGAACGCCCAGACCACCGCGGTGAAGCCGTGCAGGAAGAAGAACGGGATCACGGGCACCATCGCGCCCACGCCGGTGCTGACGAACCCGGCCAGCGCGGACGTCCACGGGTTGCCCCCCTGCTCGACGCCGCCCAGCTCCTCGGCCGCGAGCATCCGCAGCATCGACTCGGGGTTCCGCGCCAGCTTCTCGACCAGCTCGTCGGCCTCCTGCGGCGTCAGGCCCTTGAGCTGGTAGAAGAGCGACAGCTCCTCCTTCTCCTCGGCCGGGTGCTCCTCCAGCTCGCGGCGCTCCATCTCCAGGTTGGCCTCGGCGATCTCGCTCTGCGAGCGGGCCGCCAGCCACGCGCCGACGCCCATCGACAGCGCGGACGCGATCGCGCCGGAGAGGCCGGCCGTCAGCACGAAGCTGGAGGCGCCGGTCGCGCCCGACACCCCGGCGACGATGCCGAACACGGCGGCCAGACCGTCGTTGGCGCCGTAGATCGCGTCGGAGACCCAGCTGCCGCCGCTCCGGTGCCAGCGCTCGCGGCTGAGGATGCGCTGGAGCCTGCTGTCGGTGGACAGCTCGGCGTCGGCCACGTCCCCGCTGCTCGGCGTCTTGGCCATGTCGTTGATCGCGCGGGAGTGCGAGCGCTCGTCCTTCCGGATCGAGCGCAGCAGCTCGTCCGTCTCGGTATCGCCGGTCGGGGTGCCGTACACGCCCAGCACCTCGTCGTCCTCGGCCGCCTCCCGAGCCCGGAGCAGGCGCTCGACCGGCGCCAGCCGGGCCTGCAGCCGCAGCCAGGGCGAGATGCGCACCGAGCGCTCGTCCGGGATCGGGATGCCGAGCGCGGTCATCCGGCCCTCCAGCCGCTGCCGGTGCACGGCCTCCGCCTCGGCGATGCGGCGCAGGATCTCGGCGCGCCGCGTGTCGCCCTCGCGCCGGGCGAGCACGTCGTAGACGTAGCGGGCCTCGATCTCGCCGCGCCACGCCTTCAGCAGCCGCTCGCGCACGTCCGTCACGACGTCCAGTGTGGCGGAAGCGGGGTGGATGGCCGCCGGGCCCGGCACGACCCGGCGGCCCCCTGGACGAGGATTCAGCTCTAGCTCAGCTCGACCGGCACCGCGGTGAGGCGGACGAGCTTGCTGTCGCGCAGGATCTCCACCTCGAGCGGCCGGCCGATCGCCGTGCCGACCATGTAGCCCTGCAGGTCGCCGGCCTTGCTGACCGGCTCCCCGCCGACGCCGACGATCAGGTCGCCCGCGCGCAGGCCGGCCGTCGCGGCCGGGCTGCCCTCCACGACCTCCATCACGCCGATCCCGCCCCGCCGGCCCAGGCGGGCGGCGGCGGCGGCCGGCAGCGGCTGGGTGCCGCCCGCGATGCCGAGGTAGCCGCGACGGACGCGGCCGTCCCGGTGCAGGGCGGTGAGGATGCGGCGGGTGACGGCGTTGAGCGGGACCGCCAGGCCCAGCCCCACGCCCGCGACCGCCGTGTTGATGCCGACCAGACGCGCCTGGCTGTCCGCCAGCGCCCCGCCCGAGTTGCCCGGGTTGAGCGCGGCGTCGGTCTGGATGACGTTGTCCACGATGCGCCGGCCGTCGCCCCAGCGCGTCGGGAGGGAGCGGCCGAGGCCGCTGACGACGCCGGTCGTCACCGAGCCGGAGTAGCCGAGGGGGTTGCCGACCGCGACCACCAGCTGGCCGACCCGGAGCCGGTCGGCGTCGCCGACCACCACGGGCGTGAGGCCGGCCGTGCGGGCGCGCAGGATGGCCAGGTCGGAGAGCGGGTCGAGCCCGATCACCTCGATGTCGTACTGGCCGCCGTCCGCGAACGCGGCGACGCCCCGGGTCGCGCGCTCGACCACGTGGGCCGAGGTCACCAGCAGCCCGTCGGCGGTCAGCGCCACCCCGGAGCCGGCGCCCTCGGGACGGCGGCCGTCGGCGCGGCCCACCCGGAGGCTGGCCACCGACGGCAGCAGGCGCTCCGCCACCCCGCTGACCGTCCGGGAGTAGGCGTCGAGCGCCTCCTCATCGTCCGGCAGCGGTGCCACCGGGCCCGCGAAGAGCTGCTCGATGGGGCGATGCGGACCTTCTTGGCCTCGTCGCCGTCGCCCTCCTGGCGCCGGCCGGAGCCGCCGGGGGTGAACTTCTCGGTCGTGCCGCCGCAGGTCGCGCCCCAGGTGACGTTCAGCTCGAAGCGGTGCTCGGCCTCGCGGGCGATGTGGACCCGGTACGGGCGGGTGCTCTCGCGGAAGCGGCTGATGCGGCCCGCCTCGGCGCCGGCCTTGAGCTGGGCGGAGGCGTCCGCCGGCAGCGTCGGCTCGGTGAGCGTCCCCACCACCACGATCTGTCCCTCGTCGATCGTCACCGACGGTGCTCCGGTGAACCAGCCGTCCGGGAGCCTTCCGGCGAACCAACCAGCGATCTCGTCGCGCTCAGGTGTTGCCATGATTACAACATTACCCTGTTGTTGGCGAGCGAAACGCCGGGGTGTGCGGCGGGCCGGCCGGGCGGCGGTCTAACCCGTCCTTGGCCCTGAACAGGTTGGATTGACCCGCCTGCTGCTCTGGCCGTACTGTGGGCCCGCCCCCCTGGGCGGGTGGGGGCGTGGGTTTCGGGGCTCGGGGGCGGGAGCCGCGTCGCTTCTGGACCGTAACCGTGCCGATTGTGGGGCTTGCTGCGGGTGAGCGTGGTCATCAGCGCCGCGAGGCAACGCTGACTCGCGGCAACGCGGGCGACCTGGGCCACGAGTGGTGCTTGCTGAGCTCCCACGCCCACCTCGCCTCCGGACCCGAGCCGGGAGGCTCGGGCGCGCCCGGCTCCCCTACGGAGCCGCGGCGGCCGCCACCACCTCCGGCGTCGCCTCGCGCGCCGGCTCCCGGCGCGCCAGCGCCGCCTCGATCGCCGGGCCCAGGCGGGCCAGCTTCTCGCGCTCGC
This sequence comes from Chloroflexota bacterium, assembly GCA_005880175.1. The sequence continues at coordinate 9,197 of VBJR01000111.1, forward strand.
CGGCCTCGTGCCGCTCCTTGAACTCCGGCAGGACCTCGCGGCCGAACAGCTCCAGCGACTCGCAGATGTGCTCGTGCCGGTTCCGCCCCGCCTGGCTGACGAAGATGACCTGGTCCACCCCGGCCGCCTCGTAGCCGCGCAGGAACTCCCGGATCTGGTCCGGCGTGCCGATGGACCCACGCAGGGCGCCCAGCCGCTCCTCCATCAGGCGGGCGGCCAGCGCCTCGCCCTCGCGGGCCGCGATCCGGCGGTCGAAGCCGAAATCGGCCCGCCGCTGCTCGAACTCCTCCCACACGTTGGTCCGCCCCGGGACGTGCTGCCCGTAGACGTAGTAGTGGCCGAGCGAGTAGCCGAAGAAGTGGCCGCCGTCCAGCCCGCGCTCGATCGCCGTGCCCTCGTCCTCGTGGCACATGAACGGCGTGACCACCGCCACCTGCGGGTTGACCGCGAAGCCGGCCGGCACGCACTCGTCCGAGCAGATCGTCTCGTAGTAGTCCTCCACCCATTCCCGTGCGGCGGCCGGCTCGATGAACGCGAACGAGAGCGCCCCGATCCCCTTGCTCGCGGCGAGGTGGATCGTCTCCCGGCGGCTGCACGCCACCCACAGCGGCGGGTGCGGCTTCTGCATCGGCTTGGGGATCACGTTCCGCGCCGGCATCCGCAGGTACCGGCCGTCGTAGCCGGCGAACGGCGTCTCCACGAACATCCGGGTGACGGCGTCCAGCGTCTCCTCCCACTGCTCCCGCTTGGTCTCGCGCGGGATGCCGAACCCGCCCAGCTCGATCTCCGACGACGACTCGCCGGTCCCGAAATCGACGCGGCCGTCGGAGACCAGGTCCAGCGTGGCGATGCGCTCCGCCACGCGGGCCGTGTGGTTGAAGTTCGTGGGCAGCAGCACGATCCCGTGGCCGATCCGGATCTGCTTCGTGCGCTGGCTCGCGGCGGCCAGGAAGACCTCCGGCGCGGACGAGTGGCTGTACTCCTCCAGGAAGTGGTGCTCCACCTCCCAGACGTAGTCGTAGCCGAGCCGTGCTCCGACTCGGCCTGCCACGGCCGCGGCAGCTGGTGCTCGTAGAAGATCCCAAACCGCATGCCGCGATGGTAGGGTTTCTTGCACTCGCCATGCAAGAACTTTCGGACACCGCTCTGGACGGCCGCTCCGCCCGCGCGCTGCGAACGAGGAACCGCGTCGTCGACGCGCTGCTCGACCTGATCGACGAGGGCGACCTGCGGCCCCCGGCCGCCGACGTGGCCCGCCGCGCGGGCGTCTCCCTGCGCTCGGTCTACCAGCACTTCGACGACCTGGAGACGCTGTTCCGGGTGGCCGGCGAGCGGCACCGGCAGCGCTTCGCCCACCTGGAGCCGCTGCCCGACCTGCCCGAGGAGCTGGGCCCGCGCGTGGCGGCATACGTCGCCCACCGCGTCATCTGGATGGAGGCCGTCAGCCCCATGGCCCGGGCGGCCGCGCTCCAGGCCCCGTTCTCGCCCGGGATCGCGGCCCGGCAGGCGGCGGGCCGGGCCCGCCACCGCGAAGCGCTGGCGGCCGCGTTCGCCCCCGAGCTCGACCGGGCCGGCGACCGCGACGGCCTCCTCCACGGGCTCGATGTCGCCGCCGGCTGGACCACGTGGGAGCACCTCCGGACCGGTACCGGGCTGCCCGCGGACGAGGCGGCGCGAGTGATGGAGCGGCTGCTGCTGGGTCTGCTCGGCTAGGCCAGGTGGGTGGCGTCCGCGATGGACTGGACGACCGCCTGGTCGCCCTTGAACGCCACCACCGAGACGCTCGTGAACTGGGGCAGCACGCGCAGCTGGCCCCAGCGCAGGCCCAGCAGGCTGGACAGGTACATCGCGATGGCGCCGTTGTGGGTGACCACCGCCGCCCTCGGCAGCGCTGCCTCGACGTTCGCCAGGCCCGCCACGACGTCGGCCACCGCCGCGCGCATCCGGGCGACGACCTCGGCCTCCGGCTCCGGGAACGGGTACTCGCCCGGCGTCACCGGCACGGCCTCGCGGCCCTCGTCCCAGTACGTGCGCACCTCCCTGAGCCGGGCGTCGCTGACGACCGCCAGGTCGTGGGCCCCGGCGACGGCCTGCGCCGTCTCCGCCGCCCGGCGCAGGTCGCTGCTCCAGACCGCGTGCAGCGGCACCGGCGCCAGCCGGGCCGTCAGGCGCGCCGCCTGCTCCCGGCCGCGCTCGGACAGCGGCGGGTCGAGCGGGCCCTCGGCCAGCGCCGCCAGGTCCCGGTAGGCGTCGGCGTGGCGGATCAGCCAGACCTGGCGCGCGCCCTCCACTCCGACCAGATAGCGGGCGTGCAGCTCGTCGATCATCCGGAGGAACCCGGCCGTCCGGTCGTCGTCAGGCAATCGTCACGGCCCGCTCGATGGCCCGCCACATCGCCTCGGCGGCCGCCGTGCCGAGGCTGATCGGGTCGGCCTCCGCCTCGCCGGCGCTGACCGCGAAGACCGCGTCCCCGTCGTACAGCGTGTGCGCCGGCCGCACGGCCAGGGCGAGGCCGTCCTGGCCGGCCTCGGCCAGCCGGCGGCAGCCCGCCTTGTCCAGCCGCGCGTCGGTGGCGACGACGGCGATGGTGGTGTTGGCCCCGGCCGGCGGCGGCCGCACCTGGCCGGTGTCCAGCAGCGTGCGCCAGCCATCGACGCCGGCCAGCAGACGGCCGTCCCGCCCGTGCACGTCGCCCACCGCGTTCGCCACCGCCAGGGCCGCGACGACCGCGCCCGACGGCAGCCGCACCGAGGCCGTGCCGACGCCGCCCGGGTGGGCGCGGTCGGGGCCGAGCAGCTTGCCGACGGTGGCGCCGGTCCCGGCGCCCACGCGGCCCTCGGCCGGCGGCCCCTCGGTCGCTGCCAGGCAGGCGGCGTAGCCCTCTTCCGGGCCCGGCCAGGCGACGGCGCCCGTGCCCAGGTCGAACAGGACGGCGGCCGGGACCAGCGGCACGCGCGCGGGCCCGACCGGCAGGCCGACGCCGCGCTCGCGCAGGAAGCGCATCACGCCGTCGGCCGCGCCCAGGCCGAAGGCCGAGCCGCCGCAGAGGCAGATGGCGTGCACGCGCTCGACCAGCCGGCCCAGCTGGAGCAGGTCGGTCTCGCGCGTGCCGGGGGCGGGCCCGCGCACGTCCACGCTCGCGACGGCGCCCTCGTCCGGCAGCAGGACGACGGTGCAGCCGGTCCGCGCTTCGGCGTCGGTCCAGTGGCCGACGCGGATGCCGGGAACGTCGGTGATGGCCACTGATGCATTGTCCGTTTTTTGTCTGTCTCGACCGTCCAGGATGGTGGCCATGGACGAAGCTCTTCCTACCGCGGTAGGATGCCGGCATGCCGGTCGAGAAGGTCTCGCTGAGCCTGGAGGCGGACGTCGTGGCTGAGGCGCGGGCCGAGGCCGGCGGCAACCTGTCCGCGTACGTGAACGACGCGCTGGAGGCGCGCCTGCGCAACCGGCACCTGCGCCGGGTGCTCGACGAGTTCCGGCACGAGTTCCCGCCGCTCGACCGCGAGGCGGCGGAGCAGGTGCGGCGCGAGTTCGACGGGGCGATGGAGAAGGCCGCCGCCGGAGCGGCGGCGACGGAGGAGGTCCTGGTCCGCGGGACCGAGCTGCTCAACGAGCACCCGCTGGTCGAGGAGGCCGTGATCGCGCGAGGCCCGACGCGGCTCCCGGTCGGGTACGTCGTGCTCGCGGACGAGCGGAAGCCCGTCGCGGAGGTCTTCGCCGCGCTGGGCGAGTACCTGACCGAGCGGCTGAGCGCGGGCTGGAAGGTCCAGCTCGTCATCCTGGGCAGGGACCCGCGGGGTCGCTCCGACCTGGCAGGGGTGGTGCCGCTGTGAGCAGCGTGCTGGTCCTGGACACCGGCGCGCTGATCGCCCTGAGCAGGCGCTCGCCGAAGGTGTGGGAGCTCCTCGATCGCGCGCAGCGATCGCGCGCCGACGTGCTGGTGCCGGC
>VBJR01000111.1:13164-29887 GCA_005880175.1 Chloroflexota bacterium
ATCCACGACGGGGAGCGCGCTCGCCGGGCGGGCCGGCTGCTCGACAGCGCCCGCTCGCACGATGCGATCGGCGCACTCGTGGTGGCGGAGGCCCTGAGGTACCACGAGGTCACCGTGGCCACCTCGGATCCCGACGACATCGCCGAGCTCGTGGGACTCCATGACGTGACCATCGTCACGGTGTAGGCCCCGGTGCCGACTCCGCCCGTGGACGCCGACGGCCTGATCGCGTTCGCCCGCGCCCTGGTCCGGGTCCCCTCGGTCCACCGCCCCGAGACCGGGCAGACGGAGGCCGCCGCCGCCGCGCTCGTCGCCGACCGCATGCGCGACTTCGGCTGGCGGCCGCTGGTCGAGGAGGCCGCACCCGGCCGGCCCAACGTCATCGCGACGGTCGAGGGCGGACTGCCCGGCCCCACCCTCCTGCTCGAGGGCCACACCGACGTCGTCACGGAGGGCGACCCCGCCGAGTGGTCGTACGACCCGTTCGGCGGCGAGATCGTGGACGGCCGCCTGTACGGCCGCGGCGCCGCCGACATGAAGGCGGGCGTGGCGGCGATGCTGTACGCCGCCGCCGCGCTGGCGGCCGCGGGGCCCTTTCCCGGCCGGCTGCTCCTGGCGGCGCTGGCCGACGAGGAGGGCCTGATGCTGGGCGCGAAGGACTTCGTCCGCCGCGGGCACGCGGCCGGGGTCGCGGCCGCCATCGTGTGCGAGCCGGAGGGCGGCGAGGTGTGCGTCGCCCAGAAGGGCGCGATCCGAGCGCTGGTCGAGGTCCACGGGCGCATGGCCCACGGCGCGATGCCGCACCAGGGTGTCAACCCGATCCCGCCGCTGGCCGCCCTGGTCGCCCGCTGCCGCGAGCTGGAGGGGGCGCTCCAGGCGGAGGCCGGCGAGCACCCGCTGCTCGGCCTGCCCTACGTGACCCCGACGGTGGTGGAGGCGGGCAGCCTCGACCAGCTCAACGTGATCCCGGGCCGGGCCCGGCTCGGCCTGGACGTGCGCACGGTCCCCGCGCTCGAGCACGGCCCGCTGCTCGCGCGCCTGCGCGTCCTCTGTTCGACGGGCATGCGCCTCATCGTGGTGGACGACCGGCCCGCCACCGAGACGCCGGCGGACCACCCGGTGGTGCGGGCGATGGTCGAGGCCCACACGCACGTGCACGGCGCCCCGCCGCCGCTCGGCGGCGTGCCCGGGGCGACGGACGGCACCATCCTGTGGCGCGACGCGCGCGTCCCCATCGTCACGTACGGGCCCGGCGGCAAGTGGATCGCCCACCAGGTGGACGAGCACGTCGAGCTGGACCACCTGGTCCGCTCGGCCGAGGTCTACGTGGAGGCGGCCCGCCGGTTCCTCACAGCGGCGTCCTGACCGCGCCCCAGCCGTCGGCCGCCGCCGGCCCGGCCTGGGCCAGCGCCCGGGGCTGATCGTCCACGACGTTGAGCCCGGGCAGGTCGAAGCGCAGCTGCGCGCCCAGGCAGGGGACCACGTTGGCCGCCAGGTACGCGGCCAGGTCGGCCGCGGCGCCGCCGTTCGTCCCCTGCAGGGCGGCCGCCCCGACGCACGCCGAGTAGTACGCCGACGCGTGCTCGCTGTCCACCGGCTCGTGCGCATACGCCCGGAACTGGGAGCGGAACGTCTTCCACGCCGCCTGCTCGGCCGGGGTCAGGTTCTCCGTGCCGACCGCCAGGGTCGAGATGCCGTACAGCCGCTTGGGGACCGGGAACGGGAGCGCCTTCAGGAACGTGTTCGTCACGGCCTGGGCCCCGAGCACGATGGGCAGGTCGAGCCCGAGCGTGTGATAGGACGTCACCCCGGTCGTGCTGGCCGCCCCGATGCTGGCCAGGAAGAGCACCTGGGCGCCGTTCGACTTGAGCTGCAGGAGCTGGGTCGTCACGTCCGTCGCGACCGGGCTCATCGGCTGGGACACCACCTTGAGGCCCTGGCCGGCGGCGCCCTGGGTCACGGCGGTCAGCTGCGCCGTGCCGGAGGAGTCCGTCGTGTAGAGCACGCCGATGGTCGTCAGGCGGGCCGCCTTGATCGCGCTCAGCATCGGCGCGACCACGGCGCTCTCCACCGCCGACACCTGGAAGATGCTGGAGCCGGTCCTCGGGAACAGCACGGGCAGCACCGACACGCCTACCACGCCGGTCAGCTGCGGGATCGCGCCCTGCGTGGACGGCAGCGCCCCGCCGAGCAGCACGAGGTGCGAGTCCACGGTCGAGAGCTGCCGGGCGCAGGCGGCGCCGCCGGTCGGCGTGCTCTGCGTGTCGCAGTACTGGACGCGGAGCAGGTGGCCGGCGACCCCGCCCGCCCGGTTCGCCTGGTCGACGAAGAAGTTGACACCCTGCTGCTGCGCCTCGCCGCCGTTCGAACCGGCGCCGGTCAGGTCGTTGATCGCGCCCACCGTCCACACCGGTCTGACGGGGGTCGCCGCGGGCGCCGGGCCGGACGCCGCTCCCCCGCATGCCGCCGCGCTCAGCGCCAGCGCCAGGAGCGCCAGGCGCCGCCGGATGCTTCCGCTCATGCCGCCAACCTCCCCATGCGTAGTGTCAGGACCCGGTCGGCGAGCGCCTCCAGCATGGTGGGGTTCTGCTCGACCAGGACGATCGTGACGGAGCGCCGGAGTCGCCGCAGGGCCTCGATCAGGACGTCCACGACCGGCGCTGCCAGGCCCTGACTGGGCTCGTCCAGCAGCAGGGCGCGGGGCCCGGTCATCAGGGCCCGCCCGATCGCCAGCATCTGCTGCTCGCCGCCCGACAGCGTCTGGCCCGGCGCGTGCTGGAGCTCCTCCAGCCGGGGGAACAGCTCGAACACCCCGGCCAGGCGGGCCCGGTGCTCCGCGTCCGGCCGCAGCCGGCCGCGCGCCAGCAGCGTGACCTCCAGGTTGGCGCGGACCGTCAGCGACCCGATGACCTGCCGGCCCTCGGGGACCAGCGCCAGTCCGAGCGCCACCCGGCGGTCGGCCGACGCGCCCGACAGCGGTGTCCCGCCGAGGACGACACCGCCCGAGCAGCGCCGGTGCAGGCCGGCCACCGCGTTGAGCAGGGTGGTCTTGCCGGCGCCGTTGGGGCCGGCGATGCCGAGCACCTCGCCGCCGGCCGCGGCGAAGGACACGCCGTGCACGACGGTGACGCTCCCGTAGCCGGCGCTGAGGTCGGTGACCGTCAGGCCCGGGCCGCCGGCGAGCGGCGGCGCCGCCCGCCACGCCGCGGGCTCCGCCGCGAGGCCGGCCGCGGTCCCGCGCTCGACCCGCCCGCTCGCCATCACGTACACGTCGTCGGCGAGCGACTCGACGAAGTCGAGGTTGTGGTCCACCACCAGGATGGCCATGCCCTGCGCGCGCAGGGCCCGCAGGCGCCGGCGCAGCCCGTCCACCTCGGCCAGCGACAGGCCCACGGCGGGCTCGTCGAGCAGCAGCACCGAGCCGCCGGTGGCGAGCGCGCGGGCCAGCTCCACCGACTTCCGCTCGCCGGTGCCCAGCCCGCCGGCCGGCCGGTCCGCGAGCTCGGACAGCGCCAGGTCGGCCAGGGCGGCCCGGGCCCGCCCGAGCGCGGCCACCTCGAGCGACCGGCGGCGCCGGAGCAGGCCCGGCTGCGCCGCCTCGGGGCCCAGCGCGACGTTCTCCACGACCGACAGCTCGTCCACCAGGCGGGGCACCTGGAACGTGCGCACGATCCCCCGGCGCGTCCGCTCCGCCGCCGAGAGGCCGCCGACGCCGGCGCCGTCGAGCAGCACCGCCCCGGCCTGGAGCCGCTCGACGCCGGAGACCAGGTTGAGCAGCGTGGTCTTGCCGGCGCCGTTGGGCCCGACCAGCCCGACGATCGAGCCCGCGGGCACGGCCAGGCTGGCGTCGCGCACGGCGGCCACGCCGCCGAAGCTGCGGGCCACGCCCCGGACCTCCAGGGACCGGCCGCGCACGGCCGCCGGGGCCGGCCCCGCGCTCGGGGCCGCGGCCGGCGCGCGCCGGCGCAGGCGCCACCAGAGCTCGACCGCCGCGCCCTCGATGCCCGGCCGCAGGAAGAACATGACGGCCAGGAACACGGCGCCGTACACCAGCAGCTCGTAGCTGCCCAGCCCGTTGAGCAGCGCCTGCAGCCAGAGGACCGCGAACGCGCCCACCAGCGGGCCGAGCCGGTAGCCGAGGCCGCCCACGACGACGAGCGCCGCGAGCTGGACCGATGCCACCACACCGGCGCCGTCGGGCACGACCAGGCCCTGCCACAGGAACAGGAGCGCCCCCGCGACGCCCGCGAAGGCGGCGCCGGCCACGAACGCCAGCAGCTTGACGCGCGCCACCGCCACGCCCAGGACGGCCGCGGCCAGCTCGTCGTGGCGCACCAGCCGGAGCACCCGGCCCCGGCGCCCGGCGACCAGCCGGTCGAACAGCAGGAACATCCCGGCCGTGACCACGACGACGAGCGCGTACCACCGCGCGTCGCCGGTGACGGCGAGCGGGCCGAGGTCGAGACGGCGAGCCGTCGTCAGGCCCGAGGCGCCGCCGGTGACGTCCGGCCAGAGCAGCGGCAGCGCGGCGAACGCGGCCGCCAGGCCCAGCGTCGCCACCGCGAAGTAGTGGCCGGACAGGCGGACCAGGACGACCCCGATGAGCGCGGCGACCGCCGCGGTCAGGGCGACGCCGGCCAGGATCCCGAGGCCGGCCGGCCAGCCCAGCCGGTGGGTCGTGAGGGCCACGGTGTACGCGCCGGCGCCGAGGAACAGCCCGTTGCCGAGGGAGAGCATGCCGGCGTATCCGAACATCAGGTTGAGCCCGGCGGCGGCGATGGCGAAGAGGCAGACGGTCGTGACGAGGCCCGTGTCCACCCGGGGCAGGCCGAGCCACGGGCTGGCCAGCGCGAGCGCCAGGAGACCGGCCTGGACGAGCCTCGTGCGCGTCACGCCCGGACGGCTCCCCCGAACCGGGCTCCGCGGCTGAGCAGCACGACGCCCGCCAGGAGCAGCAGGCCGAAGGCCAGCGGCACCTCGAGCAGCGGGCTGACGTACGCCCCGATCAGGCCCTCGCTCAGGCCCAGGCCCAACCCGGCGAGCAGCGCCCGGCCGGGGAACCGCATGTCGGCCACGGCCGCGGCCGCGAACCCGTTCAGCGTCATCGGCAGTCCGGCCCCGTACGTGACGCCGCTGAGCGGCACCAGCAGCAGCGCGGCGGCGCCGCCGAGCAGCCCGGCCAGGCCATAGGAGAGCTGGCGCATGCGCGCGACGTTCACGCCCAGCAGGGCGCTGGCGGCCGGGTTCTCCGCGCAGGCCGTCATCGCCTGGCCGGCGAGGGTCGAGCGGAAGAACCAGACCAGCGCGGCGGTGACGGCCACGGTGAACGCCACCAGGAGGATCTCCTGCTGGCCGATCGCCGCCCCCGCCAGGCCGATGGAGGGGCCGTCGAGCAGCGCCGGGAACGAGTACTGGTCGGCGCCGGCCAGGCGGTCGGCGACGCCCTCGGTGAGCAGCGCCGCGCCCAGACCGACCATGATCAGCCGGCTGGGGTTCCAGTGGAGGCGGCTGCGCAGGGCCAGCCGCTCGAACAGCAGCGCGCCGGCCACGGCCGCCGCCACGCCGCCGGCGCCGGCCACGAGCAGCGGCAGGCCCGACGTGACCAGCTTCGCCGTCAGCAGCCCGCTGACCGTGTACGTCTCGCCCTGGGCCAGGTTGACCACCCGCGAGCTGCGATAGCAGAGCACGATGGCCACGCCCATGAGGGCATACACGGACCCGTTCGTCAACGACGAGAACAGCGCCTGCAGCGCGATGTCCACGCGGCTCCTCCCCCTGCTCTGGCGTGCATAGTACGCTGGCGTCCGTGGAGGCGCGTGCCCGTCGCGCGGCCGCGGCCGTCGGTCTGGCGGCCGTGCTGGTCGCCGCCGTGGGCGCGTTCTACCTCAAGCCCTGGCGGGCGCTGGTGCTTGCGAAGCCGGCGCCGCCGCCGGCCCGCTCGTCCGTGCCGGTGCGGCAGGTGCAGTTCCTCTCCGCCACGACCGGCTGGGTGGTGACCGGCGGCGACTCGTCCGCGTCGCTGTTCCGCACGACGGACGGCGGCCGCCACTGGCAGCGCCAGCTCGATGGCGTGGCGGGCGAGAGCTGGGCGCTCTCCTTCTTCGACGCCAGGCGGGGCGTGGTGCTCGCCGTCGACCGGCGGGGCCCGGAGCTGCTGCAGACCACGGACGGCGGACAGCACTGGAAGACGCGCAGGCAGGCGACGTGCCTGACGGCGCCCCCGCTCGTCTTCTTCCTGGACATGGACCACGGCTGGTGCGTGGTCCCGGCCGGCGGCGAGACGCCGGGGCAGAGCCTCCTCTCGGACCGGCAGGACATCGGCGTCTACCGCACCGCCGACGGCGGCGCCAGCTGGACCCGGGTGCTCGCGACCGATCCGGCTCGGCCGGTGGCGAGCGGGCTGGGCGACGAGGGCCAGAAGTCGTGGATCTGGTTCGCCGACGCGAGCACCGGCTGGATCGGCCAGCACGGGCCCGGGCCCCACGCGGTCGTGTACGCGACGTCCGACGCCGGAGCCCACTGGAGCCGCCAGGAGCTCGCGCCCCCGGCCGGCGGCTGGGGCTCGACGGTGGGCATCCTGGAGGACACGCCGCCGGCCCCGGGCAGCGGGTCCTCGCCCATGGTGGCGGTGGCGACCCTCGAGCCGGGCCCTCGACAGAACGCGTTCACCCTGGACGGACGGTACGTCTACACCTGGCAGGCGCCGGCCTGGGCGGGGCCGGTCCAGGTGCCCAATGGGCCCGTCACCGTCGCCGACCAGGCTCACTGGTTCGTGGTGATGGGCACCTCGGTGCTGGAGAGCACCGACGGAGGCGAGAACTGGACCGCGCTCGGCGCGCCGGTGTCGGGCTGGGTGGTCAACCGCCTCACGATGGTCGATCGCGACCACGGCTGGGCCACGCTGTTCCGACTGCCACCGTCCGGGTTGTCGATCTCCACCACGGGCCTGGCCCGGACCGCTGACGGCGGCCGCCACTGGGCCGCCATCACGCCGCCGTCCTGACCGGCGGCCTCAGCCCTCCTCCGCCAGCCGGGCCGCGAGCGGGATCAGGCCGCCCGCCGCCAGCATCTCCAGCAGGAACGGCGAGGTCGGCCGGCCCCGCAGGCGCCCGCCGCGGGTCTCGTTCACCACCTCGCCCGACGCCACGTCCACGCCGAGCACGTCGCCGTCCTCGACCAGCGCCGCGACGCCCGGACACTCGAGCAGCGGCAGCCCGATCTCGAACCCGTTGCGATAGAACGTCCTGGCGAACGTCTCGGCCACCACGCAGGAGACGCCGGCGGCCTTCAGCACCCGGGCCGCGATCGCCCGCCCCGACGACTGCCCGAAGTGGCGCCCCGCGACCAGCACGTCGCCCGGCCGGACCTCGCCCGGGAACCGGGGGTTCAGGTGCTCCAGCGCGTGGGCGACCATCTCCGACATCGACCCGAACACCAGGTCGGAGCGGACGATGGCGTCCGTCGGCACGTTGTCGCCGAACTTCCAGCACCGGCCCGTCAGCGCGGTCACGCCAGCAGCTCCCGGGGGTCCGCGACGCGGCCGGCCACGGCCGACGCGGTCACGGTCAGCGCCGAGGCCAGGTACATGCGGGCCTCGGGACTGCCGTTGCGGCCCGGGAAGTTGCGGGCGTGGGTCGAGATCATCGTCTCGTCGGCGGCCAGGGCGCCCATGTTGATCGCCTGGTTGGAGCCGGCACTGGGCGGGAACCATGTCGCGCCCGCCTCGTGCAGCGCCTCGACCAGGCCCTCGCGCGCCGCCTGCGCGAACGCCGCCCGCGAGGAGGGCACGATGTTGAACCGCACGTCCGGGTGGACCCGCCGGTCGCGCAGCACCGACGCCGCCAGCCGGATGTCCTCGATGCGCCCGCCCCCGTGGCCGCCGAGCTCGGCCCACTGGACGGGCGCGCCGGCCGCCTCCTCCACCGGCCGCACGTTGCCGACCGTGGGCGGGCACGTGACCATCGGCGGCAGCCCGCTGACGTCCCAGCGCCGCACCGCAGCGACGTTGTCTCCGTCGCCACGCACGGCCTCGAAGGGGGCGTCCGTTACCGCGCGCACGAACGCGTCCGTCCTGGCGTCCGGCTCGACGTGGGCCGACTTGGCGCCCACGTCCACGGCGATCAGCGGGAGCAGCCAGCGGTCCATCACCTCGAGGCCCTCCACGTACGGCCCGGCCAGCTCCAGCGCCGCGTAGATCGCGCCGCCCTCCCCGATCTCGCCCGTCAGCCACTGGGCCACGTCGCGGGCGGTGACGCACGGCCCCGTCTCGCCCCGCAGCTCGATGCGCACCGTCTCCGGCACGCGGAACCACGCCTTCCCGAACGGCATCCCCAGCGCCGCGTGGGAGTAGTTGCCGAGGCCGGTGGCGAAGGCCCCCAGCGTGCCGTGCACGGGCGTGTGGCTGTCCGACCCCACCACCACGGCGCCGGGCAGGACGAGCCCGTGGCCGACCGCCACGTGGTGGATGTTGCCGCTGCCGCAGTCGAACAGCCGGATGCCGTGGCGGCGGGCGAAGCGGCGGTTCTCCTGGAGGACGCGCGCCCGCTCCTCGGTCGGCGGCGAGAAGTGGTGGTCGAAGACCATCACCACCCGGTCCGGGTACCGCATCGGCCGGCCCACCTCCTCCTCGAACACCCGCGCGGTGAGGTAGCCGCTCAGGTCGTGGAGGAGGATGCGGTCCACCTCGGCGACGACGACCTCCCCGGGCTCGACCGAGGCGCGGCCGCTGGCCCGGGCCAGGACCTTCTGGACGAAGTTCACGCCAGCAGCTCCCGGGGGTCCGCGACGCGGCCGGCCACGGCCGACGCGGTCACGGTCAGCGCCGAGGCCAGGTACATGCGGGCCTCGGGACTGCCGTTGCGGCCCGGGAAGTTGCGGGCGTGGGTCGAGATCATCGTCTCGTCGGCGGCCAGGGCGCCCATGTTGATCGCCTGGTTGGAGCCGGCACTGGGCGGGGCGACGTGCCGCCCGCGCAGGACAGCCGCCGCCTCGACCAGGTCGTCGTACTTGGCGTTGGCGCAGGAGCCGATGAAGACCTGGTCCACGCGGCTGCCGGCCACCTCGCGGAGCGGCCGCACGGTGTCCACCGTGTGCGGGCAGGAGACCATCGGCTCCAGCGCGGCCGCGTCCACCTCGACGACGCGCTCGTACGCCGCGTCCGGACCGGGGTGCACCTCCCGGTACTCGCCGGGCGGCACGCCCCGCTCCGCGAGGTACTCGCGCGTCGTCGCGTCCGGCGGCACGTACGCGTTCTTGGCGCCCAGCTCCATCGCCAGGTTGCACAGCGTCATGCGCTCGGAGACGCTCAGGCCCCGGACGTGGCCGCCGTGGAACTCGACCGACAGGTACGTCGCGCCGTCCGCCGTGAGGTCGCCGATCAGCCGCAGCATCAGGTCCTTCGCGGTGACGCCGGGCGCGAACGTCCCCTCGATCTCCACCCGCAGCGAGGCCGGCACGCGCATCCAGAGGCTGCCGGTGACCCACGTCGCCGTGACCTCGCTGAAGCCGACGCCGGTCCCGAACGCGCCCAGCGCGCCGTAGATCGTCGAGTGGGAGTCGGTGCCGATCACGACCATGCCGGGCCGGATGTCGCCGTTCTCCATCAGCACCGTGTGCGCGATGCCGGCCTCGACGTCGTGGAAGCGCCGGATGCCCTTGCGCGCCGCGAACTCGCGGCACAGGCGCTGGTCCGCCGCCGTCTTCGACGTGCGGGCAGGCGAGATGTGGTCCATCACCATCGCGATCCGATCGGGGTCGTACAGGTCGTCCCGGCCCAGCCGCTCCAGCGCGCGGATGCACCGCCAGCTCGCCGAGTGGCTCATCACGAGGTCCGGAGAGACGTCCAGGACCTCGCCGGCCAGCCCGCCGAGCACCTGCTCGGCGAACGTTCTCCCCCGCCCGGTCGCACCCTCCTCCCGCGCGGGGGAGCGTCCGGCTGCGGGGGCCGACCGGAGGTACGGGATCAGACCGCCCGCCTCCAGGATCCGCCGCAGGCTGTCCGGGTACGGCGGGAACGGGTACCGCGCTCCCCCCACCTCGACGAAGCCGCCCGCCACGTCCACCCGCACGTCGTCGCCGTCCCCCGCCGCCGCGACCGCGGCCGGGCACTCCACCGCCAGGAGCCCGGTGTTGATCGCGTTGCGGAAGAAGACACGCGAGAAGGAGGCGGCCACCACGGCGCCGATGCCGGCGCCGACCAGGCACGAGGCCGCCTGCTCGCGCGCGCTGCCGCAGCCGAAGTTGCGCCCGGCCACGATCACGCGCGCGGCCCGCAGGCGCTCCTGCACCTCCGGCCCCAGCGGCTCGAACGCGTGCTCGGCCAGCTCCTTCGGGTCGATGCTGACCAGGTACCGGCCGGGGATGATCACGTCGGTGTTCACGCCGTCGCCGAACCGGATGCAGCGGCCGCCGGTCGTCTCGCTCGCGCTCACGGCGTCGTCTCCTCCAGGAACCACTCCGTCGGCACCTCGCGGCCGAGCCCCAGCTCCTCGGCGCGGCGCAGCACGCCGGCGCCCACCGCGGCGAACTGCAGGCCCATGCCCGTGTTGTTGGCGAAGACGGTGACCTGGTCCGTGCCCGTGCGGCCGCCGCACCTGCCGGCCAGGAGCTCGCCGAGCTCGTGGATGTCCTCCCACGCGTGCACGCCCCGCTGGACCGGGCCCAGGATGTCCACCTGGTCGTCGTGGTGGACCTGCTCCCTGGAGAGCACGACGACCACGTCGGCCCGGACGAACGTGGCGTCGTCCAGCTCGCGGCGGACCGGCCGGGTGCCGTCGGGCGACGTGATCGCGGTCACGTGCGTGCCGGGCTCCAGCCAGGTCCCGTCGAAGCAGGGGTCCACGGTCGCCGTGGCGCAGGTCACGACCTGGCAGCCGCGGACGGCGTCCTGGGGCTCCGGCACGGCGACCACCCGCCGGCCGGTGCGCGCGGTCCAGTGCTCCGCGAACGCCTCGCGGTGGGCGGGCGTGGGGCTGTAGACCCGGATCTCCTCGACCTCGGGCCGGACCAGCAGCAGGTACTCGAGGTGGGACGAGGCCTGCCAGCCGGAGCCGAACAGGCCGGCGACCCGGACACGCGCGTTCGCCAGCTCGCGGATGCCCAGGGCCGACGTGGCGCCGACCCGCAGCCGCTGGAGGTGGCTGTCGTGGAGCACCGCCAGCGGCTCCAGCGTCCGGAGGCTGAACAGCACGACCAGCCCGACGAAGCGCTCGCCCGGCGCCACGGGCAGCAGGCGGCGCCGGCGGCCGCCGTTGGGCAGCGCCTCCAGGCCGGCCATGTCGGACGTGACCCGCAGCGCCCACACGCCGGACGACAGGTTGCCGCCCTCCTGGGACTTGAACCGGAACCGGAAGCCGGGGTGGTCCTCGTCCTCGACCGGGAAGAACGTGTGGTTGCGGGGCCGGTTCGCGGCCAGCCCGCAGGCGTGCTCGGCGTAGGCCACCTCCAGGTCGCGGAGGCAGTCCTCCAGCCGGGTCACCTGCGCGATGTCGTCGTTGCTCAGGATGCGCAGAGCTCGATCCCCCCTTCGGTGATCACGTAGGTGGCGGCGGCGACGATCCGGCCCCCGTCGGGCCCATCGCCGGACACCCGGAGCGCCGCCACCTCGCCGGCGCGGAAGGGCGCGTCCAGGTCCTCGGGCGGCCGGTGGTCGCCGCTCGTCTCGAGATCCGGGTGCCGCAGCACGTCCACGTGCCAGCCGGGCGCCGCGCCGCGCATCCGCGAGCGGGAGACGCCGGCCCGCAGTCCGGCCGCGGCGGCGCCGTACGCCGCGGCCAGGGCCGGCTGGTCGGGCACCGTCCGCGCCGCGAGCGCCCAGCAGTCGAGGACCTGCGCCCGGACCTCCAGCGCGAGCCCGCCGGCCGGGCCCGGGTCACAGTCGATCAGGAGGTCGGTCGCCCCGGCGCCCCGGCCGGCCAGCTCCGCCCTCCCCAGCCGTTCGTTCCGGGCCACGCCGTCCCCGGCGACGGCGGCCGCGAGGGCGGCACCCGCGACCCGGGCGGCGCGGCGCAGCAGCGCGAGCTCCGACTCGTCCGGCCGCAGCCGCTGGTCGCGCACCAGGTCGCCCAGGTCGCGCGGCTCGCGGCCCCCCAGTCGCTCCAGCAGCGGCGCCGGCCACCACTCCCGGGCCACGACGCCGGCCGGCCCGGGGCCGGCCTCCGCCAGCCAGTCGCCGATCAGGCCAGCCAGGTCCGGGCCGCTCCTGACGTCGCGTACAGAGGACGTCGCCCGCATCCACGGCTGGACGCGCGACGACAGCTTCGTCAGGAACGCGGGCTCGCCCTCGGCCGGCACGGCCAGGACGCCCTCGTTCCAGTAGATGCAGAGGTTGGTCAGGTACGCGACGTCGCCGGACCGGGAGACGTCGCCGTAGATGAGCGCGGCGGCCACGCCGGCGGCCCGCAGCCGCGCCTGGAGGGCCCGCACGCGGCGGGCCAGCTCGGCCGCGGTCAGCTCCGCCGGGTCGAGCCGGACCAGGCCCCGCTTCACGGCTCCACCTCCCAGAGCCGCCGCTCGGTGCGCAGCAGCGGCTCGTGGCCGGCCGCCGTGACGATCACGGGGTCGCCGAGCACGTGGTAGCCGGCCAGCGGGGTGAACGTGTTCGGGTGCACGATCACGACGGCGCCCTCCTCCAGGACCGTCTCCTCGCCCTCGACGATCGGGGGCGCCTCGTCCGGGTGCAGCCCGTGACCGTGCCCGCGCACGCGGGTGTACCGGCTGGTCGTGTACTCGCCCAGCCCGTGCCGCCGGAAGACGTCGTTCTGGGCCATGGCCACGTCGTGAGCGGTGACACCGGACCGGACCGCGCCGAGGCCCGCCTCCAGCGCCTCCGCGAACAGCGCGAACGACCGCCGCTGCCCGTGGCCGGCTGGGCCCAGGACCGCAGAGCGGCAGATCTGGGCGTAGTAGCCGCCGAGCCGCGGCGTGAGCTCGGTGCGCACCATGTCGCCGGGTCCGAGCCGGCGCGGGCCGGGGGGCGTCATGCCGCGGACGTCGTCGCCGCCGGAGGCGATCAGCATGAAGTTGTCCTCGGCGCCGCCCCGCCGGAGCTCCGCCTCGACGGCGGCGACCACCTCGTACTCGGCCAGCCCGGCCCGGAGGCAGGCCACGAACGCCTCCCACCCGGCGTCGCAGACGGCCGCGGCGGCGCGGACGCGCTCGTGCTCCCAGGGCGACTTGACGAGCTCGACCAGGCTCATCAGCCGGGTGGCGGAGACGATCTCGACGCCGTCGAGGCCGGCCCGGAGCGGCTCCAGCAGCGCGGCCGGCAGCAGCTCCAGGTGGGCGACGCCCAGGCGGGCCGGCCGGCCGGCGGCGATCGCGGCCGCCACGCCGCGGCCGGCGAGCGGACGCACGTCCGCGACCCAGCCGGCCGCCGCCACGCCGGCCGCGTCCGCGGCGCCGGCCACGAACGCCAGCGGGTCACCGGCCAGCGGCAGGTACGCGAACGCGAAGCTGGCACGGACGCCGGCGCCGGCGAGGTAGTGGACGTGCTCGCGCCGCCAGCCGGGCGCGAAGGCGAGCAGGCCGTCGAGCGAGGCGTCGTGCATCGCGTGCCGCAGCCGCCGGTAGCGCAGCTCGCGCTCAGTCCGCGGCGGCGCATGACGAGTCGCCGAGGTCAACCCTTGCCCTCCCCTCGCGACAGTGCGCATGGGTGACGCCTGTCGCTTCGTCGATGATAGCCGGCGCCCGCCCGCCAGCACGTTCCGGGTCCTCGATGGGGGTTGCATACTAGTACGCTATGGACGGGCTACTCATCGACCCCACCTCGTCGGCCGCCGGTGGACGGTTCTCGCTCGCGCCGCGCCGGTTCCGGGACCTCGACGGCAGGACCGTCGGGCTGCTGGACAGCAGCAAGTACAACTCCGACAACCTGCTGGACGGGATCGGCGACCTCCTCACGGAGCGCTACCACGTGAAGGAAGTGGTCCGGCGCCGCAAGTCGTACTTCGGGCGCCCGATGGAGCGGGAGCTCGCCGAGGAGATGGCCGCCAGCTGCGACGTGGTGATCACCGCCATCGGCGATTGAGGGTCCTGTAGTGCGGCCAGTGTGGCCGATGGAATCCTCCTCGAGACGCTCGGCGTCCAGGCGGCGTCGATCGTCACCGACGCGTTCACGTTGAGCAGCGACGCGATGGCCCGGACCCGGGGGGCGGCGGGCTACCGCTACGCGATGGTCCCCCACCCCCTCAGCAGCCTGAGCCGCGACGAGTGCCGCGAGCGCGCGCGTGACGTGCTCCCCGAGGTGCTGGCGATCCTCGGCCTGGCCGAGGGCGCGGGACCGGCCGTACCGGCGCCCTCCGCCGCCGCCACCGGGGACGGGACGGACCGCGTCTCGGTGGCCGACCTCACGGCCGACCGCGTGCGCGACCTCCAGCGCCTGATCGAGTTCTCCTACCAGGAGGGCTGGACCGACGGGCTCCCGGTGGTGCCGGTCACGGCGGAGACGGTCCGCGACTTCCTGCGGCACACGAGCCGCGCGCCGGACGAGGTGGCGGCGACGGTCGCCCACCTGGGCCGCGTGTGCACCGTCGAGGCGGCCGCCGTCGCCGCCGCGATGGCCGGCTGCCGGCCCGAGCACTTCCCGGTGGTCCTGGCCGCCATCGAGAGCATGCAGCCGAGCGTCACCACCGGACTGCTCCAGAGCACGACCGGCCAGTGCCAGCTCGTGATCGTCAACGGCCCGGCGCGCGGTCGGCTCGGCTTCAACGGCGCCGGCAACGTGTTCGGCCCCGGCTTCCGGGCCAACGCCACGGTGGGCCGCGCGATCCGCCTGATCGTCCTGAACGCGTTCGGCATCCGCCCGCACGAGTTCGACCAGGCCTGCCAGGGCACGCCGGCCAAGTACAGCTTCTGCATCGCCGAGAACGAGGAGGCGAGCCCCTGGGAGCCGCTCCACGTCGAGCGCGGATTCCCGGCGGACGCGAGCGTGGTGACGACGCACTTCGCCCGCAGCACGCTGCACGTCGAGAACCGGATCAGCAGCCGGCCGGAGGAGGTCCTGCTCACCATCGCCGACTCCATGTCGTACGGCGGCGGCTGGCAGGCCGGCCGCGGCTACACGGTGGTCATGGGCCCGGAGCACGCGCAGCTGCTGGCCCGCAACGGCTGGACCAAGCGCCGGGCGAAGGAGTTCCTCTGGGAGCACTGGGGACGGCGGCGGGGCGACCTGCGCCGGCTCGGCCTGTACCACGAGATGGGCGACGGGACGGACCCGCTGTCGGGCACGGGCGCGAACCCGGACGGCAGCGACGACGAGTTCCTGCGGTTCGGCGAGTCGCCCGACTCGATGCTGCTGGTGGTCGCCGGGGCCAACAACGCCGGGGTCTCGACGGTCATCCCGACGGTGCGGGCGCTGTTCCACTCCCAGGCGATCGAGGAGGGACCCGCCTAGGGAGCTGCTGAACGTCGGGGCAGCCCTGGAGACCGGGCGATGAAGGCCCGTCAGAGGCAGCTGACCGGCCGGGGCTCCGCTCGCGGCGTGCTTCCAGGCTCCGCCCTCACCACCCGTCCCGGCTTGCCATGAGGAAGACAGGGTGTCGATACTTGCACGCCTCCAGAGGTGGGGATACGTTGAAGTTCCGATACTTCAACCTCTCCCCGGACGCATCCGGGACGGCAGCGGCGCACCCGCGACCATCGGGAGGGCGGCGCGTTTGAGACGGGATCCGAGACTGCGGATGAGACGGGGTCCGGCCGACGGTCTGGACCATGCGAACCGCAGGACGGATCCCGATCCTCGTCCATGGCGCGGCGGCCACCCTGGTGGCCGCCGGCGCCCCACTGCTGGCCGCGGCGGCCTGGCGAACGCTCGTGTGGCGGACCCCCGGCGACGCCGCCGCGGTGGCGTCGCTGGAGGAGCTGGCGGCGGTGGCCGCCGCGCTCGGCCTGCTGGTCGCGGGTCAGCTGGTCGTGCTGGTCCAGCGCCGGCGCGAGGTGATCGACGCCGCGGCGGCCGCCGACGCCGCCGGGCTCGAGGCGGCGGCCCGGCGCACCCTGGGCGGGGTGCGCGTGGCGGCGGCGGTGGGCGCCGCGGCCCTGCTGGCGGCGGTCGCGGTGCCGTGGGCACTCCCGGGCCGGGCTCCGGCGGCCGGCTTCGACTGGCCGGGCTTCGGGCTGGCCCTGGGCCTGCTGGCGGGCCCGCCGCTGGCGGCGGTGGCGGCCCCGGCCGGGCTCGTCCGGCTGGGCGGCACGGCACCCGCCGACCTGGCCAGGGCGATGCGGCGGGTGCACGCCGCCACGCTGGTCGCGGTGGTCGCGCTGGGCCTGGTCCTGCTCGCGGCGACCGCGGGGTTCGCGGGCGCCCAGGCGGCCTGCCAGCCGGACGGCGGCCCGGCGCTCTGCGGCGCGACCAACGCCTCGCTCGGGGCGGTGGCCGGCCTGGTCGGGCCGGCGGTCGCGCTGCCCGCGCTGGCGCTGGCCGACCGGGCGCTGCGCGCGCTGTGGGCGATCGCCCCCCACGCCGGCCGATGACGTCAGCGCCTGGACTTCGACGCGCGCAGGAACTCGGCCACCGACTCCTGGTGCTCCTCGCTCGTGTAGCACAGCGCCATCGCCTCGGCGCCCAGGGCGAACACGTCGCGCGGGCTCAGCTCGAACGTGCGGTCGAGGATCGACTTGGCCAGCGCCAGGGCCGGCCCCGGCGCCTTCGCCAGCTCCGCCGCCCACGCCCACGCCGCCTCCTCCAGCTCCGCCGCGGGCACGACCCGGTCGGCGATGCCCAGGT
>VBJR01000111.1:29955-42822 GCA_005880175.1 Chloroflexota bacterium
ACGCCGCCGTGTCGGCGGCCAGGATGAAGTCGCAGCACAGCGCCAGGTCCATGCCGAAGCCGGCGGCGGGGCCGTTGACCGCGGCGATCGTGACCTTGTCGAGGTCGTGCACCGCCGTCGCGAGCCGCTCGGTGTGCCGGATGCGCCGCCAGCCGTCGATCGCGAGGCGGCCGGGCGGGACGGCCAGGCGCTCCCGCATCGCCGACACGTCGCCCCCGGCGCAGAACGCGCTGCCCTCGCCCGTCAGGACGACCGCGCGGACCGCGTCGTCGCCGGCGATGGCCGCGAACGCCGCGATCAGGTGGTCGCGCAGCGCGTCGTCGATCGCGTTCCGCACCCGCGGCCGGGACAGCCGCACCTCGACGACGGCGCCCCGGCGCGTGAGGCGGAGGTCCTCGAAGCCCGCCATCGCGCTCACGTCGCGGCCCCCCTGCCGGCGGCGAAGCCGGCCGCCGCCTCCAGCACGATCGCCACCAGCCGGGCGCCGGCGTCCTCGTGTCCGGCCGAGCGCTCGGCCAGCCAGCCGGCGCGCCCGTGCCTGGGCACCATGTCCACGGTCGCCCGGGCGCCGGCGTCGGCGGCGGCCGCCGCGGCCGCCAGGCCCGCCTCCAGCGACCCCCGCCGCTCGGCCTCGGCCGAGGCCGCAGCCACCGCGGGGACCAGCGCGTCGAGCATCGTCTTCGAGCCCGGCTCCGCCCCGCCCCGCTCCGCGATGCCCGCGCGGCCGGCGTCGAGCAGCGCGCGGACCGAGGCCGCGTCGGGCGCCGCCCCGATCTCGCCCGCCGCGCGGGCGGCCCGCAGCAGCGCGGTCGCCACCAGCGTCCCGCTCGTGGACGGCGCCTCCCGGGCCAGCGTGGCGCCGCACGTCCGCAGCACCTCCGCCGGGCCCTTGTCCGCCAGCGCGGGCAGCACCTGGAGCACGGCGCGGGCGCCCCGGCTCAGCGTGACCCCCAGGTCGCCGTCCCCGGCCCGCCCGTCCAGCTCGTTGAGCTGGCCGGCGCGGGCGACGACCTCCAGGGCAACCGCCTCGATGCCCGCCGTGAGCTCGCTCACCGCCGGACGAAGAACGGTGACGCGGCCGGGGCGTCCATCAGCCGGACCAGCTCGTCGTCGAGCCGGAGCAGGGAGATCGAGGCGCCGGCCATCTCCAGCGACGTCGCGTACTCGCCGACCCAGGCCCGCCGGACCGCCAGGCCGGCCTGGCCGAGCCGCGCCGACGCCCGCCGGAACAGGAGGTACAGCTCCTCGACCGGCGTCGCGCCCAGGCCGTTGACGAGGACGTCCACCCGGTCGCCGCGGTCGTGCGGGAGGTCGGCGAGCAGCGCGTCCAGGAGGTGGTCGGCCACCCGGTCCGCGGTCTCCAGCGGGCCCCGCCGGACGCCCGGCTCGCCGTGGATGCCCATGCCGATCTCCATCTCCCCCTCGGGCAGCTCGAACGTCGGGCGCCCGGCCGACGGGACCGTGCAGGGCGCGAGCGCGACGCCCATGCTGCGCACGCTGGCGGCCGCCCGCTCGGTCGCCGCGCGGACCTCGTCGAGGTCGGCCCCCTCCTCGGCCCGGGCGCCCGCGACCTTGTAGAGGAAGAAGATGCCGGCGATGCCGCGGCGGCGCGCCTCCTCCCCCTTCGGCGCCGAGGCCACGTCGTCGGCGCCGAGCACGGTCGCCACCCGGATCCCCTCCGCCTCGGCCAGCTCCGCGGCGAGCCCGAAGTTCATCACGTCGCCGCCGTAGTTGCCGTACAGCTGGAGCACGCCGCGCCCGCCGTCCACCGCCCGCATCGTCGCCAGCATCTGGTCCGAGCTCGGCGACGCGAACACGTCGCCGATCGCGGCGCCGTCGGCCAGGCCGCGGCCGACGTAGCCCATGAAGACGGGCAGGTGCCCCGAGCCGCCGCCGGTCGCGATCCCCACCTTGTCCCGCACGGGCGCGTCCGCCCGGACGATGGCGCGCGGGTCCTCGGCCCGTCGCAGCTCGTCCGGGTGGGCGGCCAGGATGCCCTCCAGCAGCTCGTCCACGAAGTCGTCCGGGCGGTTGATCAGCTTCTGCATCAGCGGTTCTCCAGCACGGCCGCCCTGGCGGCACGGAATTCCTCGGCGGTCAGGTGGCCGCCCGCCGCTCCGGTGACGATGGCGACGCGCCGCCCGGGCAACGACCCCTCAGACCTCGACGAGGACGTCGTCCCCGCGCTGGACGACGCGGTAGGCCTTGACGCGCCTGTGCTCCGGGTCGTGCAGCGCGCGCCCCGTGGTGATGTCGATCTCCCAGCCGTGGCGGGGGCAGCGCAGGACCTCGCCGTCGCGGCCGTAGCGATACTCCCCCACCTCCGACTCCACGTTCGTCCCGGTGAGCACCCCCATCGACAGATTGGCGCCGTGGTGCGGGCAGACGTCACGCAGCGCGAAGAAGTCGTCGCCGCGGCGGCAGAGCACGATGCGGACGCGCCCCACGTCGAACGCGCGCTTCTCGCCCGGGGCCAGCTCGTCCCGCTTGCACAGGAAGGTCATTCCGCCGGGAGCCCGTAGAAGTCGCGCGCGTTCTCCCACAGGATCTTGCGCCGCAGGGTCGCGGGCAGCACCGCGGGCAGCGCGGGCCCGGGAGCGTCGAAGTCCCAGTGCGGGTAGTCGGTGGCGAACAGGAGCAGCTCGTCGCTGCCCAGCATGTCGATGATCTGCAGGAGCTGCTTCGGGTCCGGCGGCTCCTCCATCGGCTGGGTCCCGAAGCGGACGTGGTCGCGGATGTAGTCGCTGGGCGGCCGCCTGAGCCACGGGACCTCGCGCCGGAGCGCGCCCCAGGACTGGTCCAGCTTCCACATGAGGCCGGGCACCCACGAGAAGCCGCCCTCCAGGAGGACGACCTTGAGCTCGGGGAACCGGGCGAACACGCCGTTGCACACCAGGCTCATCAGCCCCGCCTGGAACTGCAGGCCGTACACGCCGCGGAGCTCCATGTACGTGGTCGGCCAGCCGTTCACGCTGGCGGCGCCGAGCAGGCCGGCCGGCGGCGAGACGTGGAAGGCGATGCGGAGGCCGTTGCGGACCGCCGCCTCCCAGATCGGGTAGAACTTCTCGTCGCCCCACGGCAGCTGCGGCGGCGGCATCGGCAGGTTGACCTGGACGATGCTCGGGTGCCCGCCGACCCGGTCGATCTCCCGGGCCGCCAGCCGCGGCTCCTGCGCCGCGACCGCCACCGAGCCCTTGAACCGGGTGTCCACCGCGAGCCAGCGCTCGATCAGCCAGTCGTTGTACGCGGCGGCGAGGGCGGC
Source organism: Chloroflexota bacterium (assembly GCA_005880175.1). Next base: position 33,218 of record VBJR01000111.1, read on the forward strand.
CGCGAACTTGCCCTGCGGCATCGCCGTGAACTGGTGGACGTACGTCCCGACGAGCATCGCCGCCTCGATCCCGTACGCGTCCAGCAGCTGCTCGCGCACCCGCTCCGGGAACATGTCGTCGCTCGTGCCGTCGGGGTGGATCACGTCGAGCCGGGTGCCGCCCTGCGGGTGCAGGTACGGGTGCTTGGCCGGGAGCCGGCCCAGGCTGTCGCGGTTGAAGTACATCAGCCACTCGCTGGGCAGGTACGGCTTCAGCTCGGTGATGGAGCGCATCCCCTCGTGCACGTCGCAGTCAGCGATGGGCTGCCGCGCCTTCTCGATCACAGTAATATGGTACTACGATATTGGCGAATGAGGAGCGGCGGCCAGAGCGGCCCGTGGCGGTGGTCACCGGCGGCGCCGGCGGCATCGGCGCCGCGGTCGCGCGGCGGCTGGGCGACGGCGGCGCCGCCGTCCACGTGTTCGACGTCGCCGAGCCGCCCGGCGCGGTGCGCGCCCACCGCGTGGACGTCAGCGACGAGCGCCAGGTCCGGCGCGCGCTGGCGGACGTGGGCCGGATCGACGTCCTGGTCAACGTGGCCGGGATCCACGGCGGGAAGGCGTCGTGCTGGGAGGTCGAGGACGGCCGCTTCGAGCGCGTGCTCGCCGTCAACCTGAACGGCACGTACTACACGTGCCGCGCCGCTCTGCCCGGCATGGTCGAGCGCGGCTGGGGCCGGGTCGTCAACGTCTCGTCGATCTCCGCCCGCGACGGCGCCGCCGGCAGCTCCGCGTACGCCGCCTCCAAGGCCGCGGTGATCGGGCTGACGCGGGCGATCGCCAGGGAGGTGGCGACCGCGGGAGTCCTCGTGAACTGCGTCGCGCCCGGGGCGATCGACACGCCGATGATGGCGGCGTCGGGGAACGCGGAGCAGGCCGTCGCGCGGACCCCGATGGGCCGGCTGGGACGGCCCGAGGAGGTGGCCGCCCTGGTCGCCTGGCTCTGCTCCGGCGAGTGCTCGTTCGCGACCGGCGCGCTGTTCGACGTCAGCGGGGGCCGGGCGCCCTGGTGAGCGGCGCCTGGAATCGCTGGGGCCCGGACGACGAGCTCGGCGCGGCCAACCTGCTCACGCCCGAGCACGTCCTGGCGGCGCTGCGCATCCCCCGCACCGGGCGCGTCTACCCGCTCGCGCAGCCGATCCGGACGACGGGGACGCCCCGCTCCGACACCGGGACGGCGGTGCACCTGCTGGCCCAGGACGCGGGCGACTACGCGACCGGGCAGGTGGCGCCGATCGGCGACGGCCAGTCGGTGGCCACGGACTACCTGTTCCTGCGCATCCACGGCACGGCCACGCACATCGACGCGCTGGGCCACGTGTGGTCGGGCCAGTCGCTGTACAACGGCCACCCCGCCTCGACGATGGGCAGCCGCGGCCTCCTCCGGTGCGGCATCGACAAGCTGCCCGGGATCGTGACGCGCGGCGTCCTGCTGGACGTCGCCGGCTGGCAGGGCAAGCGACACCTCGACCCGAGCCACGAGATCACCGTCGAGGAGCTGACCGGCTGCGCCGAGAGCGAGGGCGTGGAGGTCCGGCGCGGCGACGCGGTCCTCCTGCGGACCGGCTTCAACGCGATGTACGCCGAGGACCCGGAGCGCTACATCTGGGAGTTCGCGGGCATCGGCCTGGAGGGCGCGCGCTGGCTGGCCGACCGCGACGTCGTGCTCGTCGGCAGCGACACCCTCGGCGTGGAGGTCCGGCGCCGGGAGGCCGCCTGGGAGCTGCCGGTCCACCTGCACCTGCTGCACCGGCACGGGATCTACCTGGTCGAGCTGCTGGACCTGGACCGGCTCGCGGCCGACGCCGTCCACGAGTTCCTGTTCCTGGGCGCGCCGCTGCCGCTGGCCGGTGGGACCGGCGCCCCGATCAGCCCGCTCGCGATCGGCTGAGCGCCGCCGCGATCCGCTCCGCGACGACCATCGTCGTCGCGTTGGTGTGGGCGCGGACCGGGCTCGGGAACACGGAGGCGTCGGCGACGCTGACGTTGTCGAGGCCGCGGACCGCGCCGGCCGGGTCCACGACGGCGTCCGGGTCCGACGCCGGGCCCATCCGGCACGTGCCCGGGGGTGCTGCGAGCTGCGGACGGTGGCGAGCATCCAGCGCGCGAGCTCCGCGTCGCCGGCCGCCGGGCGGCCGCGTCGCGCCAGCAGGCCCGCGAGCGGCGGCTGCCGCGCCAGCTCCTCGGCCAGCCGCACCCCGTCGCGCAGGCGGCGCCGGTCCGCCTCCTCGGCGAGGAACCGGAACTCGATCGCGGGCGGGACCGGCGGGTCCGGCGAGCGCAGGGTGACCGCGCCCCGGCTGGCCGGGTGGTACACGCCGGGCACGATCGCTAGCACCGGCCCCGGGGTCGCGCCGGCGTCCCGCCCCATCAGCCGGTTGCGCACGGTCACCTTCATGTCGCTGCGCTGCCCGGAACCGGCCGCCGTGTACGTGAGGACAGCCTGCAGCAGGGGCGCCCGCGGCGCCGGCTCGGGTGAGCCCGGCGCCATCGGCCACCAGAGGTCGACGACCTGGTGGTCGAACAGGTGGCGCCCGACGGCGGGAACGTCCAGGAAGGGCGCGACGCCGGCCCCGCGCAGCTCGTCGGCTGGCCCGACGCCGGACAGCAGCAACAGGTGCGGCGTCCCGAACGCCCCGGCACAGAGCACGTACCGGTCGGCCGCGACGACGTCGTCTCCGCCGGGCCCCGCGACCTCCAGCCCGGTCGCCCGGCGGCCGCGGAGGAGCAGGCGCCGCGCGTGCGTCAGGGCCCGGATCTCCAGGTTGGGCCGCTCCCGGGCGGGGGCCAGGTACGTGACCGCGGTGCTCAGCCGCAGGCCGCCGACGTTGTTGAACGGGATCGGCGCGATCCCCGCCGGGTCAGGCCCGTTGGCGTCCGCGCACTCCCGGAAGCCGAGGCCGCGGGCGGCCTCGTGGAACGCCGCCTGGGCGGGCAGCCACCGCGCGCGTGCATAGCGCCGCACCGGCGTCGGGCCGTCGCGCCCGTGCCAGTGGTCGTCGAAGGCGCAGGAAGACCTGCCCGTTGACGGCGCCGCTCCCGCCGACGACCTTTCCCCGGGCGACCGGCCGGAGCTCCTGCGCCCGGGTGAACCGGCCCTCGAGGTCCCACAGGTGCGTCGCCGGGATCACGTCGCCCTCGGCCTGCCCGAACCGGAGCTCGGGCGGCAGGTCCTCGAGCCGCGGGTAGTCGGGGCCCGCCTCGATCACGACGACGTGGCGCCCGGGGTCCTCGCTCAGGCGGGCGGCGACGATGGCGCCGGCCGTCCCGGCGCCGACGACGGCGACGTCGTAGAGGCGGCTCAGCCGGCCGCGACCGGCACGGGCTCGGGCAGCCCGTAGAAGTCGCGCGCGTTCTCCCAGAGGATCTTCCGCCGCAGCGCGGGGCCGAACACGGAGGGGATCGCGGCCTGCGGCGTGTCGTAGTCCCAGTGCGGGTAGTCGGTCGAGAACATGAGCAGGTCCTCGCTGCCCAGCATGTCGATCACCTGCAGGAGCTGCCGGGGATCGTCCGGCTCCTCCATGGGCTGCATCCCGAAGCGGACGTGCTCGCGGATGTACTCGCTGGGGCGGCGCTTCAGCCACGGCACCTCGCGCCGGGCGTCGCGCCAGGACTGGTCGAGCCGCCACATCAGGCTCGGCGCCCAGCTGAACCCGCCCTCCAGCAGCACGACCCGCAGCTCCGGGAACCGCTCGAAGACGCCGTTGCAGACCAGGCTGATGACCGCGTTCTGGAAGTGGCCCGGGAACCCGCTCCGGAGCTCCATGTACGTCGCCGGCCACCCGCTCGCGGTCGGCTCGCCCATCACGCCGGTCGGCGTGCCGACGTGGAAGGACACGGGCAGCCGGTTGCGGACGGCCGCCTCCCAGATCGGGTGGAAGAACTCGTGGCCCCAGGGCAGCATCGGCGGGGCGACCGGGAGGTTGACCTGCAGCATGCCCGGGTGGCCGCCGACCCGGTCGATCTCGCGGGCCGCCAGCCGCGGCTCCTGCGCGGCCACGCCGACCGCCCCCTTGAACCGATCGTCGGCGCGCAGCCACGTGTCGATCAGCCAGTCGTTGTACGCGCTGGCGGCCGCCGCCGCGAACTTGCTCTGCGGCATCGCCGTCAGCGCCTCGGGGACGACGCCCACCAGGACGGCGCAGGCGATCCCGTACGTGTCGAGGAGCCGCGCCCGCACGCGGTCCGGGTACCAGTCGTCGCTGGTGCCGTCGGCGTGCACCAGCTCGAGGCTGGTGCCGTTGCCCGGGTTGGCGTACGCGTGCTTCGCCGGGAGCCGGCCCAGGCTGTCGCGGTTCAGGTACATGTGCCACTCCGGCGCGAGGTACGGCCGCAGCTCCGCGAACGAGCGCAGGCCCTCGTGCACGTCCACGTCCGCGATGGGCGGGCCGGCGCGACCGGTTGTCGACGAGCTCATCATCTACTCGTATTATGGTACTATGCGATGCCAGATTGCGCAGGGAGCGTTGCCAGGCGGTCGGCCGGCGTAGGAAGGAGAGGAGGGCGTGATCACCACGCTCTACGCCGCCCTCTTCGCGGGCGCGCTGTACGCCACCGTCGCGGTCGGCTTCAACATCGTGTTCATCGCGACCGGGACCTTCNNCTGCACTGGAACCTCGTGCTCGTCATCCTCGCCGGGTTCGCGGTGGGCGCGTTCATCGGCCTGCTCAACGAGCGCCTGGCCATCCGCTTCCTGCCCTCGACCGGCGTGCACGGGGAGCTGGTGACCACGGTCGGGTTCTCCGTGCTGGTGGTCGGCCTGGCCATCGCCGTCTTCGGCGACAACCCGCAGGTCGTCCACAGCACGATCACCGGAAACCAGGCGATCTCCCTGCTCGGCGGCCGCGTCTATCCGTACGAGCTGGTGATGGTCGTCGTCGCCGTGGCGATCGTGGTCGGCTTCGAGCTGCTCTCCCGGCGCACGATGCTCGGCCTCGCCAGCCTGGCGACCGCCGAGGACCGCGTCGCCGCCATCCTCAAGGGCGTCAACGTCCGGCGACTCCAGATCGGCGCGTACATGGTGGCCGGCGGCCTGCTGATGGCGGTCGGGCCGTTCATCGCGCCGGTGACGTACGCGACGACCGGGATCGGGGACGCGCTGAACATCAAGGCCTTCGTCGCGATGTCGCTGGGCGGCTTCGGGAGCCCCAAGGGCGCGCTGATCGGGGGCATGTGCGCCGGGCTGGTGGAGGCGGTCGTGGGCCGGTACCTGAGCGCCAACTTCCAGAACCTGGCCCTGCTGGCGATGCTGCTGACCATCCTGATGCTGCGGCCGTACGGACTGCTCCTGTTCGGCGCGCTGGTGCTGGCGACGCCGTGGCTGGTGGACAACGGCATCGAGGTGCCCAGCCTGGGCACCGGGCCCGCGCTGATCCACGAGGTCGAGGTCATCGCGATCTACGCGACCGTCGTGGTCGGGCTCAACCTCAGCTACGGGTTCGCCGGCGAGCTGGCGCTCGGCCAGGCCGCGATGTTCGCGGCCGGCGCCTACGTCACGGGCATGCTCGCGATCGGCTCGATCTATCCGCACAAGCTGAACGAGCTGTTGATCACGGTGCCGGCGAGCGCGGTGGCCGCCGCCGCCATCGGCTTCCTGTCCGGCGTCCCCGGCCTGCGCCTGGCGGGCTGGGCCCTCGCCTACACCTCGTTCTTCCTGGTCCTGATCATCCCCGACATGGCGTCCGCGTTCCCCAACCAGACGGGTACGTTCACCGGGCTCTCGCCCATCCCCGACCCCGTGCTGCTCGGACACAAGCTCGACGCCGACGGGATCTTCCGGGTGATCGTCGCGTCGGCGATCGTCGTGTTCGCGGTCTTCCGCAACCTGGTCGTCTCCCGGCACGGCGTGGCGCTCCAGGTGCTGCGCCAGAGCCCCGTGCTCGCGTCCTCGCTGGGGATCTCGGTCTACCGCACCAAGCTGTTCGCGTACGTGATCGGCGCGGTGCCGGCGGGCATCGCGGGCGGCTTCTACTGCTACCTCAACAACTTCGTCAGCCCCGGCCTGTTCGACATGTACACGTCGATCGGCTTCATCGCGGCGTCCGTGCTGGGCGGCTCGCGCACGATCTACGGCGCGATCGTCGGCGTGCTCGTCATCGAGGAGCTGGGCCCGCTCCACACCTCGGTGTTCACGCACTTCGCGCTGCCGATCTACGGCGCGCTGCTGATGATCGGCGGCGTCGTGCTGACGGGCGGCCTCAGCGGCAGCGTCGGCAGCCTGGTCAAGTTCCTGCGCCGGCGCCTGTTCCAGGTGACGCCGGCCCGGCTGGTGCCCCGCGAGCCGACGCTGGACCTCGGCCAGTTCGACGGCGCCGAGCTCCGCGTGACGGGCGCCGTGAAGCGGTTCGGCGGCCTGACGGCCGTGGCCGACGTCAGCCTCACGGCGAAGCCGGGCCAGGTGACCGCGATCATCGGTCCGAACGGCTCCGGGAAGACGTCGTTCCTGAACGTGATCTCGGGCTTCTACCGGCCGGACGCGGGGACGGTGGTCCTCGGCGACCGCGACATCACCCGGCGGGCGCCGCGGACGGTCGCCCTGGCCGGCGTCTCACGGACGTTCCAGACGCCGTCGATCCCGTCGGGGCTCGACTGCCTGCAGGTCGTGGCGTCGGCCCGCTACGCGCGGGACCGCAGCGGCGTGCTGGCCGCGATCCTGCGCCTGCCGTCGTACCGGCGCCGGGTCCGCGCCGACGAGCGGGAGGCGCGCCGGCTGCTCGGCGCGACCGGCCTCGCCCACCTCGCCGGCGCGAGGGCCGCCGACCTGCCGCTCGGCACCCGCCGGCTGCTGGAGGTGGCGCGCGCGCTCGCCGCCCGGCCGTCGCTGCTGCTCCTCGACGAGCCCGCCAGCGGCCTCGACGCCGAGGACGTGCGCCGGCTCGGCTGGCTGATCCGGGCGGTGGCCGGGGCCGGCGCCACCGTCATCGTGATCGAGCACAACTTCCAGATGATGCTGGAGGTCGCGGACGTGATCAACGTCCTGCGGGCGGGCGCCCTGATCGCCAGCGGCCCGCCGGCCGCGATCCGCGTGGACCCCGCGGTCATGGAGAGCTACCTCGGTGAGGCGGTGGCGGTCGAGGGACCGGCCGCGCCGGAGACCGGGGAGCGGGAGCCGGCCCATCCGTGAGCGAAGGCGGGAGGGGGCAGGCAGGCGGCGCCGTGAACGACCTGCTCGAGATCGAGGGGATCTCCACCGGCCAGAGGCAAGAGGGGGCAGGCCCCCTCTTCCAGAACTCCCCCCCTTGTCCGGGACGTTGGGGGCGCCTCCGGCGCATCGCTTCGCGTCAGAAGGCGGGGTCTGGGCGGCGTCGGGAGGAGGGACTCACACACTCGGGCGAAGCCCTTGCTCACGGCCGCCCACGCCCTCGTCGGGAGGTGGCGCGGTGAACGACCTGCTCGAGATCGAGGGGATCTCCACCGGCTACGGCGACATCCAGGCGCTGTGGGACGTCTCGATCTCGGTCGCGCCGGGCCGGGCGACGGTGGTCCTGGGGCCGAACGGGGCCGGGAAGACGACCGCGCTGTCGGCCACGATGGGCCTCCTCCCGCTCTGGACGGGGCGCATCCGGTGGCGTGGCAGGGACATCTCCGGCGTCCCCCCGTACCACCGGATCAAGCAGGGGCTGGCCCTCGTCCAGGAGGGCAAGCGAGTGTTCAAGAAGCGGACGATCGAGGAGAACCTGCTGATCGCCGCGTACACCACCGTGCGCGGGCGGCGGGAGACGCGGCGCCGGATCGAGGAGCAGTACGCGCGCTTCCCGGTCCTGGGCGACCGGCGGCACAAGCCCGCGGCCACGCTCAGCGGCGGCGAGCAGCAGATGCTGGCGATCGCGCAGGCCCTCATCCCCAACCCGTCCATCCTGATCCTGGACGAGCCGACCGCCGGCCTCGCCCCGGTGATCGTGAAGCAGCTGTTCGAGGCGATCGCCGCGCTGAAGGCGGAGGGGCGCGGCATCCTCCTCGTCGAGCAGGTCGTGCACCAGACGCTCCAGCTCGCCGACGACGTGATCGTGCTCAACGTCGGCCACGTCGTCCACCGGGCCCGGGCGTCGGAGATCACCGACGCCAGCGTCATCGAAGAGGTCTATTTTGGCGCCCGGCCTGTCATTCAGGCCTGACTCGTATTACGCTAAGACGGTCGTATGATTCCGCGGAACCAACGCCGGGACCTCTCGGCCGGCGCGGACACAGGAGGAAGAGGAGGAGTGATCGCAATACGTGGAGTCCGCCGGTTGGCGGCAGCGGCGCTGGGGCTCGTGCTCGTCGGCTGCGGAGGCAGCAGCGCGAACAGCAACACCACCCAGGCCAGCTCGGTGCCCTACAACGTGCTCGTCGTCTCCAACCTGTCGAGCGGCGCCGGCCCGGCCAACCAGGCCTTCGTCCAGGGCATGCAGGCGGCTGGCAACGCCATCAACGACGCGGGCGGCATCCTCGGCCACAAGGTCAAGTTCAAGCTCACCGACACGGGCGGCAACAACACGCAGTCGGTGACGCTCGCGACGCAGGCGCTCCAGGCCGCCCCGGACGGCGGCGGCACCTGGAACTTCATCCAGTCGGGCGCCAGCAGCGACGAGCAGCTCGCCGAGCTGCCGACGGTGACGAAGTACAAGGTGCCCGGGATCGCGGTCGAGTCGTCGCCCCTGCTCGGCAACCCGGACAACTTCCCGTACCACTGGATCCTGGGCGTGAACATCAACGTGATGATCAGGACGATCGCCGACTACATGAAGGCCCTGGGCTACAAGAAGGTCGGGTTCTTCTACCAGAACAACGCGGTCGGCCAGGCGTCCGAGGCGGCGATCGGGCCGGCCCTGCAGGGGGTCGGCATCGACTACGTGAAGGTCAACTACCCGGCCACGGCCGTGGACCTGACGCCGCAGATGCAGCAGATGCAGGCCCTGAAGCCGGACGCGGTGATCGCGACGGCTCAGAGCGGCCCCTGGATCGGCTACGTCCTCAAGGCCCGGTCGGCCCTCAACTTCAACGTCCCGTTCGTCGGCGACGCGACGTTCTCGGGGGCCGACGCGTACACGATCGCCGGCGCCGACCTGGTCAGGGGCGTGAAGTACTACCAGTGGGGCGTCAACCTGTACGTGCCGTCAGACAAGGAGACCCCGGCGGTCAAGAAGTTCCGCAGCTCCCTGGCCAAGGTCACCACGAGCTACACGCAGCCGATGCACCAGTACGCGGCCGGCTGGGACTCGCTGTACCTGGCCAAGCTGGCGGCCGAGCAGGCGAAGTCGCTGGACCCGGACAAGGTCAAGGCGGCGATCGACAGCCTCAAGCTGCCGGCGTCGAACAACCCGCTCGTGACGAGCCCGAAGGGGTGGGGCTGGACGCCGGCCTCCGGCACGGGCCACCTGTCCACGCCGGGCCCCGGCGCGTTCGTCATCTGCGACATCGGGCCGCTCAGCGACGGCCAGATCAAGGTCGATCTCAGCAGCGTCTACCCGAAGGCGCCGTAGCTCGGGTTCGCTGACAGTCGGGGTGCGCTCCTGGTGGGGCGCACCCCCTTTTCGTGGAGGGCCCTGCCTTGCGAGCCGCCGTCCTGACCGCCGCCGAGCAGCCGT
>VBJR01000112.1 GCA_005880175.1 Chloroflexota bacterium
CGCGCTGATCTTCGGCGGCAGCCGCGAGGTGGAGTGGCTGGAGCGCATCTCCGCGCTCGCCGGCGAGTTCGAGGAGCCCGAGCGGACGGTGACCACGACCGGCGGGCGCGAGGAGCGGTCGGTGGCCGAGCGGCCAGCGCGACGACGGGTGCTGAGCGTGGAGAGCCTGGCCCGCCTCCCGCGCGGCGAAGCGGTGCTGCTCACCGAGGGCGAGGTGCTGCGGGTGCTGGTGCCGCCGCTGCACGCCCAGAGCGGCGGCGCGCTGCGGCCACTGGCTCGAGTGCTCGGCAGGCCGTCCGCCGCCGCACCGGTTCTGCAGGCCGCTCCCTCCTCCGAGTTGGAGGAGCCAGGCTCCAACCTGGAGGAGTCAGGCTCCAGGCCGGCGGGCCCGGCGCTGTGAGCCTGGACCGAAGCGGCGGCGTGGAGCGCGCGCTCACGTGCGCCGCCCCCTACCTGGCCGGCCTCGCCGCCACCTACGCGGCGCTGTCGGTCCTGCTCTGGCTGGCCGGCGAGGTAGGGGGCTGGCTGTGGACGCGGCGCTGGCCGTCCGCCGGAGCCGGCGATGCGCTCGCCGTGCTGGCCACCCCGGCGCGCGGCGCCCACAGCGGTCAGGCCGCCATCGCCTGGTGGGACTCGCTGGAGCGTGGGCTGCCGCGGCTGGCCGAGGAGTTCCGCTCCTGCCGGCAGGGCTCCTGCCGCCGGGTGCGCGATGTCCGGCCGGGCTGGGTCGAGGCGTTCGCCGGCGGCGACGTCGCGCACGCGGTCATCGAGGAGATGCTGCGCTCCGACTGGCAGGGCTGGTTCCCGTCCTGGCCGCGGGCGGACGAAGACCCGGCGGCGGAGGCGGGCGGCTGATGGGCTATGAGCACTACCTCTGGCGGCCGCCCGAGCTGGACCTGGAGCGCTGGCGGGAGTGGGTCGGCGACGTGCGCCAGATCCTCTCCGAGCTGCCGGCGTCGGTGCCCAAGACGTACTACCCGCTCGACGGCTCGCCGGTCACGGTGCGGGCGCCGCTCGTCGTGACGGGTCCGATCGGGAACGAGGGGCGGCCGCAGCTGAACGACGGCAGGGTGGCGTTCAACGGCGGCGGCTGGGCGGATGTGGAGGGGCAGCCGCAGCGGCTGTGGGGCGCGAGCTTCTGGGTGGACCGCGTCTACGGGCCGCCGGAGTTCGATCCCCCGCTACCGAACGACCCTTTCGCCGACCTGGAGCCCAGGCCGGACGAGCGCGGCTGGTGGTGCGAGAGCTACAAGACCAACCAGCGGCCGTACGACCTGCCGGTCACCGCCTCGCTGATCCGCCTCGCGCACAGGTTCCCCGAGGGCGTCCAGGTCAGCAGCGATGGCGGCCCCGAAGACTGGCAGGCCGGGCTGGAGCTCTGCCGCCAGGTGTTCGGCCACGCCGAGCTGCCGTTCGCGGTGGACGGCGGGCCAGATGCCGCCGGTCCCGATCGGCTCAACGATCTCCTGGCCAAGCGTGACGGCGGGCGGCTGGCGCCGCACGAGGCCGGCGAGCTGCGCGACCTGCTCGATCGTGACCTGGAGGCCGGTCGCGAGGCCGTTCCGGGCGATGAGGCCGGCCGCCAGATGGATGATCGCGCGCCCGCCGCCGGCCACGAGGCCGAGCCATGACGCTCTCCACCCACGTCTACGTGCTGGGCCAGGCCGACGTGCACGAGGTGTTCCACACCTGCCGCCGGCTGCTCGGCTGCGAGCCGCACCACGCCTTCACCGACGGCCCGTGGATGGGTCAGGAGGACCCAGACCACTGGTGCCTCTGGAACCAGAGCGGGCAAGAGTTGCCGGCGTGGCTGCGCGTCCAGTACCGCTCCAGTGGCGTGCCACTGCGCACGCCCGAGCAAACCATCGCTCACAACGAGGGGTGCGAGGAGGCCGACCGCCAGCAGGCGTGCTGGCTCGACGTCGACTTCGACGCCGGCTACGAGTACCGCGACGAGCAGGGCGGGTGCGGCGAGTTGCACGCGCGGCTCGTCGCTCAGCTCGGGCGGCACCTCGACTCCAAGGGCATCGCCTGGTCGTGGAAGAACGAGTTCAGCGGCGAAGTCCACGATGGCCCCGACCAGTACGAGCGACTCGCCGACCTGTGCCACCGCGACGTCGCGAACCAGGAGTGGTTCCGGAACATCGTGTGGCCGGGCGGACCCGGGTGCAGCGCGACCGCACCGGCGGTCGGCCCCGATCGCGTCAACGAGCTGCTGGCCAAGCGCGACGGCGGGCGGCTCACACCGCCGGAGGCCGGCGAGCTGCGCGACCTGCTCGATCGGGAGACCGACCTTGGCAGCGAGGTCGGGCGACAGCCTGACGATCGTGCCGCGGTGGTCGATCACGAGGCTGAACGATGAACGACCCGCATCTTCCAGGCCCCGCACGTGGTGCCGGTGGACCGCCACGGCCGGAGCTCGACCCCGGCGACGCCACGAACCTCATCGAGGGGAAGGCCGTCGAGGTCGAGACGACCGCGCTCCCGCCCGCACGAGTCGAGTACGTGACGCCCGCCGAGACCGCCCGCCTGCTGCGCGCGTCGCTGAAGCGGGAGTTCCCGAACGCCAGGTTCTCGGTGCGAACCTGCACGTACAGCGGTGGCGCCTCCATCGACGTCCGGTGGACCGACGGGCCGGCGACGGGCGCGGTCGGCACCGTGGCGGGGCAGTACCGCGGCGCCGGCTTCGACGGGTCGATCGACCTGAAGTACGGCATCACCCACTGGCTGATGCCGGACGGCACCATCAGCCTGCGGGAGAACGACGGGTCGGAGCGCTCGCGCGGCGTGGACCCGCACGTCAAGGGCGTGCGGCCGGTCGGAGCGCGGGCGGTGCGGTTCGGCGCCGACTACGTCCACTGCGAGCGTGACATCTCAGACGCCGAGCGCGTGCGCATGGTGGCGGAAGTTCAGCGGATCGGCACCGAGGAGCCGTACGGGCAGTGGTCGCTGGCGCTTGGCGACCGCTGGCAGACCTTCGGCAGCATCGAGGCCGCGGCCGCCGGGCTGTCCGACTACCTGGCCGGCAAGACCGACGTCGCCGATCCGCCGCCGGCCGATCGCCTCGACGAGCTGCTCGCGCGGCGCGATGAGCGACTGCTGGCGCCGCACGAGGCCGGCGAGCTGCGCGACCTGCTGGATCGCGACCTGGAGGCGGATTCGATCCCAGACCCGGGCCACGGCGACCCCAGCCGAGCGCGCGACGAAGGATCTGCGGTCACCGGCAGCCAACACGAGAAGAACTTCGCGGAGCTGGCCGCCGACGCTGCCGACCACTGGCAGCGGTCACGTTCGGAGTACACCCCAGAGATGTGGGCCGAGGATCAGCGCAGGGAGGCAGAGGCGCTTGCCCGGGGCGCGAACCCGGACTGCGGAGAGCCGCGGAGATGATCCATCAGCGCCAGCCGACGCCAGCGCTCGCCGAGGAGGCCCGGCCGCGGTTCGGGGAGGAGATCGACGTGCCGGACCCTGCCAGCCCTACGGCCGATGCCCTTCGCGGTGTCGGTCGCTCGCCCACACAGACGTGACCAAGCCGCCCAGCATGAGCAGCGCGACGTACCAAACCATTCCGCCGATCCTCGACTGCAGCGACGCGGCACCCAGCACGATGACCGCCGCGGGCACGAGCATCCACAACCGCCTCATATCCGCAGCATACGGACGCAGATGCCCCGATCCGAGAGCGGAATGCCGCCGGCCGCCCCACTGGTCCGCCGACGACCGCGAGAAGCGGGCCCTGCTGGAGCGGGGCCATCGCCGGGGCGGTGAACATGCGCCGTCACGGCGACCTGATCGCGTGGGCGAAGGAGCGCGGGCTGTTCGTCCGCGTCGCCCGCGTCAGACCACCGGGCAACCCCTACGTGCTCGGCAGGACGGCGACCAGGCGACCGGCGTCGGCAGGTACCGCCACGACCACGTGCAAGGCCGCGACGCCTACTCGCGCGACGCGTGCCGGCTGATCCGGTGGAGCTGCTCGACCATCGATCCGAGCTGATCGATCGAGCCGGTGAGCCAGCGGTGTTCAGGCGCCTGCGCTTCAGCGGTCGGCGCTTGCGCGGCGAGAGCCATCACCAGCGCGTCCGACGCCTGCCGCAGATGATGGAGGGCTTGGGCCAGGTGCCTCGGCATCTGAGCGCGGAGGATGATCGTGTCCGGCGCCTGCCGATCCATACCCGTAGCGTACAAGTGTTCGGGAATCGGTGCTCACCAACTTCGGCCGCGGTTGGGCCCTGCCGGCGCAGGCAGCGGCGCTACCGCGGGTCACCTGGCCGACGCTCCGCGAGCCTCTGCAGCGGCCGGCCGCCCGTGGCTACGCTCCAGGCTCAACCGTTGCCATCATTGACCACGGTTGACGACCTGGGTCTTGGGGTGGCGGCAGGCGAGCCCACGGCGCTGGCGCTCCGCATGGCTCCGGCGGGCCGATCCGGACCTTTCGGCCGCGTCCGAGCACGGTCCTGAGTTCGGAATCCGCATAGATCCCGGCGGGCCGGCCCGCCGCCACTGCATGCCCAACGCCTCGCCGGTCCGCCGCTGGCACCGATATGCTGAACGGCGCAGCACCGGCATGTGGGATGGGGGAGCATGGACGCTATCGGCACCGTGGAGATCGGCGGCAAGGTGGCCAGCGGGCCTCTGCGCGTCTTCCTGAGCCACACCTCCGACCTGGGTCTGCCTGACGAGAAGGGGTCGTTCGTGGCCGCCGCCGTGGCCACGGTGCTCCGCGCCCGCCACGCGGTGACGGACATGGCCTACTTCGCTGCGCGCGACACCTCGCCGGCCGCCGTCTGCGAGGAGATGGTGGCGCAGTCGGACGTCTACGTGGGCATCATCGGGGTCCGGTACGGGTCGCCGGTCCGGGACCGGCCGCACGTCTCGTACACCGAGCTGGAGTTCGAGGCGGCGGGCGAGCGCGGCCAGCCGCGGCTGATCTTCCTCATCGGCGAGGATTCCGCCCACCTGCCACCGGACGACGAGCCACCGGAACGCCGGACCCGGCAAGGCGCGTTCCGGCGGCGGCTGCGGGAGTCCGGGTTGGTCAGCGTCCGCGTCGGCTCGCCGGCCGAGCTCGAACTGGCGGTCTACCAGGCGCTCATCGAGCTGGCCCCCACCCCGGACGCGCCCGCCCGCCTGGCCGCGGCGCAGGCGCTGCTCGCGTCCATGCCGACAGACGTCCTGCTCGAGCGCGCGCCGCTGCCCGCCGGCTCGCGCATGCCGTTGGCCCCGAACCCGCTCTTCGTCGGCCGCGGCGACGAGCTGCTCGCCGTGGCGCGCGCGCTGCGCGGCGGCGACACCACGGTCGCGCTCGGCCAGGTCGTGGCCTCCACCGGCCTCGGTGGCCTGGGCAAGACGCAGTTGGCGGTGGAGCTCGTGCATCGGTACGGGCGCTTCTTCGCTGGTGGCGTGTTCTGGCTCAGCTTCGCAAGCGCCGACGAGATCGCGCTCCAGGTCGCCGGCTGCGCGCCGCCAGGGTTGGAGGCGCGGCCGCTGGAGGAGCGGGTGCAGCGCGTGAAGGACGCGTGGCAGAGCGCTGTGCCGCGGCTGCTGGTGTTCGACAACTGCGAGGAGGAGGCGCTGCTCGACGCGTGGCGGCCGTCCAGCGGCGGGTGTCGGGTGCTGGTCACGTCGCGGCGCTCGGCGTGGTCGCCGACCCTCGGCGTGACGGCGCTGCCCCTCGATCTGCTGCCGCGCGCCGACAGCATCGAGCTCCTCCGGCGGTATCGGCCGGATCTGGCGGCCGACGACCCTGGGCTCGACGCCCTCGCCGCCGAGCTGGGCGACCTGCCGCTGGCGCTGCACCTGGCCGGGAGCTACCTGCGTGCGTACCGCGCGGAGGTCAGCCTGGACGGCTATCTAATGGAGCTGCGGCGGGCAGAGTTCGTCCCGCACGCGTCCCTGATCGGTGCCGGACTCGACGACACGCCCTCGCCAACGCACCACGTTCAGGGAGTGGCTCAGACCTTCGCCTTATGCCTGGGCCGCCTGGACCCCGAGCGCGAGGTCAACCGGGTGGCGATCGCGCTCCTGGCCCGGATGGCGTGTATGGCGCCGGGCGAGCCGGTGCCGCGCGACCTGCTCGCGAAGACGCTCGAAGGCGTGGGTCCGCAGCTGCGGGCGGACGGGTTGCGGCGGCTCGCGGCGGTTGGGCTGGTGGAGGTGGGTGACGGCTGGCTGCGACTGCATCGGCTGTTGGCTCACTTCGCTCGCCACGAGTGCCTGGACCCGGGTGCGCAGGCAGCAGCCGACCGGGCGTTGGTCGGGTGCGGGCGACTTGCTGTGGAGGCGCATCTGACGGGGACGGCGCTGGCGGCCGTGATCCCCCACTTGATCCATGTCGCGAGTAGGGAGACTGATGACGAGCCCCTCCTGGCCGGGCTCTGCGATTCGGCCGGTCTGGCGCTGCAGTGGGCCGGCGATCTCCGCGCCGCCAGGCCCTTCTTGGAGCACGCTCTGATCATCAGGGCGCGGGGGCTGGGGCCTGACCACCCGGATACGGCCGAAAGCCTCGACCACCTGGCCGTCTTGGTCCGGGCGCAGGGTGACCTTCCTGCCGCCAGGCACCTCGCGGAGCGCTCGTTGTCGATCCGCTGGCGAGTACTCGGGCCCAACCACCCCGATACCGCCTTCAGCCTCAACAATCTGGGCCTCATGCTCTGGGCCCAGGGCGAGCTGGCTGCCGCCAGGCCCCTGTTCGAGCGCGCCCTCGCAATCACAGAGAGCGTGAATGGACCCGATCACCCCGTCGCCCCCGTCCTCAACAACCTGGCTCGCCTGCTGCGGGACCAGGGCGAGGTGGCCTCTGCCAGGGCGCTCTTCGAGCGCTCCGTAGCGATCAGGGAGCGGGAGGCTGGACCCGATCACCCCAATACCGCTTACAGCCTGAACCACCTGGGCGAGGTGCTCCTGGTCCAGGGCGAGCTCGGCACCGCGAGGCTGCTCATCGAACGCGCCCTGGACATCCGCGAGCGAGTACTGGGACCCGACCACCGCCACACCGCGTTCAGCCTCAACAGCCTGGCGGACCTGCTTCGGGAACAGGACGAGCTGGACGCTGCCAGGCCGCTCGTCGAGCGCGCTCTAGCCATCCGCGAGCGTGTGCTGGGACCCGACCATCCCTACACAGCCACCAGCCTCATCAGCCTAGCCGCCCTGCTTCGCGACCAGGGCGACCCGGCCGCCGCCCGCCCCCTCTTCGAGCGCGCCCTCGCCATCCGCGAGCGCGTCCTCGGGCCCGACCACCCCGACACCGCCGCGACCAGGCGCGCCCTGCAGGGGCTGGCGGGGGAGGGCGGCAGGGCAGGGGCGGGGAGCGGTTGACGGCCGCGTCGCTGATCGTCGCGGCGCAACTGGCCAACGGGTTGCGCGACATTCAGTGTGGACGAGGTGGTCAGATCGGTGGATCGCCGTTGGCGTGACGCGAGACTCACCGCCTGCCCAGTCTGCCCGCGCGGAACTCCTCGATGAATCGCTCGGGATCGTCCAGTTCCTCCTCAATCCGGATCGTGCCGTGGAGCATGTATAGCAAGGCCACTGGTAGACCAACGACGCTTACACACAGAAGCCAGAACCAGTAGGAGTTCCCGAGGAAGCGGTAGCGGACGATCTTCGACATACTCCCCTCCAGGCGTGACCGGGTGGCCAGGCTGACCATCAGCTCGGACGGCGTGACGGAGCGGGATCGTAGCACCGCCGCGCCGTCCGCTCGGACCAGCTTCCCTGGCGCCGGGGCGGCCCCGGCGAGCCGCCGGCGTCCGTCGCCTTGGACGGCGCCAACAGTTCGCCGGCGCCAGCAGCGCGTCCGGCCTACAAGCACCGCTCGACGACGCCCCTCGGCCGCACCTCGCGAGCACCCTCAACTTGCCCACGACCCGCCGCCGGGTCTCACGCACCCCTCTCGCGCGAGTACGTGGTATGAGGACTCCACACCGGAACCCCCGCCCGACCGCGCCGCGGCCCCGCGCCCTACCGCCCGGCTGGCTGTCCGCCGCGTTCGCCCTGGCCCCGCTCCTGCTCGCCGGCTGCACCGACGACGTGGCCGCGAGCTGCCCGCCGCTCGCGCACCCCGAGGTGCTGACGGTCGCGGCCGCCGCCTCCGACCCGTGCGCGGCG
>VBJR01000113.1 GCA_005880175.1 Chloroflexota bacterium
CCGGGGCGGCGATCAGATAGGGGCCGAGCAGGAGGTCGCGCGTGGCGGCCGGGTTGAGGAAGTCCAGGTTGCGCCGGTACCAGTACGCGATCAGGACCGAGGCGGCGGAGATCAGCGCGTCGCCGACGATCAGGACGCGGGGCAGCCAGTCCGGCGGGAGCACCACCCGTCCCGCAAGCGGTCCGCGGAGGGGGGCAGGCGCTGGTCCGTTCACCGGCTCGGCCGCCGGCGCGTCGGCGACCTCGCTCCCGGCCGTCTGCCGAGCCATCGTCGAGGGCAACGATAGCGCTTCTGGCTCGGCAGCCGCCACGGAGAAGGGGCGCCTCCGGGACGGGCGCGCCGGGCTCAGCCGACGAAGCGGGACGTGGCCTCGCCGGCGAGCAGGAACAGCCCGAACAGGCCGGCCAGGCACATCGGCAGCGCCAGCCAGGGCCGGCGCCGCAGCCACCAGCCGAGCAGGAAGAAGGCGGGGAAGGCGACCAGCAGGTAGCGGTTCGTGCTGATCGGGTTGCCGCCGGCCGGCAGCGGGAACAGGACCGCCAGGAAGATCCAGACGACGTGCGCCAGGCCCAGCGGGACCCGGCCCAGGAAGCTGCTCGCGGTCGCCCAGAGCAGCATCACCCCGTCCAGGATCTGGACCTTCGGCGAGTACCAGCCGGTGATCGGCGACGGCTTGATCCGGAGCTCCGCGCGCACGCCCCACCAGAGCCGGTGCAGCAGCTCGAGGTAGGTCGCGACGGGGTTCGCCCGCTGCGGGTGCCAGGACGCCTCCACGTGCGCGTACAGCAGCGGGTCGCCGAACGCGAACCCGGTGTACGCGGGGAACGCGCCGGCCCCGGCCAGGGCGAGCGCCAGGCCGGCCAGCGCGGGGACTCGCGGGCGCGGCGACCGCAGCCAGATGATCGCGAGCGGCAGCAGCAGCAGCACGCCCGGCGACCGGATCAGGGCCGCCGCCCCCGCGGCCGCCCCCGCCGCGACCCACTGCCCGCGCTCGGCGAACAGGAACGCGAGCGCGGTGGCGGCCAGGAACGCCGCCTCGGAGTGGCCGCTGCTCAGGAAGAAGGAGTTGGGCGCGGCGAGCAGGAAGCAGCTCCCGAGCAGGGTGGCGGTGGTGCCCAGGCGGGGCTGGTACAGCCGCCAGAGGGCGGCGACCGCCACGACTAGGCACGCGTTCGAGACGAGCAGCTGGGCGGCGACCACCAGGTTGTCGCCGCCGAACGCCTGGAGCGCGCCCGGCACGGCATGGAGCGGCTCGTAGACCAGGGCCGCCAGCAGCGGGTAGCCCGGGTAGAACGCCGCCTTCTGGATGCCGAGAGCGCCGCCCGCGTAGCCGTCGGCGACGATCGCGTGGTACCAGCCGGCGTCGGCGAAGTGACCGGCCATGTACAGGCCCCGGCCCAGGCCGCCCTCGGCCCTGGCCATCGCGACCACCATCGCCAGGCGGGACACGACCAGCACGGCCCCGACCACCAGGAGGGGGCGGGCGAGGATCCGGAGCGCGCTCGCGTCGACCGGCGGGCCAGCCGCCACGTCGAGCGGGAGCGCCGGAGCCGGGCTCGGGATCGCGCCCACGGCGGCGTCTGGTGCCGGGGACCGTCCGCCGCTGCGCCACCCCAACATCGCTGTGGGCGCGGAGGGTAGCAGAACGGCGGCCCCGGGCGGCGGCTGTGGCAGAGCGGCGGCAGGCGTCCGTCGGCTACGATGCCGGCCGACATGAGCGCCGACCCGCCCCCGACCGGCACCAGCGTCGATGTCGTCGTGCCGGTGTACAACGAGGAGGCGACGCTCAGCGCCAGCATCACCCGCCTGCATCGACACCTGGCGCAGCACGTGCCATACGAGTGGCGGATCGTCATCGCGGACAACGCCTCCACGGACGCCACGCCGGTCATCGCCGGGACGCTGTGCCGGCAGCTCGACCGCCTGGCCGTGGTGCGGCTGGAGCGCAAGGGCCGCGGCCTGGCCCTGCGCACCGCGTGGACGTGCTCGCCCGCCGACGTGCTGGCGTACATGGACGTGGACCTGTCCACCGACCTCGACGCGTTCCACCCGCTCGTCCGCGCGATCGCGGAGGAGGGCTACGACCTGGCGATCGGCAGCCGGCTCGCGCGCGGTGCGAAGGTGGTGGGAAGGGGCCCGGTCCGCGAGACCACGTCGCGCGCGTACAACCTGATCACCCGGCTCGCGCTGGGGACCTCGGTGGTGGACGCGCAGTGCGGCTTCAAGGCGATCTCGCGCGACACGGCGGAGCGGCTGCTGCCCGAGGTCGCCGACAACGAGTGGTTCTTCGACACGGAGCTGCTGATCCGCGCCGAGCACCACGGATACACGATCAAGCAGGTGCCGGTGCACTGGACGGACGACCCGAACAGCCACGTCAAGATCGTGAAGACGGCGATGCAGGACCTGACCGGCGTCTGGCGGCTCAAGCGCGAGGGCTTCTAGAGTTGGCCCCGCGCCCTTGACGACGTTCCGCACGTTCCTGGATCGGCCGGCCGGCGGTGGGTCGCGGGTGACTGACGCCGTCGCGCTCGCCCGGTACCGGCTGAGCACCGTCCTCTGCGCGCTGACCTGCCTGCTGGCGCCCGCATACGTCGTCCGCTGGCACTACGGCTTCTATCCGACGACGCTGCTGGAGCACGCGACGCTGGTCTGCGTCGCGGTGTTCCTGGTCGAGGCCGTGCGCGACGGCGAGGTGCCGGTGTGGCGCAGCCCGTACGTGGTGCCGGGGCTGCTGTTCCTGGTCGCGGGCGCGGTGTCCGTCTGGTCGGCGCCGGGCCGGCCGGCCGCGCTGGGCCTGTACCGCGCCTACCTGGTCGAGCCGATGGCGCTGGGCTTCGTGATCGTGAACGTGGTCCGGACGCCGGCCCGTGCCCTGCTGGTGGCCGGCGGGCTGATGGCCGGGGGGCTGGCGGTCGGCGTCGCCAACTCGGCGGTGGTGGCGGAGGGGCTGCTGCGCCACACGTACCAGGTGACGCAGACGCCGCCGGTGGTGGTGTACCTGACCGCCAACGCGGTCGCGCTGTACGTCGTGCCCATCGCGGCGGTGGCGGGTGCGCTGGCCCTGCACGGCCGCGGCGCCGCGCGGCTGGTCGGCGCGGTCGCGTTCGTGGTCTCGGTGCCGGTGGTGGTGCTCAGCTTCTCGCGGGGCGGCTACCTGGCGCTGGGGGCGGTCGTGCTGGGGCTGGCCCTCTCCCACCGCCGGCGGCTGGTGCTGGCGGGCATCGCGGTCGTGGGCGCGCTCGCGCTGGGCCTGGTCCACCCGATCCGGCAGCGGGTGCTGATCGAGCTGCAGAACGCGTACGGCAGCTCGGTGGACAGCCGGATCGAGCTGTGGACGGACACGGTCAAGCTGCTGCGGGCGCGGCCGCTGCTGGGCGCGGGCCTGTCGGGCTTCCCGGACCGGATCGCGCCGTACTACACGCACTTCCGCACTGCGGCGAACTTCGTCGACCCGCACAACATCGTCCTGAACTTCTGGGTGGAAACGGGCCTGCTGGGCCTGCTGGGGTTCGCGGCGATCCTGGTCGTGACGGTGGTGAGCTGCGCCCGGGGCTGGGTGGCGCTGCCGCCGGCCTGGCGGCCGTACCAGCTCGGCGTCCTGCTGGCGATGGTCGCGGTGGTCGTCCACGGCCTGGTGGACGTCCCCTACTTCAAGAACGACCTGAGCCTGGAGTTCTGGGCGCTGGTCGCGCTGGCGTGGGCCGGCTGGGCCTGGCGGGCGTTGCCGGGGGCCGCGTAGCGGTTCTCGGGCTGGCCCTGGGCGGCGGGGACCGCTCACCCGTGGCGTCGACGCGATGTCCTGGTGAGCGGGACACCGAAGGGGGCCTCCGGTGGGCGAACCCCAGCGGTCGCGGTGCGGCCAGGGCCGGCCAGCAGCCCCTCGTAGACGGACTCGATCCGGCCCGTCACCGCGGCCCAGCTGTGGCGCTCCTCCGCCTCCCGGCGGCCGCGTTCGCCCAGGCGGGTCGCCAGGGCCGGGTCCTCCAGGAGGCGGCCGATCGCCGCGGCCAGGTCCGGGGCCGAGCCGTGCGGGACCAGCAGGCCCGTCTCACCGTCCTCCACGACCTCCGACACCGCCGGGATGCGGCAGCCGATCACCGGCTTGCCCTTCGACCACCCCTCCAGGTAGACGCGGCCGAACGACTCCTGGCCCGAGGGCAGGCAGACGACCGCCGCGGCCTCGATCGCGTCCCACTTCGTCTGCTCGTCCACAGTGCCCAGCACGTGCAGCCAGTCGGGGCGGCCGGTCCGGGCGAAGAAGTCGCGCGAGTACGGCGTCTCGGGCCCGATGAACACCAGGTCCAGCCGCGCGCCGTCCGCGTTCAGCGCCTCCGCGGCGGCCCGCAGCTCGGCCACGCCCTTGTACCGGTAGAGCTGGCCCAGGAACAGGACGATCGGGCGCCGGGCGCCGATCGCCTGGCGGAAGCGGTCGGCGTCGGCAGCCGGCGCCGGCTCCACCGCGCCCCCCACCACGTGCACCCGCTCGGGCGGGACGCCCAGGCGGACCAGCTCCCGCTCCTCCGGACCGGTGAGCGCCAGGACCGCGTCGGCGGCCCGGTAGACCTCGATCCAGCCGGCGTACCGCGGGCCCTGCCAGCGCGGGTGGTGGTGCGGCGACAGCACGAACGGCAGGCCCCGCCGGCGGGCGACCACCAGCGACGCCCGGGCCAGGAACTCGCGCCCGATCCGGTGGTTGTGGACCAGCACGTGCTCGGGGCCGACCAGGCGGTCGAGGGCGGGGACCATCAGGCGGGCGATGCGCCGCGCCGCGACCGGCACCAGCCCGTAGTACCCGAGCACCCACGGCGCCATGCGGAGCCGGGTCGCCGCGCTCCAGCCCAGCGTGCGGACGCCCGGCTCGACCTCGCCGGTGCCGGCGTCCGGCAACCGCACGGTGCTGCCCAGCAGCCAGTCCGTCCGGTGCCGCCGCCAGAGCGTCACCACGTCGGCCTCGAACGCCGACAGGTTGGTCCGCTGGTCCACCACGTATCGCTGGACGCCGCCCATCGACGGCGGGTACGCGGTGGTGGTGAGCAGGACCCGCCGGGCGCCGCTCACGGGAAGCTGGTGCGGCGCACGCCCAGGCCGTGCAGGGCCAGCTCCCATAGGAACCACGGGTTGTCCACCAGGTAGCGCCGCCACAGGCGCCGCGGCTGCATCGCCAGCCGGAACAGCCACTCCAGCCCGGCCCGCCGCACCACCGGCGGCGCCTGCCGGACCGCGCCGCTGTGGAAGTCGAACGCGGCGCCCACCCCCAGCAGGACCGGGGCCGACAGCAGCGGCCGCATCGCCGCCATCCAGCGCTCCTGCTTGGGGGAGCCGATCCCCACCCACACGACGTCCGCGCCGGACTCGTTGATCGCGGCGGCCGCCTCCCGCGTGCACAGCTCGTCCAGCGGGCCGAACCATCCGGGCCGCCAGCCGCGCCGTGACGCCCCCGGCGCCGCCGTACAGGAAGTGCCGGTGGCCGGCGCGGGCGGACCGCTCGAACTCGGCCAGCATGAAGTCGGGGCCGTAGACGCGCGAGACGTCGGGGTGCCGGTGCTGGCTCAGCCAGACCAGCGGCATCCCGTCCGGGGTCACCATCCCGGCCCCGTTCAGGATCCCGCGCAGCTCCTCCGAGCGCCGGCACTCCATGACCGTGTTGACGGTGCAGAAGCAGACGTACGTGCGCTCGCCCGACGCGACCCACGCCGCCACCTGGTCCAGCGCGGTGGGGATGTTCACGGCGCTGATCCCGACGCCGAGGACGTTGACGCGGTCCGCCACCCTCACGCGGCCCGCTCCCGCAGCACGTCCCGGTACACGTCGAGCGTCAGCTCGGCGCACCGGTCCCAGGAGAACTCGCGGGCCCGCCGCCGTCCGCGCTCGCGCAGGTCCTCGCGCAGCTCCGGCCGGGTCAGGGCCGCCTCCAGCGCCTCGCTCAGCGCCCGGCGGTCGGTCGGGTCCACCCGGAGCGCGGCGTCGCCCAGCACCTCGGGCAGCGACGCCCGGTCGGACGCGACGACCGGGGTCCCGACCGCCATGGCCTCCAGCGGCGGCAGGCCGAACCCCTCGTAGAGCGACGGGTACACGACCACGCCGGCGCCCGCGAGCAGCCGGGGCATCTGGTCGAACGGCACCTTGCCCAGCCAGCGCACGCGGGCGTCCAGCCCGAGCGAGCGGATCAGCCGCGCGTGGCCGGGGAACGCGTCGGCGAGCGCCCCGCTGATGGCCAGCGTGGCCCGGCCCAGCCGGCCCTCCGGCCCGGCCTGGGCCATGCAGTCGAGCACGGCCTCCAGGTTCTTGCGGCCGATCGGCGCGCCGGGGAAGAGGAGGTCGCACCCGGCCTCGTCCGGGCCGGCGACCGGGTCCAGGTACGCGGGGTCCACGGCCAGGGGCGTGACCACGACGCGTCCGGGGGCCACGCGGTACACGTCCACCACCTCCCGGCGAGCGAACTCGCTGTCGGTGATGATCCGCGCGGCGGCCCGGAGCCGGCCGGCCAGCACCGCCCGGTCGTACACCCGCCACTCCAGCGGGTGGTCGGACGGGAAGCGCCGGGCGGCCGCGTCGTGCACCGTCACGACGAACGGCACCGGCACCGCCCAGGGGGCGACGAAGCTGGGGCAGTGGAGCAGCGCGGGCCGGCCCGCCTCCAGCGCCCGGCGGGCGCCGCCCAGCAGCCAGCGTCCCGTGCCCGCGAGGCCCGAGCGGCCCGGGCCCTCGACCACGGACACCGTGACGTCGGAGCGCTTCTCGAGCGCTTCCGACAGCCGGCGGGCGTACACGCCGCCGCCGCCGCCGTGGCGGTTCGGGAAGGTCATGTCGAAGGCGACGCTGATCGTATCCACTGGCGGCCGTGGCGGGCTACGTTACCTGGACGGGCGTGGACGACGCCTCGGCACGCTGGCGCGCGCTCTCGCGCACCGCCGCCCGCCGCGAGGCCAGCGTCGCGCTGGCGCCCGCCGCCCACCAGAACAGGAACGTGATCGAGAGGTCCGCCCAGAGGTCGCTGGTCATCGTGATCGGGACCAGGGCGAGGCCGCCCACGAACGCGGTGAGGGGCAGCGCGGCCTGGAGCGACCCCGGCGGCGCCAGGCGCCACGCGCGGTAGCCGTTCCAGATCGCCCCCAGGTACAGGAGCAGGTAGAGCAGGCCGCCCAGCACGCCCATGTCCCCGAACATGCCGAGCACGGCGCTCTCGCCGGTCCCCACGAGCCGCCCGAAGCGGTTCGTCGAGGCGCCCACGCCCAGGCCCAGCGGGTGCTGGAGGTCGAGCTGCAGGTCCAGCTTCAGGTAGCCGTAGTGCTCCTGGGCGGAGACGTCGTTCGCCGAGATCGCCGTCCCGTGGCCGCGTCCGCTGAGCAGGTTCCGGTCCACCACCGGCCCCACCGAGGGATAGACGAGGATGATGAACGCGACGCCCACGACGCTGGCCAGCGCCGTGACGGTCAGCCAGCGCCGGCGCACCAGCAGGGCCAGGAGGACCGCCTCGGGGATCGTGACCAGCAGCGCCAGGCGGGTCACGCTGAACATCACGCCGGCCAGCGCCAGCGCCAGCGCGGCGATCGCCGTCCACCGGACCCATCGCCGCTGGGGCCGGCGCTCGACCAGGGCCACGCCGAGCGGCAGCAGCAGCAGCCCCGTGTACGCGATCGGGAGCGGGCTGATGTAGATCGACACCATCCGGCGGACCAGGGTGCCGTCCGGGAGCGTCAGGAAGAAGTTCTCGGGCAGGCCGCCGGGGCCGTGGTAGGTGAAGCCGAGGAAGCTCGTGTAGAGGTTGACCCCCCAGTCGAGCCACGTCCGGGTCGGCACCAGCCAGAGCTCGGCGAGCCCGAACAGGGCCACGAACGCGCCGGTGCCGAGGACCACCCAGAGCGCGGGGCCCAGCTGGCGCTCGTCCGACGTCGCCAGCCGCCGGCCCAGGAAGTACAGCAGCGGGAGCAGCGCGACGACCCGGAACCCGAGCACGCGCTGGGTGAGGTTGGCGTCCGAGTGCAGGATCGAGTCCGGCACCACCAGGTAGAGGACCGCGACCACCGCGAACGCGGCGGCCACCCAGTCGCCGGGCAGCGGCCGGCCCAGCCGGCCGGCCCGGTGGTCGCGCCACAGGCCGAGCACGGCGACCGCCGTCAGGACGACGAGGAACAGCTCCTTCCAGACCTGGAAGACGCGGACCAGCCAGTGCGGCGTGCCCAGGGCCAGAAGCACCATCAGCAGGAAGCTGTGGAACGCCATGCCGGCGACGAGCACGCCGAGGCCGACGACGGGGCGGCGCCAGGACAGCCAGAGGCCCCCGGCGGTCAGGAGCAGGAGGAGAAGGGCCGACGCGGACCCGATGACGGAGGCCACGAGGGCCACGATACTAACCAAAGGTCCCGGCCACCCGCTGCGCCACACCGGGGCCTGGACAGGTTCTGGATAATCCGGCGCATCCGACGGATCCTCTACGTCAGCCACTCGAAGGAGGTCGGCGGCGCCGAGCTGTACCTCGCCGGCCTGATCCGGAGCGTCGCGGCCGCCGGGCCGGCCGCGCCGGCGCTGGTCTGCCGCCGGGACGCCGTGCTCGACGAGTGGGCGGCGCGGGTGGCCTCGGGCGGCGTGGCCCTCCACCGGCTCGACCTCACGGCGCCGGGCGACTGCCTGGCGCTGCTGCGGCTGGCCCGGGGCGCGGACGTCGTGCACCTGAACCTGGCGTTCCCGGTCGGGCGCTACCAGCTCCTCTCGGCGCTGCTCGCGCGGCTGGCGGGCCGGCGGCTCGTCGTCACGCACCACCTGGGTGTGGACATCGCCGGCCTCCCGCTCGGCGCGCCGGCGCGCCGCTTCTGGACGGCCGCGTTCCCGCTGTACGACCGGCTCGCCCGGTGGAACGTCGCGTGCTCGCGGGCGGTGTGGGACCACCTGGTCCGCGGCTGCGGGTACTCCGCGCGGCGGACCGTGCTGGTCCGCAACGGCGCCGACCTGGACCGCTTCCAGCCCCTGGCCGGGGCCGATCGGGCGGAGGCCCGCGCCGAGGCCGCCGAGGCGGCCGGCCTGGGTTCTCTGCCGCCCGGCGCGGTGCTCGCCTGCACGGTGGCCCGTCTGAGCGTGCAGAAGGGGCTCGCCGACCTGGTGGACGCCGCGCGGATCGTGGTCGCGGACCATCCGGACGTCCGGTTCGTCGTGGTCGGCGACGGCGAGCTGCGCGAGGAGCTGGCCGCCCGGGCCGCCGCCGCGGGCCTGGCCGGCCGGCTCGGGCTGGCCGGGGCCCGGCCCCAGGCGCAGGTGGCGCGGTGGCTGGGGGCGGCCGACCTGTTCGTCCTGTCCAGCCACTTCGAGGGCATGCCGCTGGCGCTGATCGAGGCGATGGCGGCGGGCTGCGCGCCCGTGGCGACCGACGTCGGCGGGGTGGGGGAGGTGGTGGACGGTCCGCTGGTGGGCCGCCTGGTCCCGCCGCGGGACCCGGTCGCGCTGGCGGCGGCGATCGGCGAGCTGGCGGCCGACGCGGACCTGCGCGGGCGGCTGGGCTGCGCCGCGTCCGAGCGGGCGCGCGGCGCGTTCGACGTCCGCGACACGTACCGCGAGACGGCCGGCCTGTACGGCGTCTAGCGGCTACTGGGCCCGGCCGGTCCGCAGCTGCGCGACCAGCCCGCCCACCTCGGTCCGCAGGCGGGGGCCCTCCGCCAGCCACAGGATGCCGACGTACGCGAGGCCGAGCACCGCGCCCAGGAGGAGGAGCTGGAGGAGGCCGCCCGGCAGGACCCGGACGGCGACGGCGCCGGCCAGCGCCACGCCGGCGCCCGCCGCCAGCGGCAGGTGGAGCAGGTGCCACAGCCGCACCGGCACCTCGCGGCGGACGAGGATGATCAGCGCGGCCGAGGCGCCGACCCGGGTCACCAGCATGGACAGCGCGATCCCCACGTAGCCGAACGGGAACGTGAGGGCCGAGGCCAGCAGCACCGTGATCGCGGTCCACGTGACGCCGAGCACCATCGTCGAGCGGACCCGGCCGACCGCGTTGAGGGCCGAGAACAGCGGGCTCGTGATGCTGGCCCCCGCCCAGTTCAGGCCGAGCAGGACGACGGGCACCAGCGCGGGCGCCCACTTGGGCGAGAACACGTACTGGATCAGCCAGGGCGCGAGGGCGATCAGGACGAGCTCGGCCGGCACCGCGACCAGGAACAGGGCGCGGGTGGACTGCTCGATCGCGCGGCCGAGCTGGCGGGGGTCGGCCTGCATGCGGGCGAACGAGGGGAACGCGACGCGGCCGACCACCTGGGCCATCTGGGCCGGGACGGACGTCAGGGCCAGGGCCCAGTTGAGGTACCCGACCTCGGTGGTCCCGACCAGCAGGCCGCCGAGCAGCGGGATCATGTAGTCGCGGGCGAGGTTGCTGAGCCAGATGCCCTGGAACGGGAGGGCGAAGGCGAGGAGGCCGGCCAGGGCCGGGCGGTCCAGGGCGAAGCGGGGCCGCCAGCGGGCCAGCCAGAGGGTGACGGCGAGGCCGACCGCCTTCGAGACCAGGATCGCGACCATGAAGCTCCAGGTCCCCGCGCCGGCGGCCGCCAGGATGACGGCGGTGAGCTGGAACAGCAGCACCTCGATGACCTCGACGGCGCTCAGGCGGCCGTACAGGAGCTTCCGCTCCAGGACGACGTTGGGGACGGTCTTCAGCGAGGAGAGGAGGCCGCCTATGGCCATCGCGCGGACGAACCAGGCGCCGGCGGGGCCGAGGCCGTAAGCGGCGGCGAGGGGCTCGGCGCCGGCGAAGGCGGCGACGACGAGAGCGACGAGCGCCGCCTGCTGGACGAGGAAGACGGTCCCGAGCGCGCGGTCGGTCATCGCCTCCCGGCGCTGGAGGAGGGCGGCCCCGAGGCCGAAGTCGCTGATCCAGGAGAGGAGGACCAGGATCGCGAGGGTGATGGCGTAGATGCCGAACGAGGCGGGGGAGAGCAGCCTGGAGAGGGCGATGTTGGCCCCCAGCCCGACGAGCTGGACCACGCCGTAGCGGACCAGGAGGAAGGCGACCCCACGGCTGGCCCGCCCGGTCAGGACGTGCGGATCGGGGTCCGCGAGGGGGGGCTCGGCGCCCGTCTGAGCCACGCGGTAAGGATAGGCTCGACCCGAGTTGGCTATGGTTGGGGCCCGTGTTCAGAGGTTCGGCGCGGCGCCGGGCGATCGCAACGGGCCAACTGCTGGCGAATGGCCCTGTCCACGCGCCAGAGGAGGGCCATCCGCCGGCGAATGGCCCGAAGCACTGGTGACGCAGGGTGGCACCATGACCCGTGAGAACCCCCTCCGCATCGCGCATGTGCTCCCGCTGTACAGCGGCGACGGCGTGGACCTGACCGGTGGGGGCGAGCGCTACGCCGTCAAGCTCGCCGCCGCGATGGACGCCGAGGCCGGCGCCGACGTCACCCTCGTGACGTTCGGCCCCCGCTTCCAGGAGGGCACCGCGTTCGGGCTTCGGCACCTGGTCCTGGGGGCGCTCCCCAACGGCCAGCCGGACAACCCGATCCCCTCGTCGCCGCTCTGGCGCCTCACCGGGTTCGACCTGGTCCACGCCTACCAGTTCCGCTGCGTCGTCTCCAGCGTCCTGGCCGTGACCTGCTGGTCCTCCCGCACCCCGCTCGTGATCACCGACCTGGGCGGGGGCGGCCGCAGCCCGATGAACCCGGTCCATCTCCACCGGCTGGTCCCCGGGTTCACCGCGCTGTCCGAGTTCTCCCGCTCCCTCCTGCCCGAGCCGGTCCGGCCCCGGACGCAGGTGCTGCGGGGCGGCATCGCGCTCGAGCGGTTCCCGTTCGACCCCTCACCGCGGCGCCCGCACGTCGTCCAGGTGAGCCGGATCATGCCCCACAAGGGCATGAACTACCTGGTCGAGGCCGCCGGCGACGACATCGAGGTGACGATCGCGGGCCGCGTCGTGGACACGAGCTACTACGACTACCTGCGCGAGCAGGCCCGCGGCCGCAACGTCCGGTTCCTGATCGACCCCAGCGACAGCGAGGTGGTGGACCTCTACCGGGACGCGGCTGTCACGGTCGGCGCCTCCGTCTACACCGACGTGTTCGGCGGCCGCTGGCCCACGTCGGAGCTGCTCGGCCTGCCCATGCTGGAGTCGATGGCGGTGGGCACCCCCGTCGTGTGCACGGACGTGGGCGGGATGCCCGAGTACGTCGCCGAGGGGGTCACCGGGTTCGTCGTGCCGCCCAACGACCCGGCCGCCATCCGGGACCGCGTCCTCCGCATCCTGGGCGACGCGGGCCTGGCCGCCAGGCTGGGTCAAGCCGGCCACGAGCACGTCCAGCAGTTCTCGTGGGCCGACCTCGCCGGCCGGACGCTGGCGGCCTACCGGACCCTCGGGCTGGCCGCCTGAGCCGAAGACTCGGGCACCCCCGACCTCGCCGTCCGGTACCAGCGGATCGTCTCCGCGAGCCCGGTCCGGAAGTCCGTCGTCGAGCTGAAGCCGAACTCGCGCCGCGCCCGCTCCACGTTGAGCTTGCGCCGGGGCTGGCCGTCGGGCTTCGTCCGGTCCCAGACGACCCTGCCGCGGAAGCCGGTCAGCTCGGCGATCAGCTCGGCCAGCTCGCGGATCGAGATCTCTTCCGATGAGCCGACGTTGACCGGGTCCGCCTCGTCGTACCGCTCGGCGGCCAGCACGATCGCCCGGGCGGCGTCCTCGACGTACAGGAACTCCCGCGTCGGCGTGCCGGTGCCCCACACCTCGACCGAGCCCGACTCCGACTCCTGGGCCTCGATGCACTTGCGGATCAGCGCCGGGATCACGTGCGAGCTCTGGAGGTCGAAGTTGTCGCCCGGCCCGTACAGGTTCACCGGGAGCAGGTAGATCGCGTTGAAGCCGTACTGCTGCCGGTACGCCTGGGCCTGGGCCAGGAGCATCTTCTTGGCCAGCCCGTACGGCGCGTTCGTCTCCTCCGGGTAGCCATTCCAGAGGTCCACCTCGGAGAACGGCGTCGGCGCGAACTTCGGATACGCGCAGACCGTGCCCACCTGGACGAACTTGCCGACGCCC
>VBJR01000417.1 GCA_005880175.1 Chloroflexota bacterium
GGGGGGCCACGGACGAGTGAGGGGCGACACCCGGCTGGGCATTGAAGTGCCAGCGCGTGCCCAGGGGTGTCGACCACAAGGCGTTGCGGGGGATGCGGGCGAGTGGATCGGCCGTCGGATTGTTCCAGTTCCAAGCCTGGCTGTGCCCAAGGAGGGGACATGAACCAAGAGCAGCAGATGGTGCATCAGTTCCACGAGCGCTTCGGCCTCTTGATGAACACCCGGCCCTCCCTGCCCGGGGTGGCTGTGCACCGACTGCGTACGCTCCTGATCGAGGAGGAGCTCGCGGAGTTCCGCAACGCCGGCGAGGCCGAGGACCTGGTCGGGGTGGCGGACGCGCTGGGCGATCTCCTCTACGTCGTCTACGGGGCGGCCGCCGAGTACGGGATCGACCTCGAGTCCGTGTTCGCCGAGATCCACCGCGCGAACATGACGAAGGACCCGCGGGCGGGCTGCCGGGCCGACGGCAAGGTGGCCAAGGGCGCCGCCTACCAGCCGCCGGACGTCCGGGGGGTGGTGGAGAGCCAGTTCGCGTCGGGTCGCCTGGTGGCCGCGGTGCCGGCGTGGAAGCGGGCGCCCGGAGCACCGATGCCGAGCCGGCCGTCGGAGGTCGTGCTCGTGCGCAGGTGGCGGCGGGGCCGCCTGGGCCTGTTGCTGGTCCCGGCGGCCCTGCTGTTGCTGGCGGTGCTCGCGGCCGCGGGCTACCTGGGCCTCGCGACGCCATCGGGCGCCGACCTGCCGCAGCGGGTGTCCACGATCGCGAGCGGGCGGGAGCTGCGGCCGGACCAGGTGCCCCCCCTCCTCGCGCAGGCGGTCGTCGCCGTCGAGGACGAGCGGTTCTTCATCCACCACGGCCTGGACACGATCGGCACCGCGCGGGCCGTGTGGCACGACGTGAGCGGGCTGTGCGCGTGCGAGGGCGGCTCGACGATCACCCAGCAGCTGGCCAAGAACGTCTACTACCAGTCCGACGACCGGGTTGCCCGCAAGATCCCGGGCATGGCCGTGGCGCTGAAGATCGAGCTGCGCTTCGACAAGGCGACGATCATGGCCGACTACCTGAGCGTGGTGCCGACCGGCTACAACCTGGTCGGCGCCCGGGAGGCGGCGTGCGCGTACTTCGACCGGACGCTGCCGGAGCTGTCCGCCGGCCAGGCCGCCGAGCTGGCCGGCATGCTCGCCGCGCCGTCGATCTACGACCCGCGCATCAACCCCGACCTGGCCCGGAGCCGGCGCGACCACGTCCTCGGCCGGATGGTCGAGGTGGGCTACCTGAGCCCCGCCCGCGCGGCCGCCGCCCGGCAGGAACCGGTGCTCACCGGAGGCGTCGGCCACAGCCCCAACTGCGGCTGACCGCCTGACCCCCGCTGAACCACCTCCGATCTTCGGTCGCGTCATACTTGGGCCGAGGGTTTCCTGGAGGGGGGGATCGAATTAGAGGTATGCGCGAGCGTGGTCGACAATCCGACGTATGACGTTTTGATCGTGGGCGGGGGCCTGGCCGGCCTGCGGGCGGCCATCGCGGCCGTCTCGACGGACCCCACGGCTTCCGTGGCGCTGGTCTCCAAGGTCTATCCGATGCGCAGTCACACCGTCTCGGCCGAAGGCGGCGCGGCGGCGGTGCTGCGCGAGCCGGACAGCTTCGAGAGCCACGCCTTCGACACCGTGAAGGGCAGCGACTACCTGGCCGACCAGGACGTCGTCGAGGTCTTCGTCCGCGAGGCGCCGCTGGAGATCATCCAGATGGAGCACTGGGGCTGCCCCTGGAGCCGCGAGCCGGACGGCACCATCAGCGTGCGCCCGTTCGGCGGCATGACGACGTGGCGGACGGTCTTCGCGGCCGACAAGAGCGGCTTCCACATGCTGCACACGATCTTCCAGACGTCCCTGCAGTACCCGCAGATCCAGCGCCGCGACGAGTTCTTCGTCACCTCGCTCATCGTCGAGGACGGCCGCTGCCAGGGCGTGATCGGGTTCGACATGAAGACGGGCGTGGTGCAGTCGATCCCGGCCCGCTCGGTCATCCTGGCCACCGGCGGCAACGGCCGGATCTTCGCGTTCACGACGAACGGCAGCATCTGCACCGGCGACGGGATGGCGCTGTCGTACCGGGCCGGCGTCGGCCTCAAGGACATGGAGTTCGTCCAGTTCCACCCGACGGGGATGCCCAGCACCGGCATCCTGATCACCGAGGCTGTTCGCGGCGAGGGCGGCTACCTGGTCAACTGCGAGGGGGACCGCTTCCTCAACAACTACGTCCCCGGCAAGATGGAGCTCGGTCCTCGCGACATCATCTCGCGGGCGGAGGTCACGGAGTTCGAGGCCGGTCGCGGCTTCAGCGGCCCATACGGCGACTACATGCACCTCGACGTGCGTCATCTCGGCGAGAAGGTCATCAACGAGAAGCTCCCCTTCATGCGAGAGCTTGGCAGCGAGTTCCTCGGAATCGACATCGTCAAGGAGCCCATCCCGGTCCGACCGGTGGAGCACTACATGATGGGCGGCGTCGATGCCGATGCCTCCGGCGCGACACCTCTTCCAGGTCTCTATGCGGCCGGGGAGGCGCGGCGGCGGGGCGCGCGGCCGCGCGGTTCGCGCGCGAGCAGCCGGCGCCGACCGCCAACCCGATCGCCGGCATGGTCCGCGACGAGGAGCGCCGGATCCGGCAGACGTACCTGGACCGGGGCGCCGGGCAGGACCGCATCGGCGAGATCCGCGAGGACCTGCAGCAGGCGATGGACCGCAACGTCAGCGTGTTCCGGACCGAGGAGGGCCTGCGCGAGATGTCCGCCGAGCTGCCGAAGCTCCGGGAGCGCCTCGACCGGGCCCAGATCGACGACCACAGCCGGGCCTTCAACACGGAGCTGGTCCAGGCGCTCGAGCTGGAGTGCATGCTCGACTGCGCCGACACCATGGTCGCCTCCGCGCTGGCCCGGCAGGAGTCGCGCGGCGCGCACGCGCGGCGCGACTTCCCCGAGCGGAACGACGAGCGCTACCTGGCCCACACGCTGGCGTACCGCCATACGATCACGCTCTCGGTGTCCCGCTACGACCCCGAGCGCGACCAGAAGCCGAGCCTCCAGTCCTACGACGTGCCGTACCGCGACGACTGGGTGGTGCTCGACGCGCTGAACTGGATCAAGGCGCACACGGACGGCAGCGTGAACTTCCGCTGGTCGTGCCGCATGGGCATCTGCGGCAGCTGCGGCATGAACGTGAACGGGGAGCCGAAGCTCGGCTGCTCGGCGTTCCTGCGCGACTACCTGCCCGGGCCGATCGTGGTGGAGCCGCTGAACAACTTCCCGGTGCTGCGCGACCTGATCATCGACATGGACAGCTTCCTGGAGAAGCTGAGCTGGGTGAAGCCGTGGATCATCCGGCAGGAGACCGCGCTGGGGGCGGGCGAGCACCGGCAGACGACGGCCCAGATCGACAAGTTCCGGCAGTTCAGCATGTGCATCAACTGCATGCTGTGCTACTCGGCCTGCCCGGTCATCGCCGTCGAGCCGGAGTTCATCGGGCCGGCGGCCATCGCGCTGGCCCGGCGCTACGACCTCGACTCGCGCGACCAGGCCGGGGACGAGCGGCTGCGCACGCTGACCGGCAACGACGCGATCTGGGACTGCAGCTTCGTGGGCGAATGCTCGGCCGTGTGCCCGAAGGACGTGGACCCGGCCAAGGCCATCCAGCAGACGAAGTTCGAGAGCACGATGGGCATGCTGCTGCCGTGGGGTGGCACCAAGTGACCACCCACGAGCTCCAGCCGTCCGCCGAGCGGGACGGCCTGGTGGCGGCGCCGTCGCGGCCCCTGAAGGCGTACCCGTTCCGGCAGCCGTTCACCTGGTGGACGCGGCGCCGAGGCTACGTGCTCTACATGGTGCGCGAGCTGAGCGCGCTGCCGGTCGCCATCTGGTGGCTGCTGTTCCTCGTGGAGGTCTCGCGACTGCGCGGCGGCTCCAGCGGCTACCACCCGCTGGAGCCGTGGTTCGTGGCGGTCAGCGTCGTGTGCCTGGCCGCCGCGCTGTGGCACAGCTACACGTTCCTGAACCTGGCCGGCCTGATCATGCGGATCCCGCTCGGCGAACGGAAGCTGCTGATCTGGGGTGGCGTATGAGCGGCAAGGAAGGCGCCGGCTTCGCGCCCAGGCCCGGACCGAACCGGCTGCAGGGGCTGCTCTGGACCGGCTTCGCCAACGCGGCGGTCCTGGGCGCGCTGATCGTGCCCGCGCACATCCTGGTCCAGGGCGTGCTGGGCCCGCTGGGCATCGTGCCGTCGTTCGACCACCGCTACTCGACGTTCGCGTCGGCGCTGAGCAACCCGCTGGTCAAGGTCTACCTGCTCGTCGTGATGGCGGCCAGCTTCTACCTGTTCGGCCACCGCACGCGGTACGTGATCCACGAGCTCGGCGTGCACGGCAAGCTGGCGGTCGGCGTGGTGCTGTACGGCCTGGCGGCGGCCGCCACCGTCCTGGCGGGCTACCTGCTCTTCACGCTGCCGTAGCGTCATCGTCGAGCTGCGCGCCGCCGAGGACGACGCCGACCTGGAGCGGTGGGCGCCCGTGAGGAACGCGGTCGCCCCGATCGACCCGGTCACGCCGGCGCGGCTGAGACGTGATCTCGAGGGCGGCGGGCGGCACCGGCGGCTGCCCGACGACCTCAGGTTCCGCGGCCCGCTGGCGGACTGACGGCGGGCCCGGGCCCGGCGCGGAGCGCTACGGCGCGCTCTCCAGCCACGTCGAGACGTCGGTCCAGCGGACGCCCGCCTGGCGGTCCAGCGCGGGCCCCGACTCCCGCGCGAACGCGTCGAACGTGGGCTTGTCCGGCCAGTCCTGGAGCATCACCCACTCCTCGGGATGCTTGCGGTTGCGGTAGGCCTCGAGCCGCGTGCAGCCCATGCCCCGGATGACCGCCTCGCTGTCGCGCAGCGTCGTGCGGAACCGCTCCCAGTCGTCACCACGCGTCCGAAAGATGACCAGCATGTCGCGAGACCTCCACCCCGAACGGTACCGGCCCCGCGCCACGGCCCGCGCCGCCGGCACGTAGTACGGGCATGGGCACGTGTGGCACCATTGGGCATCCGTGTCACTGAAGGGGATGTCGGGATGGTTGCGGCGCCGGTGGCGTCTGGTCGCG
>VBJR01000114.1 GCA_005880175.1 Chloroflexota bacterium
GCCCTCGGCGTGGTGGGCGAGGAGGGCGTCGCCGTCGGGGCCCAGCGCCTCCTCGCCGAGCACGGTCAGCATGGCCGCGTGCAGGCGCTGCCGCCGGTCGGGGGCGGTCGCGCCGTCGATCGCGGAGCGGACCAGGTCGTGCCGGAACCGGACGACGCCCGCGTCCCGCGCCAGGAAGCCGGACCACATCGGCTCCTCCAGCGCCCACCGGGGCGTGCCCGCCCGGGCGAGCAGCCGCAGGAGGCGCGTCTCGGGCGTCCGGCTCCCGGCCACCGCCGCCGCCTCCAGCGCGCTCCGGGCGTCGGCCGACAGCCGCGACGCCCGGGCCATGACCGCGTCGCGGACGGTGGCCGGCACGTCCGTCCCGCCGCTGGCCATCACCTCCCGGATGAAGAACGGGTTGCCGCCCGTGCGCCGGTGCAGCAGCTCCGCGTCGCCGCCGGCCAGCAGGCGGGTCGCGGCCAGGCTGAGCGGCCCGACATCCATGCGGTGGACCCCGGGCGCGGTCGCCAGGTCGCCGAGCAGCACGCTCAGCGGGCAGCCGGGCGGCGCCTCGTCCTCGCGGAACGTGGCCAGGAGGAGGATCGGGAGGCGCGTGACGCGCCGGCCCAGGTACCGGAGGACGTCCAGCGTCGCCTGGTCGGCCCAGTGCACGTCCTCCAGCGTCACGAGCCGGGGCGACGCGGCCAGCGCCTCGAGCAGCGGGGGGCCGGGCGCGACGGCGGCACGCAGCCGGGGCGGGAGGTCCGGGTCCAGCTGGCCGGCGAGCTCGAGGAACGGGGCGAGCGCCTGCGGCGTGCCCAGCGGGTCGCACACGCCGAGCAGGGCCCGGCCGGCCGGCCGGGCCCGGGCGAGGTGGGCCACCAGCGAGGACTTGCCGATGCCGGCCTCGCCGCCGATCAGCACCAGGCTGCCGTCGCCCGCCTCGGCCGCCGCCATGGCGTCGGCGAGCTCGCCCAGCTGCCGCTCACGCTCCAGGAGAGAGGGGAGGGTCATCCGAGTTTCAGGTGCCATGATGCCGTGGGCGCCGGCCGCGCGGGTTGCCGAGCGCGGCTCGCTCGAAAGTTTCGGAACCAGCCTGGTCCGGCACACGAGCTCGCGAGGTGGCGAGTTGACGCGAACCCTCCCGAGATGTACGGTTCCGGTTGGTCCGAGACTTCCGGAACATTTCCGATAGGCTGTTCTCTTGAAGGAGGGGAGGAGTCGCTATGAGACTGCGCGCTCTCGCGGTGGCGGCCCTGTGCACGATCTCCGTGCTCGCCGCCGGCACCGCCGCATTCGCCGGCTCGCACGACGGCGCGTCGGCCCAGCCGACCACCCTGCGCGGGCTGGCCGCCGAAGTCGGGTTGCGGATGGGCACCGCGATCATCCCCTTCGACCTCGACCATCCCGACTACGCCCAGCTCGCCGCCACCCAGTTCTCCACCGTGACGCCGGGCAACGAGATGAAGTGGCAGGTGGTGGAGCCGACCCAGGGCGTGTTCGACTGGTCGGGCGGGGACCGGCTGGTCCAGTTCGCCCAGGCCAACGGCATGCTGGTGCGCGGCCACACGCTCGTGTGGCACAACCAGCTCCCGAACTGGCTCACGCAGGGCGTCGCCAACGGCACGATCAGCAACGACCAGCTCCGCGACCTGCTCCACCAGCACATCACCACCGAGGTCACCCACTTCAAGGGCAAGATCTGGCAGTGGGACGTGGCCAACGAGTTCTTCGCCAACACGTTCGACTCGGCGCCGCCGCTCGCGGACGGCGTCAGCAGCGGCGACTTCTGGATCCAGCACCTGGGTGAGGGCGTCCTCGCCGACGCGTTCCGGTGGGCGCACGCCGCCGACCCGCACGCGCTGCTCTTCTACAACGACTTCAACATCGCCGGCGAGGACGGCTCGAACCTGAAGAGCGACAACGTCTTCAAGTTCGTGCAGACCCTGAAGGCCGAGGGCGTGCCCATCGACGGCGTCGGCGACCAGGGCCACCTCGACACGCAGTTCGGGTTCCCGACGAAGATGCAGGCGGACCTGCAGCGGTTCGCCGACCTCGGCCTGAAGGTCGCCGTCACCGAGGCTGACGTCCGCACGTTCGTGAACAACGCGACCGCGCAGCAGCCGACGAACAGCCTGGCCGTGTTCGCGCACGCGCACTACTACGACCAGATGCTGAAGGCCTGCCTGGGCGTGCGCGCCTGCATCTCGTTCACCGTGTGGGGCTTCGGGGACGCGGACTCCTGGGTCCCGCCCTTCTTCACCGGCGAGGGCTTCGCCACGATCTACGACGTGAACCTGCAGCCGAAGCCGGCGTTCACGGACATGCAGCAGGATCTCCAGATCGCCGCGCACGGGGCGCCGCATCGCACCGGCCGCGGCGCGCGGAACAACTGAGAGCGGGGAGCTCCAGCACCTCGGAGCTCGGGTCGGGTCTCGCGCCTCGCGCGGGACCCGACCGCCCTCCCGGCAGTACATTCCACGCTGTGAGCGAGCCCACGCTGTCGCCCGGCGAGTGGGCCGTGCTGGGCCTGATCGCCGAGCAGCCGCGCCACGGGTTCGCCGTTCGCAAGGCGCTCGGCCCGGACGGGGAGGTGGGCCGCGTCTGGTCGCTGCCCGGCCCGCTGGTCTACCGGGCGCTGACGACGCTCCAGGCCAAGGGCCTGGCCCGGGTGGTCGGCGCCGAGCGCAGCGACGTCGGGCCGCAGCGGACGCTGGTCACCGCGACGCCGGCGGGCCGGGAGCTGCTCGGCGCCTGGCTCTGGCAGCCGGTCGAGCACCTGCGCGACTTCCGCTCGCTGCTGATGCTCAAGCTCGTCCTGCTCGACCGGGCGCGCCGGGAGCCGGCCGACCTGGTCGCCGCCCAGCGTGAGCGCCTCGAGCCGATCGTCGCCGCGCTGACCGAGCAGGCCCGGGCCAGCGCCGGCTTCGACCGGACGCTCGCGACGTGGCGGCTGGAGTCGGCCCGGGCAGCGGTCCGCTTCCTCGACGGCCTCGCCGCGGCCCCCCGAGCCGGTGGCCCCCCGCGCGGCCACTCGGCCCAGGCCCGAAACAACAGCCCGTCGGGCTAGCTCACCGGCCTCCGAGCCCGCCGCCGGGGCGGCCCTACAATGGCGCCGTGCGCGAGCTCGTCCGCTCCGTCTGGACGGAGCCTCGCTCGCCGCAGGCGCCCCGACGGGCCTGGTACGACTGGGCGCTGGTCGGTGTGGTGGCGGCCGCCGCCGTGCTGGAGGGCCTGCTCCGGACGGACCTCGCGTGGCGGCAGCTCTCCGTGGTCGTCACCGCCGGGCTGGCGCCCCTGCTGCTGTGGCGGCGGACGAGACCGCTGCCGGCGGTCGCGGTCTTCTTCGTCACCACCGGCGTGGTCACCGTGCTCACCCGCGGCGCCGCGCTCCAGGACTACGCGCTGCTGTACACGCTGATCCTGCCCTACGCGCTGCTCCGGTGGGGGTCGGGGCGGGAGATCGTGCTCGGCTCGGCCGTCATCCTGGGCAAGCTCGGCGCGACGCTCGCGCTCGGCGACCTCGCCCTCTCCCAGGGCGTCGAGGGGGCCGGCGTGCTCCTCGCCGTCGCGGCCGTGGGCCTGGCGTTCCGGTACCGGGCGATCGCGCGGCTGCGCCAGCTGGACCGGACCCGGCTCCTGGAGCGCGAGCGGCTCGCCCGCGACCTCCACGACACCGTCGCCCACCACGTCTCGGCGATCGCCATCCGCGCCCAGGCCGGCCTCGCCGCGTCGGTGGCCGCCCAGCCCGGTCCGGCGACGGACGCGCTCCGGCTGATCGAGGCCGAGGCCAGCCGGGCGCTGGCGGAGATGCGCGCCATGGTCCACGTCCTGCGCGCGGACCTGCCCCCGGCGCCGGGTCTCGCCGAGCTGGAGCGGCTCGCCGGCGAGGGCCGCGCCGGCCCGGCCGTGGAGGTGGAGATCGCCGGCGACCTGGACGGCCTGCCGGCCGCCGTCGGGACCGCGGTGTACCGGCTGGCCCAGGAGTCGATCACCAACGCCCGCCGCCACGCGCGCAACGCGACCCGGATCCAGGTCCGGACGGCGAGCCCGCCGCCCCGCCGCCCGCCGCGCGCGGCTACGGGCTCACCGGCATGATCGAGCGCGCCAGCCTGCTCGGCGGCACGTGCGAGGCCGGCCCCGGACCCGACCGGGGCTGGACCGTGACCGCCGTCCTGCCCCGGACCAGGCCCGCCGCATGACCGTCCGGGTGCTGGTGGCGGACGACCAGGAGCTGGTCCGCTCGGGCCTCGCGATGATCCTCGACGCCCAGCCCGGCATCGAGGTGGTGGGCCAGGCCGCCGACGGCCGCCAGGCCGTCGAGCTGGCCCGGCGCCTGCGCCCGGACGTCTGCCTGCTGGACGTCCGGATGCCCGGCCTCGACGGCATCGAGGCCACCCGGGCGCTCGCCGGGCCGGGGGTCGCCGACCCCATCGCCGTCGTGGTCGTCACCACGTTCGACCTGGACGAGCACGTCTACGCCGCGCTCCGGGCCGGCGCCCTCGGGTTCCTCCTCAAGGACGCCGGGCCGGCGCTGCTCACGCAGGCCATCCACGCGGCCGCCAGCGGCGACGCGCTGATCGCGCCCAGCATCACCACCCGGCTCCTGCGGGCGTTCGCCGACGCGGGGCCGGCCACGCCGCCCCGGCAGCCGTTCGAGGCGCTGACGGACCGCGAGGAGCAGGTCCTGGCCGCCGTCGCCCGCGGCCGGACGAACGGCGAGATCGCGGACGAGCTCGCGATCACGCTGAGCACCGTCAAGTCGCACATCGCGAGCCTCATGGGAAAGCTCGGGGCCCGCAACCGCGTCGAGATCGCGATGTGGGCGTACGAGACCAACCGGGTCCGCCCGGGCCCGCCAGCCCGGTAGCGGCCCCACCGGCCGAAAGTACGACTCGCCGGCTGTCCGTTCGGCCGACCGCCACCGCCGCCCGACGGATGTGCCGCCCCCCGGCCGCCCAGTACGTTCCCGCGCATGGCGACGAGAGACGACCAGACCCCCGGGCCCCGGCGCGGCCGCCGCAGAGAGTGGCTCGTCCCCGCCGGGCTGATCCTGCTGACCGCGGTCCCCGTGATCGCCGGCGCCGACCGCGTGGGCCAGCTGGCCAGCGGCGGCCCGGTCACGCCCGACAACGCGCGCTTCTTCTCGATGCCCCTGCCGGTCGTGGTCCACATCATCAGCGCCAGCGTGTTCTGCTTCCTCGGCGCGTTCCAGTTCGTCCCCAGCCTCCGCCGCCGGCGGCCGCGCTGGCACCGGCTGGCCGGGCGGCTGCTGGTCCCGAGCGGGGTGGCGGCGGCGCTGGCCGGCATCTGGATGACGCTGTTCTCCGAGCTGCCGGCGGGCGACGACGGCCTGCTCACGGTGTTCCGGCTGGTGTTCGGCTCGGCGATGGTCCTGTCCCTCGTCCTGGGCTTCGTCGCCATCCTGCGGCGGGACGTCGCCAGCCACCAGGCCTGGATGATGCGCGGCTACGCGATCGGCGTCGGCGCCGGCACCCAGGTGCTGACGAGCCTGCCCGCGGACCTCATCCTGGGCCGCATGCCGGAGGGCGTGCTCCGGGCGCTCCTGCTCGGCGCCGGCTGGGCGATCAACCTGGCCGTGGCGGAGTGGCTGCTGCGCCGGCGGCCGGCCCGGCGAGCTCGGGTCGCCACCGCGCCAGCTCCTCCCACAGGCGCGCGACGTCGGCGCCCGGCAGCTCCTCCCGCAGGAGGGACAGGAACGCCGACACCCGCCGCCGGGACTCGTCGAGGCTGAGCCCGTCCCGCTCCGCCACCAGGGCGACGAACGCCGGGGCGGAGAAGCGGGCCATCGCCGTCCCGAACGCACCCTCGCGCACAGCGCCGGCGAGCGGCCGCGGCAGCTCGTCGGCGATGTTCTGCGCCTCGACCCACGTCAGGCAGCCGCCGAGCTCGTACGCGATGTGCGGCAGCGATCGCTCGGCCTCGCGCCGGTCGCCGATGCCGGCCCGCCCGGCGAACGCGGCCAGCCAGTCCCGCCAGTTCATCTCCGATCCAACGGTACGGACAGATG
Organism: Chloroflexota bacterium; assembly: GCA_005880175.1. The sequence goes on from VBJR01000114.1 coordinate 6,014, forward strand.
AGTCAGGCCGCCGCCCGTCGCCGCACTCACCGAGCGACCACGCCGGTGGTCGGGATGGACGGCGAGGAGGACGACCGATGGGCCTTCGTCCTGGACGGCGCAGAGAGCGCGGTTGCCCAGGCCCAGGCGGTCGCCGGCGACCGCCTCGTCGAAGTCATCAGGCCAGCATCACGCGGCGGCTGCTCGACGCCCGCCCGCTGGACGCGATCCGCGGGGACCCGGCCTCCTCCTCCTCCTCGGGCGCGGCATCCCGTTCCTCGCCAACCTGGAGAACGCGCCGGTCATGCTGGAGGACCCCGAGGTCACCGAGGGTCTGCGCGTGACGCACCTGTTCTATCGCGTCCGGCGCCCGTGAACGCCGGCCCGGCCGCCGCCGGGCCGAACCGCAGCACCGCCTCGACGGCCAGCTCGCCCGCCACGCGCAGCTGGCCGATCTGGCGCCGGCGGAGCTTGCCGCTCGCCGTCCTCGGCAGCGAGCCGGGGCGCACGAAGACCACCTCGGTCGGGGCGGCGCCGCGGATGGCCAGCTCGCGGCGGATCCACCGGCACGCTTCGCCGAGATCCGCCCGGGCGGCCGCAGCCCGCCGCTCCGCGACGACCACGTAGCCGCCGCCGGCCGCGACGGCCGCGCAGCCGCCGGGCCGGACCGCCGCGTGCCGCGCCGCCGCCGCCTCCAGAGGCTCGGGGGAGAGCTTGCGGCCCGCGAGCACCAGCACGTCGTCCGCCCGGCCGACCACGTACAGCTCGCCGTCGCGCACGAAGCCCAGGTCCCGCGTCGCCAGCCAGCCGTCGCCGTCCACCGCCGGCGCCGTCCGGGCCAGGTAGCCGGTGAGCAGGCTGGCGCCCCGCACCTCGACCGGCCCGGCCGCCCCGGCGCCGGCCGGCGCCCGCACCTCCAGGCCCCGCAGCGGGACGCCGCAGGACACCACCTCGGCGCCGTCCGCGGGCGTCGAGCGCCAGCGCTCCCCGGGCCGCACCATCGTCACGGCCAGCGCCGCCTCGGCCATCCCGTACGCCGGGCAGAGCGCCGTCTCGTCGAAGCCCAGGCCAGCCAGCTCCCGCCCGAACCGGCGCAGGGTGTCCGCCGCGATCGGCTCGGAGCCCACGATCAGGATCCGCAGCGGCCGCAGGTCCAGGCCGGGGGGCAGCGCCCGGGCCCGGGCCAGCACCAGGTCGAGCGCGAAGCCGGGCGCGCAGGTCACGGTGGCGCCGAACTCCGAGCAGGCCTCGAGCCACCGGCCGGGCCGGGCGACCATCCGCTCGGGCGGCATGAGCACGAGCCGGCGGCCGCGCCACGGCCGCCCCATCGACGCCAGGATCGTCAGGCAGGCGCCGACCAGGCCCATGTCGTGGGAGAGCGGCAGCCACGACACGGCGACGGCGCCCTGGTCGTGCGGCGCCATGTGCTCGATCATCGCCGTCACGTTCGCGGCGATCGACCGCGAGGCGAGCCGCACGCCCTTGGGCCGGCCCGTGCTGCCGGACGAGAACTGCACGAACTCGCCCGGGTCCGCCACGTCCGCCCGGCGCGGGTGGGCGGCGCACTCGCGGAACGACGCCGTGGGCGCCGCGCCCGCCAGGTCGAGGCCCGCCAGCCGCTCGGGCAGCACCACCAGCCCGGCGCCGGCCGCCCGGACGATGTCCAGCAGGTCGTCCCGGTAGGCGTCGGGCGGCGCCGACCGGGGCGGAGGCGGGAGGGACAGCGTCGTCACGCCGGCCCGCCAGGCGCCCAGGAGCGAGACCAGGCAGTCCACCGACGTCTCCAGCAGCAGCCCGACCGCGCCGCCGGGCCCGACGGTCTCCAGGAACCGGGCCGCCGCGCGCTCCGACCGCAGCCACAGCTCACCGACCGCGACGTCCTCGCGCTCGCCGGCGAGCACGGTGACGACGCCGCCGCCCGAGGCGGCGTTCTCCAGCAGTCCCGGGACGGTCGTCAGGTCGCTCATCGCGTCCGCCGGCCGGCGGCGAACGTGCCGCCCAGCGGGTCCGGCACCAGGCGGACCGCGCCGTACCCGGCCGCCTCCAGCGCCCGGGCCAGCTCGTCCGGGAGCCGGGCGTGGCCCTCCCGGCGCACGCTCCGCAGGCGGGAGACCGCGCCGCGCAGGTCGGCGCCGGGCGCGCTCGACGTGCGCACCAGCGCCCAGCCGCCGGGCCGGAGGGAGCGCAGGGCGGCCTCCAGGCCGGGGCCCTCCGCGGCGATCCAGGCCACGTCGAAGCCGCCGGCGTCCAGCTCGTCCGGGCCGCCGGCCAGCGGACGGCCGTCCTGCGGGTCGGCGGCGACCACGTGCGCCGCCGGCAGCCGCCGGCACAGCTCGACCGCCAGCCGCGCCGCCCCCTCGCCGGCGCACAGGAGGCGCGCGTCGGGCCGGTTGAGCCGTTCGTCCAGGCCGTCGAGCTGGCGCGCCAGCTCGACGGCCACGAACCCGCCGAGCGCGGCGGCCGCCTCGACGCGCGCGTCCACCGGCTCCGGGTCCCGCAGCGGGCCCGCCGAGCGCGCGTCCGAGGCCAGCGCGGCGCGCCGGGGGCCGGTGGTCAGGATCGCCTCCAGGCCGTCAGACAGGGCGAAGCGCTCGCCCAGCCGCCGCACCAGGCCGGTCGCGGCCAGGACGTGCAGCATCTCCTCCACCAGCGCCGGGGCCGAGCCCACGCGGCCCGCCGCCTCGGCGGCCGTCGCGGGCGTCAGGAGCTCGTCGAGCAGGCCGGTCTCCAGGGCGGACGCGAGCGTCGTGTACGCCCACCAGCCCATGCTCAGGTCCGCGATCGTGTGCTGTGCTCGTTCCATCCTCACCTGCCGCTGCTCGACCTCCAACGCCGCGTGCTGCCCGAGCTGGATCAGCAGCAGCTCCTGCGCGCCCTGGCCGCCGATCAGGCCGAGGGCATCCCTGACGTAGCGCTCCCAGGGCTGCCGGCTCATGTAGCCCTCGCCGCCCTGGAGGTCCATCACCGCGCGGCCGACCCGGATCGCCTGCTCCGCGACGAACTCCTTCGCGACCGTGGCCATGGGGTCGAAGAACCCGTCCCGCGGGCCGGACGTCGTCGCCAGGGCCCGGTGGACGATCGCCCGCGAGGTGTGGACGGCCGCGTACATCTCGCCCACCGTCCGCTGGACGTTGGGCAGCTCGAGGACGCCCCGGCCGCCGCGGCGGCGCCCGGCCAGCGCGAGGATGCACGCGTCGAGGAGCCCGCGCAGGTGCCCGACGGCGGCGCACGCCGTCATCAGGCGCCGGTTGCGCAGGTACGCGTTCATGGCGCTCAGCGCGTCCGCATCGGCGACCACGCGCTCCCCGGGCAGCCGGACCCCGGCCAGGCTCAGGCTCCCGAAAGGAAGCTGAGGATGTCGCCCGACGCCTCGTCCCGGGCGTAGACCAGGAACGCGTCGGCGAGCAGGGCACCCCCGATGAACGGCTTGCCGCCGTCGAGCCGCCAGCCGCCCGCCTCCTCGCGGGCGATGGTCGCGTACTCGAACGGGTCGCGGCCCTCGTACGCCGCGGGCGGGCAGACGTACGTGCCGGCCGCGATCGGAATGGCGTACCGCTCGACCAGGTCCCGCCTGCCGGTCGCGACCAGCAGCTCCACCACGCCGGCGCCGACGTCGATCAGCGAGAGCAGGCCCGGGTCCCGGGAGAGGCGGGCCACCTCCTCCAGCACGATGCCCCACTCGAACTTGTCCCGGCCCTGCCCGCCGACCTCGGGCGGCAGCGAGAAGCCGGTCAGGCCGGCCCGGCCGGCCTCCTCCAGCACCGCGCGGGGCAGCGGCTCGCCGGTCCGGTCGCGGGCCTCGGCGCCGGGGTCCACCCACTCGCGGACGAACCGGCCGAAGCGCCGCTGCGTCTCGGCGGCCAGGCCGGCGACCCGGTCCCGGTCGTGCTCCGCGCCGAGCGCCGTCACGACCGGTCCTCGGCCAGGACGGCCGCCGCCAGCCCGGCGAGCGTCTCGCGGCCGGTCAGGTCGTTCAGGAACAGGCTCACGCCCAGGCGCTCCTCGATGTCCAGCGCGAGCTGGGCGGCGGTCAGCGAGTCCAGGCCCAGCTCCTCGACCGGCCGGTCGGGGTCCACCTCGGCCGGCTCGAGGCCCAGGTACCCCGCGAACGCCTCCTGCAGCCGGGGGACCAGGTCGGCCGCGGCGGTGACGCTCACCGCGCCAGCTCCAGGGGCGCCACCGAGAACAGCTCGCCCTCGTCGAGCTGGCGGAGCATCCACCGCGCCACCGGCTCGGCCAGCTCCTCGCGGTCCGGCGGGACGTCCCCGCCGCCGGCCAGCCGCTCCAGGCACAGGGCCAGCCACTCGCCGCCCGCCGCCTCCGGCGCCAGGCGCTCGCGGTTGGACCGCCAGACCTGCAGGCAGCAGGCGGCCGCGTGCAGGGCGCAGTGGCGGCGGGCCGCCGCCAGGTCCACGGGACGGCGGTCCGCGGTCAGCGCGGCCCGGAGGCCGGCCGCCCGGCCGCGCAGCGACCGCAGCGCCGGGCCCGCCTCGGGGCAGGCCTCGTCGCCGAGGAGCCAGCGCTCGACCAGGTCGTCGCCGCCCGGGTCGCCGATCCGCGGCCGGGTGGCCGGGGGATCCCACGCCGGGGCCGGCGCCGACAGGTCGCCCAGGCGGTCCGTGGCCACCGGCGCGCCCGGCGTCCGGGCGCGGGCCACCTGGCCCAGCTGGGCGGCGATCAGCGCGAGCTGGACCAGCTGCGTCCCCTCGAAGATGCTGGTGATCGCGACGTCCCGCGCCACCTTCTGGAACACGCCGGCGGCCACGCCCTCGCGCAGGTAGGAGCGGGCGCTGAGGACGGCCGCGGCGTCGCGCGCCACGCGCTCGCACAGGTTCGGGACCACGTACTTGGCGACCGCCGCCCACAGCGACGTCCGGCGCGGCGCCAGCGTCAACGCCCGCGCGGCGACCATCGCCACGCACTCGCCGATCAGGATGTCCAGGAACGAGCCCAGGAGCAGGTCCCGGACCGCCGGGATCGCGAGGATCGGCCGGCCGTACAGCCGGCGCGAGCGGCCCCAGCCGAGGGCCAGGCGCAGCGCCGTGTCGGCGGCGCCCAGCGCCATGCCGGCGACCATCGTGCGCGTGTACTGGAGGGTGGTCAGCGCCATCTCCAGGCCGCGGCCCGCGGGCTCCAGCACCGCGCCGGCGGGCAGCGGGCAGTCCGCGAACGCCAGGCCGCCCAGGTCGTGGCCGCGCAGCCCGAGCGTCCGGACCCGGGGCAGGCGCCGGCAGGTGCCGGCGGGCACCCGGTCGGGCCGCACGTAGACCAGCGAGAGCGACGGCCGCGTCCGCGCCAGCGCGACGGCGAACGAGCTCCGGCCGGCGTTGCCGATCAGCCACTTCTCGCCGCGGAGCAGGTAGCCGTCACCGGCCGCGTCCGCGCGCGTGGCCGTCGCGTGGAAGTCGCTGCCGGCGTCCCGCTCGGAGACCGCGAACGAGCCGAACGCGCCGGCGCCGAGCAGCAGGTCCGCGACCTCGGCGCGCTGCTCGTCGCGGCCCCACGCCCAGACCGGGATCGCGGCCAGCGCGGTCGAGCCCAGGCCGGTCGTCAGCACCAGGTCGCGCCGGGAGACCACGCGGACCAGCGCCAGCAGCTCGTCGAACGACGCCAGCCGGCCGCCCCACGCGCGCGGCACCAGGTGCGCGTGGACGCCCCAGGCGCGGAGCGCCGCGAACGCGTCCGCGGGCGGCTCCTCGCGCTCGTCGTGCGCCACCAGCGCGGCGAACGACACCGGCGCGTCCGCTCGGAACGGGTCGCCGAGGGCCCGCTCCAGGTCCCGGGCCGCCGCCAGCGCGGGCGCCTCGCAGGTCACCGTCATGCCGCTTCCCTCCCGGTCGCGAACTGCTCGACGGCGACCGCCCGCGTCTCGTCGCCGGCGCGCAGCTCGTGCACGAAGACCAGCCGGCCCTCCCACTCGGAGGCCGTCGTCCGCACGGCGCCCTCGTCGAACAGGAAGAACGGACGCACGAGCAGGAGGTCGAGTCGGCTCGCGGGCCGCCGCATCGCCAGGCGGAGCGCGGGGACCCGCTCGGCCTCGGTCCTGACCAGCTCCTCGCGGCCGCTGCCGGCGAGCGACACCGCCTCCGGCCAGAACCACTGGTCGGCGACCTCGCACTGGTGGCGGTGGATGACGAACGGCGTCAGCCGGCCGGCCAGAGGGGTGCCGCGGGCGGCGATCGCGGCCCGCAGGCCGGGCACGGGGGAGCAGTGCGGCCGGGCCTCGATCTCGTCGGGGTGGAACGCGGCCAGCACCTGCGGGCCGAGCCTGGCCGGCGTGCCGGAGAGCGCTGGCCCGCCGTCGAGCCGGAGCGGCACGGAGCACGCCCGCAGCCGCGTCGGGCGCCCGGCGGCGCCCGCCACCTCCACGTCGCACTCGAGCTGGGTGCCGCCGCCTCGGACCCGACCGGTGACCCGGACGGCCAGGCGGTCGCCGTCGAAGAACCCGACGGGGTCGCCGGGGACGAGCTGGACCGACCACAGCACGAGCCCGGTCCGGTGCTCGGCGACGAGGCGGCGGTGGCTGATCGCGTGGCGGCCGAGCCAGCGCCCCGCCCCGTCGAACGCCAGCCGGCAGACGGCGGCCGGCTGGAGGTGCAGCGGCGTGAAGAAGCCGGCGTCCACGGGGACCTCGAACGCGTACGAGCGGGCCATCGCTCAGCCGCCCGAGATCGCCAGGAGCAGCTCGACGCAGTCGGCGTCGCCGGCCGCGCACGCGAGCTGGTCGGGCTCCAGCTGCTCGCCGTTGAGGAAGACCTTCTGCGCGGCGCGGACCCTGCCCTGGCGGTCGAACAGGACCTGGCGGAGCGGCCGGTACTCCCCGGCGAGCTTGACCAGCCCCGACTCCACCGTCGGAGCGTCCACGTTGATCACCCGCTGGTGGTCGGTGAAGCGGAGCAGCGCCCCGCTGACCCGGACCATCATCGCAGCGCCTCGAACATGCTCGTCAGTCTGGGGAGCGGGTCCCGCGCCGGAATCCGTGGAATCGCCGATTCGTCACCGAATCGCCACAGCCCGGTGCTAGCGTGGCCGATCATGGCCAGGCCGGCGCGGCGGGCGGGCAACCTCCCCGCAGAGGCGACGACGTTCATCGGGCGCCGGCGCGAGCTCGCCGAGCTCCGGAAGAAGCTGGTGACCGCCCGGCTGGTCAGCCTGGTCGGGCCCGGCGGCGTCGGCAAGAGCCGCCTCGCCGTCCGGATCGCCACGGACCTCGCGCGCGGGTTCCCGGCCGGCGCGTGGGTGGTCGAGCTGGCCGAGGTGCGGGACCCCGGGCTGGTCGGGAACGCCGTCATGGCGGGCCTGGACCTGCGCGACAAGCGGCTCCTGCTGGTGGTGGACAACTGCGAGCACCTGCTGGCGGCGGCGGCCGATCTGGTGGCGGCCCTGCTCGGCGCCGCGCCGGAGCTCCGGGTGATCGTCACCAGCCGGGAGCCGCTGTCCGTCGCGGGCGAGCACGTGATCCCGGTCCCGCCCCTGGAGCTGCCGCCGGCCGGCGGGGCCGGTCCGCTCGACCGGCTGCGCCAGAACGAGGCGGTGGCGCTGTTCACGGAGCGGGCGGCGGCCGCCGCGGGCGCGTTCGAGCTGACGGCCGCCAACCAGGCGGCCGTCAGCGACCTGTGCCGGCGGCTCGACGGCCTGCCGCTCGCGATCGAGCTGGCGGCGGTGCGGACGCGCGTCCTCACCCCCGAGCAGATCCGGGACCGCCTCGGCGACCGGTTCGGCCTGCTCACGGGCGGCAGCCGCGCCGCCCTGCCGCGCCACCACACGCTGCGGACCACCATCGACTGGAGCCACGACCAGCTGGAGGCGGGCGAGCGGGCGCTCCTGCGCCGGCTCTGCGTGTTCGCCGGGCGCTTCACGCTGGAGGACGTCGAGTCGGCCTGCGCCGGCGCGGAGGTGCCGGCGGCGGGGACGCTCGACCTGCTCTCGTCGCTGGTGGACAAGTCGCTGGTCACGAAGGAGGACGCGCGCGGCGTCGCCTGCTACCGGCTGCACGAGACGATGCGGGAGTACGCGCGGCTCCGGCTGCGCGAGGCCGGCGAGGAGGAAGCCGTCGAGCGGCGGTGCGCCGAGCACTACCGCCTGCGGTGCCTGCGCTCGGGCTTCGACGCCCGCTACCGGCTGCTGGAGTGGCTGCCGTGGGCGGACCTGGAGATCGACAACATCCGGTCGGTCCTCCGCTGGTGCCTCGACCGCGGGGACGCCGCGCGCGCCGTGGACCTGGCCAGCTCACTCGGCTGGTACTGGATGACGCGCGCCACGACGGAGGGCGTGCGCTGGCTCGACGAGGTGCTCGCGACCGGCCGGGTCGACCCGGTGGCGCACGTGTGGACCTGGTTCATGCGCGGGTTCCTGTCCGTCCTCCAGTCGGACCCGCCGGGCGCCCGGCCCGCGCTCCGCTGCGCGATCACGGCGGCGCGCGAGGCGGGCCGGCGCCGCGCCCTGGCGCACTCGCTGTGCATGGCCGCGATCGCCGAGCACATGGCCGGCGACCACGCCACCGCCCGGTGCCTCCTGGAGGAGGGGCGGGCCGCGACGGAGCCGCTCGACGACCCGGCGGCCACGCTCTCGCTGCTGCAGGCCCGGTCGCTCGCCGGCCTGTTCGAGGGCGACTTCGCCGCGGCCCGGCACGCCGCGTCAGAGGGCGCGCGGCTGAGCCGGGAGCTGGGCGACCTCTACTCGCTGGGCATGATGGTGCTCAATCTGGGCATGACCGCGCTCGTGGCCGGCGACCTCGGCGGCTCGCGGCCGCTGCTCGTTGAAGGCCTGCGCATCGCCGACCGGCTCGACGACCGGGTGGCCCAGTTCTACGCGCTCGACGCGATGGGCTGCCTCGCCGCGAGCGCCGGCCAGGCGCGGCTGGCGGCGCAGCTGCTGGGCGTCGCGGACACGCTGCGCACCGAGGCCGGCGCCCGCGTCATGGGCTTCCTCGTGCCCTTCCTGGCCCGGGCCCGGGAGTCGGCGACCGCGGCGCTGGGGGCCTCGAGGTTCGAGGCGGAGCTCGACGCCGGGCGGCGCCTGGGGCGGCATGCCGCGATCGGGCTGGCGCTGGGCGAGCCCGGGCCGGCGGCCGCGCCGGTGCCCGAGGCGGCGCCGGCCGGGCCGCTGGGGAAGCGGGAGGCCGAGGTCGCGCTGCTGGTCGCGGACGGCCTGAGCAACAAGCAGATCGGCTCGCGCCTGTTCATCTCCGAGCGCACCGTGGACAGCCACGTCCGCAGCATCCTGAACAAGCTCGGGTTCAACTCGCGGACGCAGATCGCGGGCTGGGTGGGGTCCGGGCTCGCCGGCTGACGCCGGTTCAGGCCGGGCGAGCTGGAGGCGGCGATGGAGCTGGCGACGAGCTCGCCACGCTGACACCGGCCCGCCAGGCGTCGCGGGCCGCCAGCCACTCCGGGCGCGTCAGGTCGAAGATCAGGCCGTCGATGTAGCGGCCGTTCTTGACCTCGTCCCACTTCACCCGGCCCGCGGACCGGTAGCCCTGCTTGCCCAGGGCGGCCGCCGACCGCGTGTTGGTCTCGGCCACGTGGGACCGGATCACGTGGAGGTGGAGGCGGTCGAAGCAGTACTCGAGGAGGAGGTGCTTGGCCTCGGTGCCATACGCCTGGCCCCGGGCGTCCGGGGCGAGGAAGCTGCCCGTCTCGCCGGTCCGGTGCAGCCAGTCCAGATCGTAGATGCCGACGCTGCCGATCAGGCGGTCGTCCTCGCGCAGGCAGACGGCCAGCGAGATGCTGCCCGGCGGCTGCTGCGTGTAGGCCTCCCCGATGAAGTGCGCGTGCTCCAGCGGGCTGCTCGGGACCCGGTGCCGGTACATGAACGTGTCCGTCTCGCCGGCGTCCATTCGCGCGAAGGCCTCGGCGTCCTCCGCCTCCATCGGCCGCAGGTAGACGCGCTCGCCGGCCAGGACGGGATTACGCATCGCGCACCACCCAGCGCGGGTTCAGCGCCTGGTAGATCAGGCAGTCCACGCGGCCGTCGGGACGGCCGAACCACTCCCGGAGCGTGGCGTTGCGCACCATGCCGGCGGCCTCCGCCGCGGCGATCGTGCGCGGCTGGTCCGCCGGCAGCTCGGCGGTGACGACCATCACCTCGGTCTCGTCCCGGAGCCAGTGGACCAGCAGGCCGAGCGCCTCACCCCGGAGGGCGTCCGCGTCGTCGCGCCAGGGCGCCATCCAGAACGTGAGCGCGCACGTGCGCACGCGGTCGCGGCTGATGAGCCGGACGCTGCCGACCACCTCGTCGTCCTCGCACCGCGCGATGGCCAGACGCCGCTCTCCCCGCCGCCACTGGTCCGTGTGCTCCTCCTTGAGGGTCTTCTCGGCGCGGCTGGCGTTGACCGGGAACGTCTCGTCGAGCCACGCCGCGCCGCGTTCCTTGTCGGCCTCCACCATGGCGCGGAGGTACACGCTGGCGCCGCGCAGGTAGGCCGGGCGAAGATCCTGGATACCCATGCGTCAGCGCGCCAGCATAGCACTGTGGGGAACTGGCCGAGCGGTGCCGGCGGGGCTCAGGGCGCCTGGGGCAGCCTGGCCCGGCCCTTCGGGACGGCCGGCGCGGAGGGCGGCGGCACGACCGGTCCGATGTCGCCGTCGGGCGCCTCGTCGAGGTCCACGATCACGGGCGCGTGGTCGCTCGGCCCGCTGCCCTTGCGGGCCTGCCGGTCGACCCAGGCGGCGCGCACGCGGCCGGCCACCGGCCGCGTGCCCAGCACCAGGTCGATCCGCATCCCCATGTCCTGGTGGAACATCCCGGCCCGGTAGTCCCAGTAGGTGAAGATCCGCGACTCGGGCCAGCGCTCCCGGACCAGGTCGTGGAGGCCGCGGGCCTCGAGGTCGGCCAGGGCGGACCGTTCGGCCGGCGTCACGTGCGTCTGGCCGACGTAGGCGTCGGGGTCGCCACGCCAGCTTGTACCGGTAGTGGTCGGAGTCGGGGACGCGGCCGTTGGGCACGTACACGGAGTGGAGCCGGACGCCGGCGCAGGTCGCGGCCACCGCCCGGGCCTCCTGGTGCGGGAAGCCGGGCCCGCCGGGGATCCCGATGACGACGTCGTCCAGGCCGACGCGCGACAGGATCGCCACCCCGTTCCACTGCGCCTCGCCGTGGTGGGCGACGGCGTAGCCGCGCCGGGCCAGCTCCTCGCCCAGCAGCTCGGTGAACGCGTCGTCCGCGAGCTTGGTCTCCTGGAGGCAGACGACGTCCGGCCGCCGCTGCTCCAGCCAGGGCAGCAGCCGCGGCAGGCGCTGCTTCACCGAGTTCACGTTCCAGGTGACGACCCGCATCGGACCAACGGTAGCGGGTGGGAGGGGGTGGCCGGGCGTCGGCCGTCCGCGCATCCCCAACCTCCCGGCTCATCAGCTCCCGCTCCGCCATGAGGGCAGGCGAGGCCGCTGGCGCCCCGGCACCCATCCTGCCCGGGCGCTGGGGCGCCCGTTCAGGATGGGACCCTGCCGGCTGGCGTCGGCCAGCACGCCGGGTGGTCAGGGGTTCCCCGGCAAGATCCGCCAACGCGGATACGTTGATGTGTCGACACTTCAACGTCCTGGGCGGCGGAGAGACGTTGAACTATCGACACTTCAACGTCTCTCCACACGCATCTGGGACGGCAGTGGCACAGTTGCGACCGCGACACGACCCACTCTCGCCTGGGGCGCGTAACGACGCCAGCCGGCGGGGGCCCGTCGTTCGCGGAGCCGCAGGAAGCGGCTCTGCGGACGATGGGTGCCGGGGTCCCAGCGGCTCTGCCTGCCCTCATGGCAGAGCGGGAGCTGATGAGCCGGAGGGTGGGAACGTGTTGTCGGCCGACACCGAGTCGTACCTCAGAGACGTCGAACCGGCAGCGGTTGCACCTCTGCGCCGCCGGCTGGCCGTGGATACTTGACACCCGTGTCGTCCGCGCGGCAGCGAGTGCTCTCGCCGCAGCTCCTCCTGCTCATGCTGGCGGGCGCGCTGGGCACGTTCGCGTACGGCATGGCGCTGCCGGTCCTGCCGCTGACCGTCACCGCCGCCACCCACGACCAGGCCACCGCCGGCCTCGTGACCGGCGTCGTGTCGGCGCTGACCATCACGATGGAGCTGCTGTCGCCCAACATCCTCCGCCGCTTCCGCGTCCGCGACGTGCTGGTGGCCTCGGCGCTCGTCCAGCTGGTGGCGATGGCGGGCTTCGCGGCGGTCCGGACGCTGCCCGCGATGCTGGCCTGGGGTGCGCTCACGGGCGCGGGCTTCGGCCTCTTCGTGACGGTGGTGGTCGTGGCCGTCGCCGCGCTGGTGCCGCCCGGCCGCACCGGAGAGGCGATCGGGTACTTCGGGCTCGGCGTGGCGGCGCCCACGATCCTCGGCCCGCCCCTCGCGTTCGCCCTGCTGGACGCGCGCGGCGCGGGTGCCGTGTTCGCGGCCGGCGCGCTGGCGTGCGCCGCCGGCGGGGCGATCAGCGGGTTCCTCCGGCTGCCGGCGACGCGCCCGGCCGCCGCGGGGTCCGGCGGGGTGGTGGCGGCCGTCCGCAGCCCGGGCGTGGCTCCCGTCCTCATCGCCCTCGGCTGCACGACGCTGACGTACGGCGCGGCGATCAGCTTCACGCCCTTGCTGCTGGGCACGTCGGGGCCGGCCTCGGCGGCGGTCTTCCTGCCCGTCTTCGCGGTGGCGCGGATGCTCGCCCGGACGGCGGCCGGGCGCGCCGTGGACCGCGTCGGCGAGCCCCGGCTGGCCGTGCCCAGCCTGGCGGTGGGCGCGGGCGCGTTCGCGCTGCTCCAGGTCCACGCGGCGCCGGCGATCGTGGTCTCGGCCGCGGTCTCCGGCGCCGCGTTCGGCGTGGTGCAGACGGCCGCGTTCGTCGGCATGCTCCACCAGGCGGGTCCGGACCGGTCGGCGGGCGTGAGCGGCATCTGGAGCGTGGCCATCGACGGCGGCATCGGCGGCGGCGCCCTGCTGATGGGTCCGGCGGCCGCCGCGCTCGGCCTGGCCGGCGCGTTCTGGCTGCTGCCGGCGCTGTTCGCGCTCGCGTTCGTCGTCCGCCTGCCCACCGCGGCCGCCGGCCTGCCTACCATGAGGTGGTTCCCGGGGGGCGGGTTTCGGAGGGCGGTGATGGACGTGCAGGTGGCGGAACGGAACGGGTTGGCGCCGGGCACCCTCGAGCTGCGGTCGGTCGGGCCGCTGGCGTTCGGGCCGGACGGCGTGCTGTTCGCGGCCGACAACGTGAGCGCGAGCGTGTTCGCGATCGCCCTCGACGACGACGCCCCGGGCGAGGCCGGCGGCCCGATCGACATCGACCAGCTCGACACCCGCCTGGCCGCCCTGCTCGGCTGCGCGCGGGACGACGTCGTGGTCCGCGACCTGGCGGTCCACCCGGTCTCGCGGGCGGCGTACCTCTCGGTGATGCGCGGCCATGGGGCGGACGCGGTGCCGCTGCTGGTCCGGGCCGGCCAGGACGGGTCCCTCGCCGAGGTGTCGCTGAGCGGCGTCCCGTTCGCCCGCGCGGCGATCGAGAACGCGCCCGGCGAGGACGACGAGCGGCAGGTCCTGCGGCTCGCCGAGGGCGCCGAACCGTTCGAGGAGTTCGAGGTCCGGGGCATCAAGCTGCGCATCGCCCGCGACCGGATGCGCTCGGTGACGGTGACCGACCTGGCGTACGCGGACGGCACCCTCCTGGTGGCAGGCGCCTCCAACGAGGAGTTCGTCTCGTGCCTGCGCCGGATCCCGTTCCCGTTCGGCGGCGCGGCCCGGTCCAACTCGCTCGAGATCTTCCACGTCTCGCACGGCAAGTACGAGACGGAGGCGCCGGTCCGGACCCTGGTCCCGTACGGCTCCGGCGACGTCCTCGCCAGCTACACCTGCACCCCGGTCGTCCACTTCTCGCTGGCCGAGGCGGAGCCGGGCGCCCACGTCATGGGCCGCACGGTGGCCGAGCTCGGCGCGATGAACACGCCGCTCGACATGGTCTCGTACCGCCACGACGGCCAGGAGTACCTGCTGGTGGCCAACAACCGGCACCCGCTGTTCAAGCTGGCCTGCGCAGACATCGAGGGCCAGGCCGGGCTGACCGACCAGCAGAGCGGGTTCGGCGTGCCGCGCCAGGACGTGCCGCTGGACGGCGTGGTCCGGATGGCGGTCCGCGGCGACGGCGAGGTGCTGATGCTGCGGCGGGACGGGGACGGCCACCTCCACCTGCGCTCCCACGCCACCGACGGGTTCTGACGAGGCGTCCGGGCTCCGGCTGAGCCCGCGCCTGCGGAACGGCCGGCCGTGCCTGCACGCGGCCGGCTGGACCGCGGGCGAGCTCGAGCGGCTGCGGACTGAGGGGCCGGAGCGGGTGCTGGCGGTGCTGCCCAGCGAGCTCGTCCCGGCTGTTGGCCGGGTCGCCGGGCTGCCGCCGTCGGCGGGGCGGTTCGAGCTGGCCGGCGACGAGGTCTGGTTCACGCCGCGGCACCCGTTCCCGCCGGGTCTGCGGTTCTCGCTGCTGTGGACGGGGGGCGGGCCGGGCGCCGCCGTCGAGCTGGGCTCGGCGGAGCCGGTGGCCGGCGGCGCCGAGCCGGTCACGTCGGTGCTCGAGATCTATCCTACGGGCCCGGAGATCCCGCACAACAACCTGAAGCTGTACGTCCACTTCAGCGGCCCGATGAGCGAGGGCCTGGCGGACGGCGCGTTGCGCGTCCTCGACGCGGCGACGGGTGC
>VBJR01000115.1 GCA_005880175.1 Chloroflexota bacterium
CGCTCGGTGAAGCCGGCGATGGAGGACGAGCGCAGGAGCCGGCCGGCGTCGATGACGACCACGTGGGTGCAGATGCGCTCGATCTCGCCGAGGTGGTGCGACGAGATCAGGACGGAGATGCCGAAGTCGATGCCGATGCGGCGGACCAGCGCCAGCATCTCGGCCCGGCCGGCGGGATCCAGCCCGTTGGTCGGCTCGTCCAGCAGCACGAGCCGGGGGTCGTGGACCAGCGCCTGGGCCAGCTTGACTCGCTGGCGCATGCCGGTCGAGTAGCCGCCGATGTGGCGGTACCGCTCCTCGTACAGGCCGACGTGCCGGAGCGTGTCGGCGGCCCGCTCCCGGGCCGCCGTCGCGGGCAGGCCGGAGGCGCGCGCCATGTGGACCACGAGCTCGGTGGCCGAGAGCTCGGGCGGCAGGCAGTCGTGCTCGGGCATGTAGCCGACGAGCGCGCGCACGCGGCCGCCCTCGCGGGCCGGGTCGAGCCCGAGGACGCGCGCGCCGCCCGTCGTCGCCGGCAGCAGGCCGAGGAGGATCTTGATCAGCGTGGACTTGCCGGCGCCGTTGGCGCCGACCAGCCCCACGATGCCGGGTGGTACCTCCAGCGTCAGCTCGTCGAGCGCTGTGACGCCGGGGTAGCGCCTGGTCAGGCGGTCCGCGGCGATGATGACTTCCACGCGGGCAAGCATGGAGGACATCCGTGTCGGACCTGTGTCGGTCCTGCCGCGATTTCCGGGCCGGCGGGCCTACAGGCCCAGGTACGCGCGGCGGACCGCCGGGTCGCGCTCGATCTCGTCGGCCGGACCGCTCAGGGCGATCCGGCCGCTCTCCAGGACGTACGCGCGGGCCGCCGCGTCCAGCGCCATCACCACGTCCTGCTCGACCAGCAGGACCGCGATCCCCTCCCGGCTGATCTCCCCCGCCACCTCGATGACCCGCTCCACCACCTTCGGGGCCAGGCCCAGCGACGGCTCGTCGATCATCAGCAGGCGCGGCCGGCCCATCAGGCCGCGCCCGATCGCCACCATCTGCTGCTCGCCGCCGGACAGGTTGCGCGCCTCCCGCCCCAGTGCGCACGTCCCGGTCCCGGCGCAGGTGCGCGCCCAGCAGCAGGTTCTTCTCGACGCTCATGCCCCCGAACAGGCGGCGCCCCTGGGGGACGTGGACCAGGCCGGCCGCGACGATCGCCTCCGGCCGCGCGTTCGTGACGTCCCTGCCCCCGAACCGCACGCTGCCCGCGGTGCTGGGGACCAGGCCGCTCAGGACCCCCAGCAGCGTGGACTTGCCCGCCCCGTTGGCGCCGACCAGCGCCACCAGCTCGCCCGCGGCCACGTCCAAGTCCACCTCGAAGAGGACGGGCCCGGCATCGAAGCCGGCGGTCAGGCCCCGGACCTCCAGCAGCGGCTCAGCCACCGGCGTACCTGCTGGCGTACTTCTCGCCCAGGTACGCCTCGACCACCCGGGAGTCGCGGAGCACGTCGGCGGGCCGGCCCTCGGCCAGGTGGCGGCCCAGGTGGAGCACGACCACGCGCTGGCAGACGCCGAGGATCACCCGCATCACGTGCTCGATGAGCACGATCGTCACCCCGCTGGCGTGCACCGCGCGGACCATCTCCAGCGCCTCGTCCACCTCCACCGCGTTGAGCCCCGCCATGACCTCGTCCAGCAGCAGCAGGCGGGGCTTCGTGCACAGGGCGCGGGCCACCTCCAGGCGCTTGCGGTCCGGCACCGTCAGGCTGGCCACCGGCAGCATGCGCTTGGGCGCCAGGCCGACCAGGGCCAGCACCTCGTCCGCGTGGGCGAACGCCCGCCGGGTCGGGAGCCGCGCCTCCGAGCTGCCGAACAGCGCCCCGACCGCCGCGTTCTCGCGCACGGTCATCGAGCCGAACGGCTTGACGATCTGGAACGTCCGGCCCACGCCGAGCCGCGCCACCCGGTGCGGCGGCAGCCCGCGCAGGGACCGGCCGTCGAGCAGGATGTCGCCTCCGTCCAGCCGGTGGACGCCGCTGACGCAGTTGAGCAGCGTCGTCTTGCCGGCGCCGTTGGGCCCGATCACGCCGAGGATCTCGTTGCGCCCGACGTCGAAGCTGACGCCGTCCAGCGCCGCGACGCCGCCGAAGCGCCGCGTCACCTCCCGCAGGGACAGCAGGACCTCGCCGGGCTCGCTCACTGGAGCGCCTCGTAGACAGACCCCGGGAAGAGGGGGCCTGCCCCCTCTTGCACGTTCACACGCCGCTCGAACGGAGCGTCCGCCTGACGTAGGCCAGGGTCAGGGAGCTGCGGCCGCCGAGGAAGTCGACCACGCCCCGGGGCAGGAAGATCACCGCCACCGTGAGCAGCAGGCCGAGGCCGATCTGGGTCACGACGGCCAGGTCGCCCCGGCCGCTGAACGTCTGGATCAGGAACTCCAGGACCACCGCGCCCAGCACCGGGCCCCAGATCGTGCCGATGCCGCCGATCAGCGCCATGAGGATGCTGTCGATCGACACGTCGATGTTGAACGCGACGTCCTGGTTGACGAACACGTTCCACTGCGCGTAGATGCCGCCCGCCAGGCCGGTCAGCGCGGCCGACAGCGCGTACGCGGCGATCTTGTACACGGTGGTGTTCACGCCCATCACGGCGGCCGCGCTCTCGTCCTCCCGGATCGCGATCAGGCCGTAGCCGAAGCGCGTGCGCAGCACCACCCACGTGATGGCGACCGCCAGCAGCGCCGCGCCGAGCATCAGGTAGTAGAACAGCAGGTCCGAGCGGACGATCGGCATGAAGATCCCCGAGGCCCCGCCGAAGTAGTCCAGGTTGTTGATCACCTCGCCGACGGCCACCGCCACGCCCAGGCTGGCCACCGCGAAGTAGTGGCCGCGGAGGCGCAGGAGCGGGACGCCGATCAGGCCGGCGAACGCGGCCGGCGCGACCACCGAGCCGGCCAGCGCGGCGGCGAAGCTCCAGTGGTACCGGGTCACCAGGAGCGCGACCGCGTAGGCCCCGATCCCGAAGTACACGACGTTGCCGAACGCCGGGTAGCCGGCGAGCCCGCCGATCAGGTTCCAGGCCGCGGAGATGACCACGAACATGGCGACGATGGTGGCGACGCGGAACCAGTAGCGATCCACCAGCAGGGGCAGGCCGGCGCTCTGCGCCTGGTCCGTGGACGTCAGCGGCACCACCACCAGGAGCACCAGCGCCACCGCCGCGACGACCAGCAAGATCCGCTCGCGCCGCGCGGCGGCCGGCGTGGCGACCGCGAAGGCGGCCTCCTGGCCGGCGTCCGGCTCGGGCTGGGCCGCCATCAGACGGCGCGCCCCAGCAGGCCCTGCGGCCGGAGCAGCAGCACCAGCACGAGGACGCCGAACGCGATCGCGTTCTGGTAGCCGGCGCCGAGGTGCGGGGCGCTCTGGGCCAGCACCTGGACCAGCCCGAACAGCATCCCGCCCACCACGGTGGCCGACACGCGGCCGAGGCCGCCCAGGATCACCACGACGAACGCCTGCAGGGTGTACGGCTCGCCCGCGGTCGGCGTGATCGCCTGGTACGTGGCGATCAGCGCCCCCGCCACGCCGGCGCAGGCCGCGCCCAGGCCGAACGTGAGCGCGTACGTGCGGGACAGGCTGACGCCGACCAGCTGGGCGGCGTCACGGTCGGAGCCGACGGCCTGGATCGCGTCGCCCGTCCGGGTCCGGTTCAGGATCCACCACATCACGGCCGCCAGCGCCCAGGCCACGAGCAGCGACCACAGCCGGATGTACGGGACCAGGATCGGGCCCACGGACAGGGCTGCCCCGGAGTACCACGTGGTCACCGAGCGGAAGTCGGGTTTGAAGATCAGCAGCAGCGCGTTGACGATGACCAGGTCGAGCCCGAACGTGATCAGGAACGTGTACAGGAACGGGGCCCGCACCACCCGGTTGACGACCACGTACTGGAGCGCGTAGCCGATCGCGAACAGCACGACGACGTTGACGGGGATGCCGAGGAACGGGTCGATCCCGGTGTGCGTGAACAGCAGCCAGGTGACGTACCCGCCAATCATCACCATGGCCCCGTACGCCAGGTTCACGATGTTGAGGACGCCCCAGACCAGGCTGAACCCGAGGCCCACCGCCACGTAGACGCCGCCGAGCAGCAGGCCCAGGACGACCTGCTCCCCCCAGTTCACGGCCGCGACGGGCTAGACGGCCGCCCGGGCCGGTCGGCGACCGGCCCGGACCGACGGTCTCAGCCGGATTCCACCGAACAGTCCGCGACTCGGCGCCACGTCCGCCTCCGTCGGCGGAATCCGGCTCAGCGCTGCGCCCACGGCGCGGCCGGGTACTGGAGCGTCGCGTTGGCGACGTCGGGCGGGTACACCGTCACGTGCTTGCCGTTCTGGATCTGCTCGACGACCATCGGCTTCTTGTCGTTCTGGCCCTGGCCGTTGAAGGCGATGACGCCGAAGAACGTGGTCACGCTGAGCTTCGTCAGCGCGGTCCTCACCTTGTCCGGGTCGGTGGTGCCCGCGTTCTCGATCGCCCGCTGCAGCGCCAGGCCGGCCGACGTGCCACCGGCCACGTGGTAGTCCGGCTCGTCGCTGGCGTGGGTCAGCCGCTTGTACGCGGCCACGTACTCCGGCACCGTGTAGAAGAACTGCGGCTTGTACTTGACGGCCGGGGTCCACTGCGAGGGGTCGACCACGTAGTTGGAGTCGGTCCCCAGCGAGCTGATGAAGTCGGGCGTGGACGGGCCCACGGTGTACGCGAACAGCTTCGCGTTCATGTCGAGCTGCTTCGCGGCCTTGTTGATGGCGACCGCCTCGGCCAGGTGCCCGGAGTTCAGGACCATGTCCGGGTTGGCGCTCTTGGCCTGGCTGACCAGGCCGCTCAGGTTGGTCGTCCCGTTGGGGTACTTCTGGTCGAAGACGATGTCGAACCCCTTCTGGGGCGCGTACTGCTCGACCGCCTTCGTGACGTCCAGCGAGAAGCTGTCGTCGGCGGAGAGGACGGCCACCCGCGCCGGCTTCGGGTTCAGGCCGCTCGCCATGTCGATCACGCCCTTCAGGTACAGGCTGGCGGGCGAGATCGTGCCGAACGTCCACTGGTAGCCCTTGTTGAAGATCGCCGCCGCCGCGCCCTCGCCCTCGACCATCGGGATCTGGTTCTTCTCGGCGATGACCGCGGCCGTGGCGGTCGCCGAGCTGCCGTATGGGCCGAGGAGGAACTGCGCCTTGTCCTCGGTGATCAGCTTCTGGTCGAGGGTCGCCGACTGGTCGGGCTTGCTGCCGTCGTCCTCGTACAGGACCTGGATCTTGTGCTTGACGCCCTTGACGGTGATGCCGTGCTCGACGTTGTTGACCCAGTCGACCCAGATCTGCACGCCCTGCTTGGTCAGGCCGCCCTCCTTGGCATCCTGCCCGGTCGCGGCCAGCGCGTCGCCGATGACGATGTCGGACCCGGTCTGCGTGCTGCCGGAGCCGTTCGTCGAGGCGCCGCCGCACGCCGCGACAACGATGGTGATGGTGGCCAGGAGGGCCCAGAGGGCCGAGCCACCGCCGTTCCCTTCTCTCCCCATAGTTCAGCATTATGTGCCTCGACCCGCGCGGTGTCCCTGACGACATAGTCACGGAGGTCACGGCAGCGTGAAGTTCGGCATCTCCATCTCCGGGCTGCAGCAGCAGCCACGCGGTGGGGACATGCGCGAGACCCTCCGCGACATCGCCGGCTGGGTCCGGCTCGCCCGCGACCTGGGCTTCGACTACCTCCTCTGCGGCCAGCACTTCCTGGCCGAGCCCTACGAGTACCTGCAGCCGCTGCCGCTGCTGGCCCGCCTCGCCGAGGAGGCTGGCGACATGCGGCTGGGCAGCACCCTGCTGCTCCCGCTCCACCACCCCGTGGCCCTGGCCGAGCTGACCGCGACGCTGGACGTGATCACCGGCGGCCGGCTGATCGTGGCGGCCGGGCGCGGCTACCGCGACGTCGAGTACGCGGCGTTCGGCGTCCCGGCCGGCGAGGCCACCGGCCGCATGGTCGAGTGCATCCGGTGCCTGCGCGGGCTGTGGAGCGGCGAACCGTTCACGTACGAGGGCCGGTACCACCGGCTCCGGGACGCGACCATCGGCATCCTGCCCGTCCAGCGGCCGCACCCCGAGCTGTGGGTGTCGGCCAACGCGGACGCCGCCGTGACCCGCGCCGCCCGGATGGGTCTGCCCTGGAACGTGAACGTGCACGCCGACCGGCCGACGATCGAGCGCCAGGTGGCGGCCTACCGGGAGGCGGCGCGGGAGGCCGGGCACGACCCCGGCGTGCCGCTGCCGATGGGGCGGGAGCTGTACTGCGCGCCCACGCGGGAGCGGGCGCTGGAGGAGGCGGGCGCCTACCTGTACGACAAGTACCAGACGTACGCGAGCTGGGAGCAGGACCGCGTGCTGCCCGGCGCCGCAAGCTTCCGGGTGGGGTTCGCCGAGCTGGCTCGCGACCGCTTCGTCGCCGGCTCGCCGGCGGAGTGCGTCGAGGAGCTGCGCCGGTACGCGCGGCTGGGCATCGGCCAGATCCACCTGCGCATGAGCTGGCCGGGCATGCCCGCCGCCCTGTCGCGCCGCAGCCTGGAGCTGTTCGCGGCCGAGGTGATGCCCCACCTGCGATAGGACCCCGAGGGTGGGGCGCCCGTCCCGGTCCGATGGGCGGAAGTCCCTTGCCGGGGCGTCTCGCGACGGCAAGAATGCGCGGCAGTGGAGGAGAGGCCGCAGGAGGCTGGCCAGCCCGAGGTGGGAACGCTCTCAGCGGACGGGTCGCGCCGGTGGAACGGGCAGTTCTGGGTCGTCCAGCGATCGCCCCCCGCCTTCTCGGCGCCGCCGCGACCGGTTCGGCCGGCCCAGCCGCCCATCGACGAGCGCCGGGGCTTCCGGCCCTTCACCGCGATGCTGGCGGCCGTCGCCGGCCTGGTGCTGGGCCATCTGCACTTCTCGCTGCCGGCCTCCGGCTCCCTCGAGGCGGCGCTGTCGGAGATGGCGCTCGCCAATCAGCTGTGGTTCCTGTTCACGTACGGCGTCGTCGTGGTGATCCTCAGCGTCGGCCGCCAGGGCATCGACGTGCTGCTGGCGCGGGCCGCGCTCGTCGCGTTCGTCCTCGGCGCCGGCGTCATCGGGCTGACGCCGCTGGTGATCCTCCCGGGCCCTCGCTGGCTGCTGGCGGTGGTGCTGGCCGGCCTCGTGTTCGCGGTGGTGGTCGGGCCGGTGCTCGCCCTGCTGGCCGCGCTGGCCAACCTGCTCTGGTACCGGAGCCTGGCCTCGCTGCGGCCGCAGCTGCGCATCTTCAACGGATAATCGGCGCATGCCATCCGAGTCGGAGCGGGTTCGGATCGACAAGTGGCTGTGGGCGGCGCGCTTCTTCAAGACGCGGTCCCTGGCCAGCGAGGCGGTGGACGGCGGCAAGGTGCACGTGAACGGCGACCGGGTCAAGGCGGCCCGCGCCCTGAGGCAGGGTGACCGCCTCGAGATCCGGCGCGGCCAGGAGGAGCTGGAGGTCGTGGTCCGGGTGCTGTCCGAGCAGCGGGGCCCGGCCAGCGCGGCGCAGGCGCTCTACGAGGCGACCGAGGCGAGCGTGACGAAGCGCGAGGCCCAGGCCGAGCAGGCGCGCGCGCTGGCCGCCGCGATGCCCCGGTTCGACACCCGCCCGGACAAGCGCTCGCGCCGGGCGCTGTCGAAGTTCACGCGCCGCGACGGCCGCTGATCAGCCCCGGCGGCTCCGGGCTTTCAGCACCGAGCGCATCGCCAGCAGGCCGACCACCAGCACGATCTGGGCGCCCAGGATGATCCGGCCGACGTCCACGGCCGGCTCCCAGCGCACCTGCCCGCGGTCGATCACGTAGACGCCGACCGGCCGGGCCGAGCCGCCCCAGCCGCCGCCGGCGCCGGAGCCGGGCGGGGCGTTCTCGGACGGGCGGCCCTCGCCGCCGCCGGCGCCCGCGCCGCCCTGCACCGCGGCCACCGGGACCAGCACCAGGCCGTCGCGCTCGATCGGCTCGCCGAAGACGCGGCGCACGGTGAACGTGTCACGCGCCTGCTCCAGGATCTCTCTCGGGTTCATGAGGCACCTCCGCCGCCGGCCCCCAGGGGCTTGTGCAGCTTCACCAGGCCGGGGATCTCACCGTACCCGAGCTCCTCGTTGAGGTGCAGGATCGGAGCGTTCGCCTCGTCGTTGTCCGTCTCGACCGCCTCGACGCCCAGCTCGATCGCCTGGACCATCTTCTCCAGCTTGAGCGCCCGGGCGATGCCGGCGCCGCGGTGCTCGCGCAGCACGCCCGTGTACGCGGTGGACACCGGCGTCGCCCCGTAGTCCAGGTACGACACCCCGACCAGCCGGTCGCCGACCAGCGCCACCCACACCCGCTCCGGCGCGATGGCCGGTGGCCGCATCCAGACCAGCCACGCCTCGTACGGGATGCTCACGCGCGCGATGTCGCGCGGGATGTCCTCGGCGGTGACGTCCTCCAGCTGGTACAGGCCGGGATAGACGGCCTCGCCGCCCAGCTCGTCGGCCGTGGCGATGCGCACGCCCGCGGCCTCCACCCGCCGCCGGGCCGCGTCGCGCAGGGCCCGCAGCCGGTCGCCCTGCCCCGCGAGCTCGAGGCGCCAGTACCGCTCCCGCCGCTTCTCCTCCCAGTCCCGCCGCCGCAGCGCCTCGAGCGTCGCGGCGTCGTCCTCC
>VBJR01000116.1 GCA_005880175.1 Chloroflexota bacterium
ACGCGCGCCTGATCGCGCGCTTCTGCGCCCGGCACGGACCGGCGCTGCTCGACGAGGGCCTGGTCCGCAAGGACGGCCGGGCCACCACCGTCCGCGACTGCCTGCTGGCGGCGCTGGGCTGGATCTGCCGGCGCATGGACGCCTCGCCGCTGGGCCTGGTGGAGTTCCAGCGCCGGAACCCCAACGGCCTGCCCTTCCAGGTCTGGAAGGACTCGGGCACGTCCTACCTGCACCGCGACGGCCGCATCGCCAACTGCGACGCGCCGATCGCCGCGCTCGAGGTGCAGGGCTACGCGTACGACGCCCTGGTCGGCGCGGCCCGGCTGCTCGGCGCCGACCGGCCGGGCCGGGCCGGCGAGTGGCGGGCGCGGGCGCTGGCCCTCCGCGACGCCGTCCTCGAGCGCTGCTGGATGCCGGCGGACCGCTACTTCGCGATGGGCCTCGACCGGGACGCCGCCGGCGCGCCGCGCCCGATCACCAGCATCGCGTCCAACGGGGCGCTGCTCCTGGACACCGGGCTCCTGGACGGCCTGCCCGAGGCCGACGCGTGCATCGAGGGCGTGGTCCGGCGCGTCTGCGGGCCTGGGTTCCTCACGGACGCCGGCGTGCGCTGCCGCTCGCTCGCGGAGGTGGGCCTGATGGACTTCCAGGACTACCACGGCAGCTGGGCGGTGTGGCCGAAGGAGACGTTCGACGTCGTGAAGGGCCTGCACCGCCAGGGCCTGCACGGGCTGGCGCGCCGGGTCGGCGTCCGCCTCCTGAACGCCGTCAACGTCGCCGGTGCCAACGTCGAGCTGCTCTACGTCAGCCCGGACGGCCGGGTCCACTACGACTTCGCCGATCGCGACCCGCTGACGGCCGCGCCCGCCGAGATCGCCGCGACGACCGTCCCGGAGGCGCCGCAGGCGTGGACGGTCACCGCGGCGCTGGCGCTGAAGTGGTCCGGCCGCTGGCCCGCGGGCGGCGCCGTCACCCGCGCGCGCGCCGCCCTGGACGCCGAGGTCCTGCGCGAGGTGCCGGAGGTCCACGCCCTGCGCACGAGCGCCGAGCTGGGCGCGGCCTACGAGCGGCGAGGCGACTTCGTCCTGAACCGGGCGCTGGCGTCCGAGCGCGACCGCGCCGCCCGCGCCGGGCGGTGCTGACGGCGTAGCCGGCGTCAGTCCGGCCTTACCCTGGAGCCGTGCAACTCCCCGTGATGCCGCCGGTCAGCCCGATGCTGGCCAGGGCGGTGCGTGACATCCCGCCCGGGATGCACTACGAGGCCAAGTGGGACGGCTTCCGCGCGATCGTGTTCCGCGACGGCGACGAGGTCGAGCTCGGCAGCCGCAACGAGCGGCCGATGACCCGCTACTTCCCGGAGGTGGTCGAGGCCGTCAAGGCCAACCTGCCCCGGCGCTGCGTGGTCGACGGCGAGATCGTGATCATCAAGGGCGGCCGCCTCGACTTCGACTCCCTCCTCCTGCGCATCCACCCGGCCGACTCGCGCGTCCAGCTCCTCGCCCGCGAGATCCCGGCCTCGTTCGTCGGGTTCGACCTGCTCGCCATCGACGACGAGTCGCTGATGGCGACCCCGTTCCGCGCCCGGCGCGAGCGCCTCGAGGCGGCGCTGGCCCAGGCCCGCCCGCCCGTGTACGTGGCCACCGGCACCACCGACGTCGAGACTGCCCGGGCCTGGTTCGACGAGTTCGAGGGCGCCGGCCTGGACGGCATCGTGGCCAAGCCGTTCGACGTGCTCTACCAGCCCGACCAGCGGGCGATGTTCAAGATCAAGCACGAGCGGACCGCGGACTGCGTCGTCGCCGGCTACCGCTGGCACAAGTCCGGCCCGGTCGTCGGCTCCCTCCTGCTCGGCCTGTACAACGCGGCCGGCGCCCTCCAGCACGTCGGGGTCGCCGCCTCCTTCCCGATGCAGCGGCGGGCGGAGCTGGTCGAGGAGCTGAAGCCGTACGCCATGGAGGACGTCAGCGGCCACCCCTGGGCGGAGTGGGCCCAGGCCGAGGCCCACATGACCGGCCGCATGCCCGGCGCCCTCAGCCGCTGGAACGCGAAGAAGGACCTCTCCTGGATCGCGCTCCGGCCGGAGCTCGTGTGCGAGGTGACGTACGAGCACATGGAGGGGACGCGATTCCGTCATACGGCACATTTCCAGCGCTGGCGCACCGATCGCGACCCGCGCAGCTGCACGTACGAGCAGCTCGAGGAACCGGTGCGCTACGACCTCTCGGAGGTGCTCACGGCCGGGCGCCGATGACGCCGGGTTTGACATGCGTGAACGGGTCTGCTAGGTTGCAGGGCGTTTCATACATTTCGCCAGTCTCTGGCGACTGTTTCAGAGGGGGGTAGACTCTGATGCCAGTCGACAGGCGGGCGCGTCCGCGCGCCGGCCCTCGCTGTCACGTCGGAACGACCTGATCTTTCCGACGGCTCACACGACCTGACGGCGGCTCGCGTCTGAGCACGCCGCCGGGTGCGCGTACAGCGTGACCCGAATCGTCGTGCGCGTTCGCGCGCCGGTGATGCACGCACGAGTGCACACCGCACGTACGAACCGCACGTAGTTTCGTGCGCTCGCGCCGCGCGGATATGCAGCCGTGGGTGACATCGACACGTCAACGCAACAGAAGCAAGGGGGGTTACGCAGTAGTGAGGCTCAAGGTGATGTTCGCCGTCGTCATGGGACTGCTGGCCGCGGTCCTGGTCCCGGTCTCGTCGCAGATCCGGAGCTCGATGCCGTCGCTGGGCGCCGCGCAGCTCACGGCCGCCTCGGCCGCGCGCACGGCCGTCTCGGCGGCGCGCGTGCGGCCGACGCCGACACCGGCTCCGCCGGCGGACAGCTGCGCGCTGATCGTGCCGGAGGACCCGCTCAGCGCCCGCGGGCTGGCCACGCCGTGGCAGCTCACCGGCACCGGCGCCGGCGCGTGCCACGAGGCCAATTCGGCCCAGTCCGCGTTCGTGGAGGGCGCCGTCCTCGACCCGGCCACCGGCAAGGTCTCGGTCTACGACCCGCTGGTGGTCGACCGCGGCTCGCGGCCGGCCATCGAGCCGACGCGGCCGACCCTGCCCGCCGGGGCGGTGGTCGGGCTCTGGGTCGGCTTCAACGCCGCCAACGTCACCCTGCGCGGGCCGGGCGCCGCCTCCTGCGTCAACGGGGTCGAGGGCACGATCTTCGGCCAGAACGCGTTCTGCAACGCGACCGCGTTCTTCGAGGCCGCCAACGACGCGATCCAGGCCAAGAAGCTGGTCCCGCCGGCCCTCGGCATGGCCAGGGACGGCAAGCCCTGCCCCACGTCGCGTGACTTCAGCGTGGTGGACCAGGACCAGTCCGACAACACGACGACCGTCTACCTCCAGACCAGGCGGGGCCAGATGGCCCAGAACACGCCGGCGAACGCGGCGAGGCTGGGCGGCGCCACCGCGGCGAAGAACGGCAGCGACGAGGGCCTGCTCGACCGGGCGGTCGACGCCGCGCTCGGCTGCACCCCCTGGACGGCCCCCGACCTCGCCGACAGGACCGGCAAGCAGCTCTCCAACTCCTGGCCGCTGAACGAGCTGATGGCGGCCGCGCGGCAGGCGGCTCCGATCGCGCTCGTGCCCGAGGGCGACCCGTTCGTGCAGGGCGCCAACGGCCCCAGCCTCAGCAAGCTCAACGCGTACCGGGCCGGCGTGGACCAGCCGATGGTGTCCGCGCTCACCCAGGCCAGCACGAGGACGTACTGCCAGAACCTGCTGCGGACCGGCCTGCCCCGCATCGCGGCCGATCAGAAGTTCACCCAGCAGGTGGCGTCGCCCGCCCCGGACACCGCCACCAACCTCTTCACCTTCCTGGCGACTCGCTTCAGCCAGGCGATCAGCAACGACGACGGCTTCCTGCACTGCCTGCAGCTGCTGAACGTGCAGAACCCCATCACGCTCCAGACGAACGCGGACGGGGTCACCACCGGCGCGACGATCGACCTCCGCATCCGTCCCGCCAAGCGATAGCCAAGGACGAGATGACCTACTCCATCGACCTTCGCGGCGTCTCCCGGGCGGGGAGACGGCCGCAGCCGCCGGCGCGCGAAGCGCCGGCGGCCCCGGTCGGGCTCGCCGCGGTGCGGGTGCGCCCGGACGTGATCGACCCGCCGAGACCGGCGCCGGCAGCCCCGGCGCCGGCGCCGGTGGCGGCGGCCGGCGCCGTCAGGGCCGCCCGGCCGCTGCCCGCGTGGCGGCGGCCCGCCGGCGTGGCTCCCGGCGCGACCAGGGTCATGGCCGGCATGGCCCTGATCGCCGCCTACGTCGCGTTCTGCCTCGCCCCGCTGGCCATCGTCTCGATCGACTCGCACACGCCGCACCGGCCGTTCCTGGTCGAGCTGTCCGTCGCGCTGGGCTACGTGGGCCTGGCGATGATGGTCCTGCAGTTCACCCTCGTCTCCCGGATCAAGTGGCTGGCGGCGCCGTTCGGCATCGACATCCTGCAGCGGTTCCACCGCCAGGTCTCGTTCGTCGCCCTGGCGTTCGTGCTCGCCCACCCGGCCCTGCTGCTGGCCCAGAGCCTGCCCACGTACCTGCCGCTGTTCGACCTGCGCACCGCCCCCTGGCGGGCCCGCTTCGCGGTGTCGTCGGTGGTCGCCCTCCTGCTCGTCGTCTTCGTCTCGATCTGGCGGCGGAAGCTGCGGCTCCCGTACGAGGTCTGGAAGGTCACGCACGGCGTGCTGTCCGTGTCCGTGCTGTTCCTGGCCCTCGCCCACATGGTCGGCGTCAACCGGTTCACGAGCAGCCCGGGCGGCAGGGCCGTCGTCGCCCTCGTCGCGGCGGTGGTCGTCGGCGTCCTGGTCTGGAGCCGCCTGATCGCGCCCCGCCGGCACGGCTTCCGCCCCTGGAGGGTGGTGGACGTGATCCCGGAGCGCGGCCGGGCGGTCACGCTCGTCGTCGAGCCGGATCGCCACCCCGGCTGGTCGTTCCTGCCCGGCCAGTTCGCCTGGGTGACCGTCGGCGGCTCGCCCTACCGGGTGGACCACCACCCGTTCTCGCTGTCCTCGCCGGCCGACGCCGACACCCGGGGCCGGGTCGCGATGACGATCAAGCAGGCCGGCGACTGGACGAAGACGGTCGGCTCGATCGACCCCGGCACGCGCGTGCACCTCGACGGCCCGCACGGCTCGTTCTCGATGGACCTGCACCAGGCGCCGGGCTACGTGTTCGTGGCCGGGGGGGTGGGCATCACGCCCATCTACAGCATGATCGCGACGATGTTCATCCGCGAGGACATCCGCCCGGTGACCGTCTTCTACACGAACCCCGACTGGGAGAGCGTCACGTTCCGGGAGCAGCTCGACGAGCTGAGCGGGTACATGCCCAACCTCCGGGTCGTGCACGTGCTCAAGCAGCCGCCGCCGGGCTGGAGGGGGCCGTCGGGCCGGCTCGACGCCGACGTCCTGGCCCGCTACCTGCCCCGGCAGTACCAGACGTTCGAGTACTTCATCTGCGCCTCGCCGGCGATGATGGACGCGGTCGAGGAGTCCCTGCTCGAGCTGGGCGTGAGCGACTACCGCATCCACAGCGAACGGTTCGGGATGGTATGAGCGGCCACCTCTGGGCCAGCCGCCTCGTCGTCGCGCTGTGCGGCGTGCTGCTCGCCGTCTCCGTGGTGTTCGCGCTCCAGTGGAGCACGCCGGCGGGCCGGCAGGCGGCGCAGCCCGCGCGCGCCACGCTGGCCGGCGCCTCCTCGGCGGCGTCCAGCGCGCTGTTCCGCGACGACTTCGAGCGCGATCCGGTCGGCTCGATGCCGGCCGGCTGGACATCGGACGACGGCCACTGGTATGGCGTCGTCGAGGACGGCAGCCACGTCGTCCGCCACGCCGCGGGGCAGTCGTACGGCCACCTGGTGGCCGGCTCGCCGACCTGGACCGACTACGCGGTGAGCGCCCGGCTCCGGTTCACCGACCTCTCCACCGGCTTCGCGGGCGTGGCGGCGCGCTACCAGGACCGCGGCGACTACTACGCCTGCGGGGTCTACTACGACAGCGCGTTCCGGCTGTGGCGCGTCCGCGGCGGCGACGTCACCCTGCTCGACGCGCGGCGGATCGCCGTGGGTGCCGACGGCTTCCACGACGTGCGCCTGGTCGTCCAGGGCGGCCGCATCTCGTGCGTGCTGGACGAGACGACGCAGCTGACCGCGACCGACGGCACGTTCGCGCGCGGGCGGATCGCGTTCGTGGCGGGCGCCGACGAGGCGGCCGAGCTCGACGACGTCGCCGTGACCGGCTAGTACGCGCCAGTACCGACTGGTACCATCCGGGGTCATGGACAGGGTTGCTCCCAGCGCCTACCCCCCGCCGGTCCGACCGGTCGAGGAGTTCATCGCCGAGCCGACCGATCCCGCCGGCGAGCGGATCGACGTCGGCGTCGCCATCGTCGGCGGGGGTCCGGCGGGGCTGGCCTGCGCCAACCGGCTGCTGCAGCTGCTCGCCGACGACCCCGAGCTGACCGAGCGCCTGGGCGAGGTCCCGGTCGCCGTCATCGAGAAAGGCAAGACGTGCGGCGCCCACAACCTGTCGGGCGCCATCCTGCGGCCGTCCGCGATGGAGCAGCTCTTCCCCGACGTGCCGCGCGACCGGTGGCCGGCGTACGGGGACGTGCCGGGCGAGGCGGTCTACGTGGTGATGGACGGCACGCGGGCGGTCAGGATCCCGACGCCGCCGCCGTTCCGCAACCACGGCAACGTCGTGGTCTCCGTCAGCGAGCTGTCGCGCTGGCTGGCCCAGCGGGCCGAGGAGGCCGGCGCGTACCTGCTGACCGAGACGGCGGCGACGCAGCTGCTGGTCGAGGACGGCGTGGTCCGGGGCGTCCGGTCCGGCGACAAGGGCCGCGGCCGCGATGGCGAGCCGAAGGCCAACTTCGAGCCCGGCTCCGACCTGGTCGCGAAGGCGACCGTCCTGGCCGAGGGCGCCTGGGGCCACCTGACGGGCGCGGCCGTCCAGCGGTTCGAGCTCGGCGGCGCCGACCCCCAGGTCTTCGCGCTCGGCGTGAAGGAGGTGTGGGAGGTCCCCCGGCCGCTGACGAAGGTGGTCCACACGCTGGGCTGGCCGCTGCGCACGGCGGCCAGGTACCGCGAGTTCGGCGGCTCGTGGATCTACCCGATGGGCGAGGACAAGGTGTCGATCGGCTTCGTCTGCGGCCTCGACTACACGGACGCCACGATGTCGGTGCACGACATCCTCCAGCTGTTCAAGACGCACCCGCTGGTGCGCGGGATCCTGGAGGGCGGCAGGCGCGTCTCCTGGGGCGCCAAGGCGATCCCGGAGGGCGGCTGGTGGGCGATGCCGAAGCTGGCCGCCCCCGGCATGGTGATCTGCGGCGACGCCGGCGGCATGGTCAACGTGCCCGAGCTGAAGGGCATCCACTACGCGATGCACGCCGGCATCCTGGCGGCCGAGGAGATCTACCGGCAGCTGCGCGCGGACTCGACCGACTTCTCGGGCTACGACCGGGCGGTGCGCGAGTCCGCGATCGGGAAGGACCTGTTCCGGACCCGCAACATGCGGCAGCCGTTCGGCAAGGGGTTCTTCGTCGGCGGCCTGGTCACGAACCTGATGATCGCGACCGGCGGCCGCTTCCCGAACGGCCACTGGGCCCAGCACCG
>VBJR01000117.1:0-5377 GCA_005880175.1 Chloroflexota bacterium
CAGCCGGGGCCCCTCCTCCAGCGCCACGACGGCGATCGCGTACGGCGCGTCGGCCTCGAAGCCGGGCGCCGGCCGGTGGTTGATCACGTAGGAGTGGAGCCGGGCGCGCCCGCTGACCGCCACCCACTCGACGTCGTCGGAGTCGCAGCGGGGGCAGAACGGCCGGGGGTAGAAGTAGTGCCGCTGGCACGCGCGGCAGCGCTGGACGCGGAGCTCGCCGGCGCGGGCGCCGTCCCAGTAGGGCTGCGTCTCCGGCGTGGGCCTGGGGATCGGTTTGTCGGGCATGGGCTCCTCAGGGTATGGCTAGACGCCGATGCGGCGGAGCATCTGCTCGCGGTGGTGGGCCGGGTCGCCGAGGAGCAGCTCGGACGCCTTCGCCCGCTTGAAGTACAGGTGCGCGTCGTGCTCCCACGTGAAGCCGATGCCGCCGTGGACCTGGATCGTCTCGCCGGCCACCCACGAGTACGCCTCCGAGCAGTAGGCGCGGGCCAGGCTCGCCACCGCCGGCAGCTCCTCCGCGTCCTCGGCGGCGGCCCACGCGGCGTAGTACGCGGCCGCCCGGGCCGACTCCACCCGCAGCAGCATGTCCGCGCAGCTGTGCTTGATCGCCTGGAACGAGCCGATCGCGCGGCCGAACTGGTGGCGCTCCTTCGCG
Source organism: Chloroflexota bacterium (assembly GCA_005880175.1). The sequence goes on from VBJR01000117.1 coordinate 656, forward strand.
TACGCCACGGTCATGTCGAGGCAGCGCCGGGCGCCGCCCACCTGCTCCATCGCCAGCGCCGTCGCGGCCAGGTCCAGGGCCCGCGGCAGCCACGTCGCGGCGCCGCCCTCCTCCCCCACCAGCGTCGCCGGCGCGCCCGACAGCTCGACCCGGGCCAGCTTCCGCGTCTGGTCGAGCTGGGGCACCGGGACCCGCTCGACGCCGGCCCCCACGCCCTCGACCGCGAGCACGCTCAGCCCACCGGGCGACTGGGCCGCCACCAGCAGCACGTCCGCCGTGTGGCCGTCCACCACGAACGCCTTGGCCCCGTCCACGACCCAGCCGTCGCCGTCGCGCCGGGCCCGCGTGGCCAGGGCGTCCAGGTCCCAGCTGCCGGGCGCCTCGAGCACCGCCAGCGTGCCCGTCGCCTCGCCGGACGCCAGCCGCGGCAGCAGCTCGCCCTGGGCCCGCTCGTCGCCGGACGTCAGCAGCGCGTTGACGGCGAGGCCCACTGTCGAGAAGTACGGCACGCAGGCGAGGCTGCGGCCCAGCTCCTCCAGCACGACGCCCAGCTCCACGTGGCCGAGACCGGCCCCGCCGAGCGCCTCCGGCACGTGGATGCCCTGGAGGCCCACCTGCTCGGCCATCGCCCGCCAGACGGCGCGGTCCCAGCCGTCGTCGGTGTCCATCAGGCGGCGGACCTCGGCCATCGGCGAGGTGTCGTCGAGGAAGCGCCGCACGGACCGCCGGAGCTCCTCCTGCTCCTCGGTGAACGCCAGCTTGACCAGGGGCGCGCTCTCGATCACGACGGCTCCTCCAGCGGTGGCACGGGCGTGCGCTTGGACAGCTTCCACCGCGGCGGCCGCTTCTCCAGGAACGCCTGGACGCCCTCGGCCGCGTCGGCCTGGCGGCCGCTCCACCAGAACGCGCGCCCCTCGCGGGCCAACGCCGCGTTCCGGTCCGGCTCGGACAGCCCCTCGTAGACCAGCCGCTTGGTGAGCGCGGCCGAGACCGGGGCGGTGTTGGCGGCGATGTCCTCCGCGATCTCCAGCGCCACCGGAAGCACGCGCTCGCGCTCGACCGCGCGGCTGACCAGGCCGATGGCCGCCGCCTCCTCGCCGGTGAACAGGCGGCCGGTCAGCAGCAGGTCCATCGCCCGGGCCACGCCGACCAGCCGCGGCACGAGCCACGTCGAGTTGGCCTCCGGGATCACGCCCCGGCGGTTGAAGACGAACCCCAGCTTGGCGTCGGCGGCCGCGACCCGGATGTCCCACTGCATGGGCAGCGTCAGGCCCACGCCCACGGCACTGCCGTTGATCGCGCCGACGATGGGCGTCGTCATCTCCCACGGCCGCAGCGCCGGCCGGTCGGCGCGCTCGGCCCGCACGGTGTCGTCGCTGCGGTCGAACGTGCTGCCGCCGCGCTCCAGGTCCGCGCCGACGCAGAAGTCGCGGCCGGCGCCGGTGACCACGATGGCGCGGACGCCGTCGTCCGCCTCCAGCTCCTCGAACGCCTGGTGCAGCTCGACGCCCATACGCGCCGTGTACGCGTTCCGCCGCTCGGGCCGGTTGAGCGTGACCACCGCCACCCCGCCCCGACGCTCCAGCAGGATGGTCTCGTACGCCGTCGTCGCCATCGTTCAGCCCTCCTCGGCGCGCCAGACGGCGAGCGCGTCCAGCACCTCCACGTCGTCCCCCGCCGCCCACAGCGGGTTCACCTCCAGGGTGTCCAGCGCCTCGTCCAGGCCCCCGGCCACGGCCGCGATCGCGACGGCCGCCTCGGCGACGCGGCGGAGCGAGGCGGGCCGCCGGCCGCGGGCGCCGCGCAGCAGGGCGGCCCCGCGCAGCTCGCCCAGCGCCTCCTCGACGTCCTCGACCGTGACCGGCAGCAGCCGGAGCGCAGTGTCCTCCAGCACCTCGACCCAGACGCCGCCCAGGCCGACGGCCAGCACAGGCCCCCAGGTGGGGTCGCGGCGAACGCTGACCAGCAGCTCGACGCCACCGGTGCGCATCGGGCTGACCAGGACGCCGTCCAGCCGGGCACCGGGCGCGGCGCGGCGGACCGAGGCGGTGATCGCCTCGTACGCCGCGGCCACCTCTTCGGCGGTGCGCAGGTCGAGCACCACCCCGCCCGCTTCGGTCTTGTGCGTCACGTCCCGCGAGACGACCTTGAGCACGACCGGCAGGCCGAGCTCCCGGGCGGCGGCCGCCGCCGCCTCGGCGCTGGCTGCCAGGCAGCCTGGCGGGAGGGTCGGCGGCGGCGCTTCTCGCCGGGCCAGGTGCCTCGCCCGGCGCTCGTGCCAGTCCACCGTGTTGCCGATCGCGGTCATCCCGTGCTGGATGCCGTTCACGACGTGCAGGCCGACCTCGTCCAGCACCGAGCGCGCGTACGCCGACAGGTCGCCCGGCGGCCCCTCGACCACGACCGGCACCGCCGACCGGTCGACCAGGGCCCGAAGCGCGCGGAAGCGGTCGAGGACCAGCGCCGGGTCGGGCGGCGGGTTCTGCGGCACGGTGGCGTTGTAGACGATCGCGTCGTACGTGCCGGCCGCGCCGTCCACGACGATCTCCAGCGAGCGGCGCGAGATGCCCGGGTCGACGACCACGTAGCCGGTCACGTCCAGCGGGTTGCGCGGGTTGGAGAACGGCGGCAGCGCCTCGGTCAGGCCGGCGACCGTCTCCGCCGGGAACGGCGGCAGCGTCAGGCCCTCATCGGCGGTGCGGTCGGCGATCAGGTCGCACGCGCCGCCCGAGGCCGCGACCACGGCCAGGCGCCGGCCCAGCGGCCGCTGCTCGTACGCGAGCAGGCCCGCGCTGTCCAGCAGGTCCTCCAGCGAGTCCACCAGGACGACCCCGGACTGCCGCAGCGCGGCGCGGGTCACAGCCACGTCGCCGACGATCGCGCCGGTGTGGGCCAGCGCCGCCTCCTGCCCGGCGGCCGAGCGGCCGACCTTGAGCACGACGATCGGCTTGCCCGCGGTGAGCGCGGCGTCGGCCAGCTCGCGGAAGCGGTCCGGGTCGCGGACGCTCTCCAGGAACGCGGCGATCGCGTGCGTCCGCTCGTCCGCGACCAGGTAGGCGAGGACGTCGGTCGCCGTGACCATCGCCTCGTTGCCGGTCGCCACCAGCCGGCTGATGCCGATGTTCCGCGCGACCGCCATGTGGAGGACGACGCTGGCCAGCCCGCCCGACTGGAGGACGATGCCGAGCGGGCCCGGCCGGAGCGGCGGGGCGATCGGCAGGCCGTACGGCGCGACCTGGTCCGCCGCGTTGATGAACCCGTTGCCGTTGGGCCCGAGCAGGACCATGTCCCGCTCGCGGGCCAGCGCCACGACGCGCTCCTCCAGCTCCCTCCCCTCCGGGCCGGCCTCGCCGAAGCCGGCGGTCAGCACGACGGCGCCGCGGACGCCGGCGTCGGCCGCCTCCTCGAGCACGCGGACCACCTCGCCGGTGGGCACCATGACGTACGCCAGGTCCACCGGCGCGCCGATGGCCCCGATCGACCGGTGCGCGGGCTGGCCGTGCACGACCTCGTGGCGCGGGTGGACGCAGTGCACCGGGACGTCGGGCGAGAACGCGCGCAGGTTCTCGAACGTGTACCGCGACCACATCGAGCGGTCGGTCGCCCCGATCAGCGCGACCGACCGCGGCGTGAACAGCCCGGCCAGCCGCTCCGGCGCGACCGCCCTCACTCGCGCGGGAGGCCGAGCGCCCGCTCGCCGACGATGTTGCGCTGGATCTCGCTGGAGCCGGCGTAGATCGTGCCCGCCCGGCTGCCCAGGAACGCGGCCTGCCAGCGGTTCGTCGCGTAGCCGTCGCCCTCGGGCCGGACCAGCGCCTCCGGGCCCAGGACGTCCATCGCGATCTCGCCCAGCCGGCGGTGGTACTCGCTCCAGAACAGCTTGTTGATCGACGCCTCGGGGCCGGGCTCGCGCCTGGCGGCCAGGCCGGCCAGGGTGCGCAGGCCCTGGTACCGCATGATCTCGACGTGGCTGTACGCCCAGGCCAGCTGCTGGCGGACGAGCGGGTCCTGGTCGCGGCCGCGCTCGCGCGCCGTGGCGACCAGCTCCCAGAACTCGCGCTCGAAGCGCAGGTGCTGGGTCGTGGCGCTGCCGCCCCGCTCGTTGCCGAGCGTGGTCATGGCCACGCGCCAGCCGTTGTCCAGGCCGCCGATGACGTTGAACAGGGGCGCGCGGGCGCCGTCCAGGAACACCTCGAAGAAGCCGGACGCGCCCGACATCTGCTTCAGCGGCCGAATGGTGACGCCGTTGTCGGTCATCGGCACGAGCGCGTACGAGATGCCCCGGTGCTTCGGCGCCTCGGAGTCGGTGCGGCAGAGGCAGAAGATCATGTTGGCCGCGTCCGCGCCGGAGGTCCACACCTTCTGGCCGGTGATCACGATCTCGTCGCCCTCGACCACGCCGCGGCACTGGAGGCTGGCCAGGTCGGAGCCCGAGTTCGGCTCGGAGAAGCCCTGGCAGTAGCGGTCCTCGCCGGCGACGATGCGGGGCAGGAAGTGGGCCTTCTGCTCGGCGCTGCCGTGGACGATGATCGACGGGCCGACCAGCGACTCGCCCATCCCGCGGTTGACGCGGGGCATGCCGGCGGCGGCCAGCTCCTCGTTGACGATCGCCATCTGGATGGCGGTGAGGCCGCGGCCGCCGACCTCGGCGGGCCACTGCGGGCAGACCAGCCCGGCCTCGGCGGAGGCCGCCTCCCAGGCCCGATAGGCGTCTGATCGGCG
>VBJR01000117.1:5489-18247 GCA_005880175.1 Chloroflexota bacterium
GATCGAGGACATCCCGACCCCGGCGCTCGTGCTGAACGTGGACGCGCTGGAGCGCAACCTGCGGCGCATGGCGGACGACTGTCGGGCGGCCGGCGTCGCGCTGCGGCCGCACACGAAGACGCACAAGAGCCCGTGGGTCGCGCGCCGGCAGCTGCGGCTGGGGGCGGCCGGCGTGTGCGCCGCGAAGGTCGGGGAGGCGGAGGTGCTGGTGCAGGCGGGCATCGAGGACGTGCTGATCACAACCGACCTGGTCCCCGCGACGATGGAGCGGGCGCTGGACCTGGCCGGCCTGGCCCGCGTCACCGTCGTGCTGGACTCGGTCGCCATGGCGCGGGAGCTGGGCGCGCGAGCCGGCCGGCGCGGCGTCGAGCTGGACGTGCTGCTGGACCTGCACGTCGGCCAGCAGCGGACCGGCGTGGACCCGGGCCCGGCCGCCGTGGCGGTGGCGACGGCGATCGCGGAAGCGCCGGGCCTGCGGCTGGCCGGGCTGCAGGCGTACGAGGGCCACTGCCAGCTCGTGCCCGACCCGGAGGAGCAGCGGCGGCGGGCGTTCGCGAGCTACGAGCTGATGGCGGCCGGACGCCGGGAGATCGAGGCGGCGGGTCTGCGCCTGCCGTGGGTGACGACGGCGGGCACGGGGACGTACCGGCTGGCGATCGAGCACGGGATGGCCACGGAGGTGCAGCCGGGGTCGTACGTGGTGATGGACACGCAGTACGCACGGGTGCGGCCGGCCCGGTTCGAGAACGCGCTGTTCGTCCTGAGCTCGGTGGTGAGCACGAACCGGGAGGGCCGCGCGGTCGTGGACGCCGGCTGGAAGGCGCTGAGCTCGGACGGCGGCGCTCCGGCGGTCCGGGACCGGCCGGAGGCGACGTACGAGTTCGCGGGCGACGAGCACGGCCGCGTGCAGGGCCTGGGCGCCGTCGGGGCGGGCGAGCGGGTCTGGCTGGTGCCCAGCCACTGCGACACGACGATCAACCTGCACGACGGGTACGTGCTGGTGGGCGACGACGGCCGGGTGGTGGGCACCCTGCCGGTGGCGGCGCGAGGCCGCAGCGCCTGAGGCGTTGCGTCAGCCCCAGAGGGACCAGATGGGCAGGGCGCTGATCCGGTCGCCCATCTCGAAGCGCCGTGGCCCGGTGTGGAAGACGACCCCGGTGAGGAACCGGTCCTCCAGCTCGTCGCGCAACCACGCGAGATGCCTCGCGTCCGCCCCCTTCGGAGCCGCTCCTCGATGTTGCTCTCACGCGGCATTCGATGCCGCTCTCACGCGCCACTCGATGTCGCTCTCACGCGGGCCGCGACGTCGTTTCTCACCCGTCCGCCCGGTCCAGGACCAGCGTGACCGCCCGGTCCAGGGCCCGGACCGCCAGCTCCAGGTGCTCCGGGCGGGTGTCCTCGTCCCGGGTGTGGCTGAGGCCGCGCAGGCTCTGGACGAACAGCATCGCCGCCGGCACCCCCGCCCTCGCCACCTCCGCCGCGTCGTGCAGGGGTCCGCTCGGCAGCCGGTGGCAGCGACCCGCCACCTCCACGATCGCCCGCTCGCAGATCGCGACCAGGTCCGGGTCGAACGGCACCGGCTCGATCGCCCACGTCCGCTCCCACGCCACCTCGACCCGCTCCTCCGCGGCGATGGCGTGGCTCGCACTGCGCGCCTCGGCCAGCATCGCCGCCAGCGCGCCGGGGTCCAGGTGGCGCTGGTCCAGCGCCACCTCGCAGTCGCCCGCCACCGCCGTGTAGATGCCCGGCCGCGCGGTCATCCTGCCCACCGTCGCCACGCCGCCCAGGGCCGCCGCCGGCTCCCGCACCGCGAGCGCGAGCCGCGCGCCGGCCGCCAGCGCGTCCCGGCGAGCGCCCATCGGCGTGGACCCGGCGTGCGCCGACTGGCCCGTGAACCGCACCACGTGGCGCTCCACGCCGCACGTGCCCACCACCGCGCCCAGCGGCAGCCCGAGATCCTCCAGCACCGGCCCCTGCTCGATGTGGAGCTCCAGGTAGGCCGCGGCGCCGGCCAGCCGCGCGCCGGCCTCCAGCACGCGGTCCAGCTCGACGCCGCACGCGCGCAGCGCCTCTGGCAGCGCCACGCCCGCGGCGTCGCGCACCCCCCGCAGCGAGTCCGGGTCCAGGTGGCCGGCCGCCGCGCCCGACCCGAACAGGCTCCGCCCGAACCGCGCGCCCTCCTCGTCGGCCCAGCTGACCAGGCGCACGGTCAGCGGGGGCGTCCCGTCCGCCGCCAGCCGGCGCAGCACCTCCAGCCCCGCCAGCACGTTGCCACCGGCAGGGTGCCCACCACCCGGCCGTCGTCGCCCACTGGTTGCCGGCCTCGTCGATCTCCACCTGCACGGTCAGCTCGGCCAGGCGGCCGGCCAGCCACTCGCGGGCCCGCAGCCAGGTCGGCGTCCAGCACAGCCGCTGCGCCCCGCCGGCGTCACCGGTGAGCGCCTGCAGGTCGCGCAGCTCACGGACGACGCGCCCGGGGTCGAGCGAGGAGCCCATCGTCGCCAAGTGTGTCACCCGGCCCGGGCCGGTGGCCGAGACGGCGCTCAGAGCTCCGGCAGCTCCGCGGCCGCGTCCACGTACGCGGCCAGGTCCACCGCGTCCGCCCCCGGGATCCGGATCACCTCGTAGCGGCCGGGCTCGGCGTCCAGCGGCACGGTGCAGTCGAAGCCCATCTTGGCGCTGACGCCCTCGTCCGCGGATGGGTCGAGCCGCGAGCCCTGGGCCGCGGTCACCACCACGACGTCGCGATCGGCCTGGAACCGGGTCGCCTGCGCCCACTCCACCGCCTCCGCGTCGAACACGTCCACGTCCGGGTCCACCACCCAGACGTGCTTGATGTCGAAGTTGTTGGCCAGCGTGGCCAGGATCACGTTCCGGGCCTGGCCCTCCTGGCGCTTCTCCATCGCGACCACCGCGTGGAAGCGGCACGAGCCCCCCGCCGTCATGTGCACCGCCCGGACCGTCGGGAACGTCCGGCGCAGCTCCCGGAGCAGGCTCGCCTCCCGGGGCACGGCGCCCAGCAGCAGGTGCTCCCGGGCCGCCGGCAGGATGTCGTGGAAGATCGGCCGCTCGCGGTGCGTGACCGCGCTCACGTCGATCACGTGCTTGTCGCTCAGCGGCCCGTAGTAGCGCGGGAACTCCCCGAACGGCCCCTCGGGCTGCCGCTCGTGGGGGACGATGCGGCCCTCGATCACGATCTCCGCCTCGGCCGGCACGTCGATGTCCACCGTGCGGCAGCGGACCACCGGCAGCGGCACGTCGTGCAGGGCGCTCGCCACCTCCAGCTCGCTCACCCCGAACGGCACGTGCGACTGCGAGGCCAGGATGGTCGCCACGTCCGCGCCGATCACGATCGCGCACTCCAGCGCCACGCCGCGCGCCTCGGCCGCCCGGTACAGCTGGTCGGTGTGGCGGGGCAGGATGAGCGCGGTGAACCGATCGGGACCGGCGACCTGGAGCCGGTGGATCGAGACGTTCTGGACGCGCGTGGCCGGGTCGCGGACGATGCACAGCCCGGCGCTGACGTGGCGTCCGCCGTCCTTCTCGTGGTGCACCGGGACGGGCAGGAAGCCGAGCAGGTCCGCGTCGCCGCGCCGCACGTGCCGCTGGACGGGCGCCTCCGACTGCGCCACCGCCGCGCAGGGCCGGGGCGCCGCCTCGGCCGCGAGCAGCCGGTCGACCAGGCCCGCCTCGGTCGTGCCGCACGCCGCCGCCAGCATCGGCCTGGTGGAGGCGATCCCGGCGACGACCGGGACGTCGCCGTCCCCCGGCCGGGCGAACCACACCGCTCGCCGGCCGTCGAGCCGCCTCGTCACGGCGGCCAGCTCGAAGCGCGGGTCGACGGGGCGGGTGACCACGGCCAGCAGGCCCTCCGACCGCAGCCGCAGCAGCCACGCACGCAGCGTCGGGTAGGTCATCGGAGCTGGCGGATCACCCTACGTGCCCGCCGAACGCCGCGCCAGCGGCCGTCGCCTTCCGCACCCATCGGCGGACCCCGGTCCCATCCCGGCCTCCCGGTAGACTCGCCGTGCCGATGGACTGCCTGCAGGTCGTCACGACCACGGACACGCGCGAGGAGGCCGACCGGCTGGCGCGCTCCGCCGTCGAGCACCGGCTGGCCGCGTGCGCTCAGGTCGTCGGCCCGGTGACGAGCACGTACTGGTGGGAGGGCGCCGTGCAGGCCGCCACCGAGTGGCAGTGCGTCCTCAAGACCACGGCCGCGCGGTACGACGAGCTGCGCGGCCACCTCGAGCGTGAGCACTCGTACGACACGCCGGAGATCGTCGCGACGGCGATCGTGGCCGGGAACGCCGCCTACCTGGAGTGGATCGAACGGGAGACGGCTGGCACGTAGCTGCCACATCTGGCCCGCCCGCGGACCACACGTGGACCTTCCGCCCGGACGACCACGCCTGCTCTACTGGCGGACGTGAACGGAACCGTCAGTCGAGTGCCGCCGCCACCCGCTGGCGCCCGTCCCGCACCTCCACGTCGGCCGAGCGCCGCATCATGTCCAGGAAGATCCGGGCGGGCGGCGACAGCGGCTGTCCCTGCCGCCAGATGACGCCCAGGTCGCGGTACGCGAAGCTGTCCCGCACGCGGATCCGGCGGCCCTCCAGGCCCGCGGCCATGCGAGGCACGACCGTGATCCCCACGCCGGCCAGCACCAGCCCGATCACGCTGCCCAGGTGGCCGGCCTCGAACACGATGCGCGGGTCGAACCCGGCCTGGCGGCAGAACTTCTGCAGGCACTCGCGCAGGCCGTGGCCGGGCTTCATCGTCACGAACGACTCGTTGGCCAGCTCCGCCAGCGCGACCGAGCGCTTGTCGCCCAGCCGGTGGCCCGGCGGCGCCACCATCACCAGCGGCTCGCGGACCAGGAACTCGACCTCCAGGTCGTTGCGCCGGGCCGGCAGCCGGACGATGGCCAGGTCGAGGACGCCCTCGTGGACCATCTGCTCGAACTCGACGCTGTCGTTCTCCTCGCGCAGCGACACCTCGATGCCGGGGTGCTGGTGCCGGAACTCGGCCAGGAACTTCGGCAGCAGGCGGGCCGACACGCTGGGCAGGACGCCGATCGACAGCCGGCCCCGGCGCAGGCCGCGGACCTCCTGGACCCGCGCCCGGGCCTGCTCGAGCTCGAACATGACCTTCTCGGCGTGCGGGAGGAGGGACTCGCCGGCGCTGGTCAGGGCCAGCCGGCGCCCGAGCCGCTGGAACAACGGGCTCCCGAGCTCGGTTTCCAGCTTCCGGATCTGTTCACTGAGCGAGGGCTGGGTGATGTACAGGCGCTCGGCAGCCTTGGTGAACGTCCCGTCCCGGACGACAGTGACGAAGTAACGAAGTTGGTGCAGCTCCATGGCAATTGCACCCAAAGGCAGCGCCTATGGGTCGAGGAGGATATCACGGGGTGGCCGCCAGCGAATCTCCGGATTAGGCTGGGTCGTTGCGCCGATGGTCAACCCGGAACGTGTCACCCACAGCCGATGACGGCGGAACGCCGGTGAGGACCGCCGTCGCCGACCTGCTCGCGATCCTCTACGACGAAGGGGTCAGCCATCTCTTCGTCAACCCGGGCATGCACACGGCGCCGCTGCGGGAGGCCCTGGCCGATGCGGAGGCCGCCGGCGTTCCCCACCCCCAGCCCATCCTGTGCGTCCACGAGCACGTGGCGCTCTGCGCGGCCCACGGCCACTACCTCGCCGGCGGCCGGACGCAGGCGGTCATGGTCCACGTCGAGAACGGGACGCTGAACCTCGGCGGGGCGGCCGGCAACGCCCAGCGCGACCGCGTCCCGGTCACGCTGTTCTGCGGCGGCGGCGCCGAGTGCCGGCAGCTGCTGGAGGCCCTCAGCGCCGCGGCGTCGGAGCCCGAGCCGGGGCTGCTCAGCGGCGTCAGCAAGTGGGCGGTGGACCTGTCCCGGGGCGGCGAGCTGGGCGCGCTGACGCGGCGCGCGGTCCAGATCGCGCGGGCCGAGCCCATGGGCCTGACCCACGTGGCCTTACCCATGGACCTGCTCGGCCAGCCGGCCGGGGCCTCGTGGCGGCGGCTGCCGCCGCCGCGCACGCCGGCGCCCGATCTCGGGGCCCTGGAGGAGATGGCGGAGCTGCTCACGACCGCCGAGGCGCCCGTGATCGTGGCCGGGCGCGTCGGCCGCCAGACCGAGTCGGTCCACCACCTGGCCCGCCTCGCCGACGCCCTCGCCGCGCCCGTCGTGGACTTCCGCAACCACGTCAACATGCCGCCGCAGCACCCGCTGAACGTGGCCCTGGACTGCCGCGAGCTCCTGGACCGGGCGGACGCGATCCTGCTGCTCGACGTGGACCTGCCCTGCCTCCCCGGCCTGGGCCCGCTGCCGGCGCAGGCGTGGCTGCTCCAGATCGACACGGACTGCCTCAAGGCGGACCTGCCGGGGTGGGCGGCGCCGATCGAGATCGCCGTGACCGCCGACACCCAGCTGGCGCTGCCGGCCCTCCTGACGCTGCTCACGGACCGCCTGACGGCGCGCCGGCGCAAGGTGGACGACCGCCGCAAGCGGGTCGAGCGAGTGGCGCGCGGCATCCGGGACGCGTGGCGGGACCGGGCCGCGTCCGCCCACCCGGCCGACCGGGCCGACGCGGTGATGGCCGAGCTGCAGCGGTGGCTGCCCGAGGGCACGGTGATCGTGGAGGAGGCCGCGCCCGGCGTCGGCAGCACGCTGCGCCAGCTGGAGCGGCCGGCCGGCCAGCACCTCCGCGCCATCCCCCGCACGCCGGGCTGGTGCCTCGGCGCGGCCCTCGGGGCGGGCCTGGCCCGGCCGGCCCAGCCGGTCGTCGCCATCTGCGACGACACGGCGTTCGCGGCGAGCCTGCCCAGCGCGGCGTTCTGGACGGCCCACCGGGGCGGCGCGCCGTTCCTCACGGTGGTGCTGGACCAGCCGGGCCGGCGCCCGGCCCCGAGCGACAGCGGGGCGGACGTGGTCACGCTGGCCCGGGCGGCCGGCGCCGAGGCGCTGGTGGTGGACGAGGCCAGCGAGATAGCTGAGGCGCTGGAGCAGCTGCTGACCACGACGCGGGACGGTGTGTGCGCGGTCCTGGACGTCCGGCTGCCCGCGTCCGAGGACGAGACGGTCAGGCCGTCCCTGCGGCGCAGCTCGCTGACCTCCCGCTCGACGCAGACGAAGCGCCAGCCGGCCTAGCGGCCGGCGGGTCAGGCCAGGCCCAGCCCGAACCGGGGCGCGCTGGCCTCGGGCTCCACCGCGACCAGCCGCCACCCCGCGTGGGGCAGGCGCAGCCCGCGGAACACCGGCACCTCGCGGCGCAGGAACGCGCCCGCGATCGCGCCCGTGGCGATCGCCGCCAGCGCGATGGCCGGCCCCAGCCGGTCCTCCTGCGTCGTGCTCAGGCCGAGCCCCGTCACCGCGCCCGCGATCGCGCCCTGCGTCCAGTGGCTGACGACTCGCGTGACGACCGCGCCGGCCGGGTGCATCGCGGCCCCGTCCACGGCCAGGACCACGGCCAGCAGCGCGTGGTGGTGGACGTCGAGCGCGCGCCGCGCGTCCGGCTCGTAGCGGAGCCGGATCACGAGCGTGGTCTCGTCCCGCCACCGCAGCGAGACGTCCCGGGCGAGCGGTCCGAGGCCGGCGCGCAGGCGCGCCAGGTGCTCGGCGCGCGGCGTGTCCGAGAGCCAGGGTGGGGCGCGCCGGGCTTCGACGACGAGGTGGTAGACCATGGCCTGGTGGCCGCAGTATGGGACGGCCGGAGCCGCGTGTCCACCGCGAGCGCGGGCCCCCCGGAGTCGGACCGGCTCACCGGCCCGCGGTCGCCAGGCGCCGCGCTACTCCCCGGAGTCCGCCGGTGCGGCCACCTCCTCCAGGACGCCGAGCAGGCGCTCCATGCCCTCGATCAGGCGCTCCCTGCCGGTCGAGAACGCGACCCGCACGAAGCCCTCGCCGCTCGGCCCGAACTCGCTGCCGGAGCGGATGGCGACGCCCGCCTCCTGCGCCTGCGCGACCACGTCCACCGAGGGCACGTCGGACCCGTAGCGGATGAACCCGTAGAACGAGCCGTCGGGCTCCACGAGCTCCAGGCCCTCCACGCCGGCCACCATGCGGCTGACGATGTCGCGCCGGGCCTGGTACTCGCGGCGCATGCGCTCGGGCCAGTCGCTGGGCTCGGTGACCGCGACCAGCGCGGCCCGCTGCACGGCCGAGTTGACCGGGCCGTTGATCGTCCGGTGCAGGGCCCCGATCGCGCCGATCACCTCGCGCGGGCCGGCGACCCAGCCGATGCGCCACCCCGTCATCGCCCACGTCTTCGAGAACGAGTTGACGTAGAGCAGGCGGTCGGCCAGCGCCGGGACCTCGAGCGCCGAGACGAAGTCCACCCCGTCGTACACGATGTGGTCGTACGGCTCGTCGGAGATCACCCAGAGGTCGTGCTCCTCGGCGATCTCGGCCAGGTCCTCCAGCTCGCCCTGGGTGTACACGGCGCCAGTCGGGTTGCACGGGTTGCAGATCACGACCAGGCGGGCGCCGGGGGCGGCCGCCTCGATCCCGTCCAGGTCGAGGTGCAGGTCGGGCTGGTGGGGGACGAAGACCACCTCGCCGCCCGCCATCCACGTGAGGTCGGCGTAGAGGGAGTACGTGGGCTCCGGGACGAGCACGCGGGTGCCGGGGTCCACCAGGGCGAGGATGGCGGCGGCCAGCCCGGCGCTGGCGCCGTGGGTGATCGCCACCTGGTCCACGCCGTAGGACCGGCCCGCGAGCTCGGTCATCTGCTCGGCCAGCGCGGCGCGGAGCTCGGCGTCGCCGACCAGCTGCGCGTAGTGCGTGGCGCCGGCGGCGAGGGCGTCGGTGAGCGCCTGGCTGATGTGCTCGGGCGTGGCGAAGTCGGGGTCGCCCTGGGCCAGCGAGATCAGCTCGGGACCGGGGCGGACGGCCGGACGCAGCGAGCGGCGCTGGAGATCCTGGACCATGCGCGACGGGGAGAAGCTCGTGGTCATGTGGCGCAAAGGCTAGCGCCCCCGCCGCCCCGCCCGTGGGATCGCGCTCAGTACGAGCGCGGCAGCCCCAGCACGTGCTGGCTGAGGTAGTTCAGGACCATCTCCTGGGAGATGGGGGCCAGGCGGTAGAGCCGCACCTCGCGCCACAGCCGCTCCACGTGGTACTCCTTCGCGTAGCCGAACCCGCCGAGCGTCTGCAGCGCGGCGTCGCAGGCCTCGAACCCCGCCTCCGCGGCCAGGTACTTGGCCGCGTTCGTCTCCGCCCCGCACGGCTGGCCGCGGTCGTAGAGCCACGCCGCCTTGAGGGCCAGCAGCTCCGCCGCGTCCAGCCGGGCCGACGCCGCCGCCAGCGGGTGCGCGATCGCCTGGTTCTGGCCGATCGGCCGGCCGAACACGTGGCGCTCGCTCGCGTAGCGCGTGGCGATCCGCAGCGCCGCGCGGCCGATCCCGATCGCCTCCATCGCGATCACGATCCGCTCCGGGTTGAGGCTCTCGATCAGGTGGAAGAAGCCGCGCCCCACCTCGCCCACGACGTCCTCGTCCGGCACCTCCAGGCCCTCGATGAACAGCTCGTTGGAGTCCACCGCCGCCCGGCCCAGCTTCTCGATGCGGCGGACCGTGCACGCCCGCCGGTCCAGGTGCGTGAAGAACAGCGTCATGCCCTGCAGCGGGTGCGCCTCGTCCCGCGGCGACGTGCGGGCGAGCAGCAGGATCCGCTCGGCCTGCTGCGCGTTCGTGGTCCACACCTTCTGGCCGCGGACCAGCCAGCGGTCGCCGGCCCGCTCGGCCCACGGCTCCGTCACCCCGAACGCCAGCAGCACCTCGCCGGCCGCGATGCGGGGCAGCCACGCCCGCTTCATCGCCTCCGGCCCGAAGCGCACGACCGGGGCCGGCGGGAACATGAAGAAGTGCACCGGCGACGCCCCGCTGGTGCCGGCGCCGGACAGGCAGATGGCGTGCAGGATCACCGCGGCCTCGGTGATGCCCAGCCCGGCGCCGCCGTACGCTTCGGGGATGATGGTGCCGAGCCAGCCGCGCCGGGCGAACGCGTGGACGAAGTCCCACGGATACCGCTCGGCCCGGTCGTGCTCCAGCCAGTAGTCCGGCGAGAAGCCGCCGGCCAGCGCCAGCACCTCCTCGTGGAGCGTCTGCTGCAGATCGCTGAGCGCGAAGTCCACCGCCGGCCATTGTCCGTCAGGCTTGACCACTCGGGAGGGGAACTGCGATGACGCTGAAGCGCGTGCACCACATCGGCGTGGCGGTGGCGGACCTGGCCCGGGCCAGGGAGCTGCTCGGCGGCACGCTCGGGCTGACGCTGGTCCGGGAGTCGGCCGGCGGCAACCCGTCCACGGCGTTCTACCGCTGCGGCGAGGTCGAGATCGAGCTGCTGGAGTTCAGCCAGCCCGAGGACCGCGCCGCGTGGCTGGGCGGCGACAACCTGGGCCGGATCGAGCACATCGCGATCGAGGTGGACGGCGACCTCGCCGGCACGCTGCGGGCGCTGGAGGCGCTGGGCGTCACGGCCGACCCGGCGCGGCCCGGCCCGTTCGGGTTCAGCGCCCGCACGCATCCGGCCGCCACCACCGGGATCGTGCTCCAGCTGCTCCAGGAGCAGGGCTGACGGAAGGTTGCCTGGCGGTGGCCGGGCACTGTCCGCGTTTTGTCTGTCTCCAACGGCCAGGATGGAGCCATGGCCCCCACGTACCCTGCGATCCGGCTCCCCCACCTGCGCCGCCACGCCGGACGACTCTGGTCGTTCTGGTCTAGAATGACCCATATGATCAGTGTTGCCGTGGCCGAGGCGAAGGCCCGCTTCTCCGAGCTGATCGACCGCGCCAGCCGCGGCGAGCGGTTCCTCGTCGTGCGGCACGGCCGGCCGGCCGCGGCCCTCGTGCCGGTGCCGCCCGATCCCGAGCCGGACACGGCCCATCCCACGACGGGGCTCGCGGCGCTCGCGGGGATCATCGAGTGGGACGAGTTCGCGGGCGTGATGGAGGAGGTCGTCGCCGACCGCAAGAACCGGCACGATACCCGGCCCGTGCCGACGTTCGACTGATGATGTACTGCTTCGACACCGACGTGCTCAGCACGGCGATGAAGCCGGACCCGCCGCTGGCGCTCGTGCGCCGGCTGGCGGCGCTCCCGGCGGCGCACCAGAGCACCACGGCGATCACCGTCGGCGAGATGGCCTACGGCGTGGCGAAACATGGTCGCGCTGACCTCGCCGGGCGCGTGCGAGCGCTGCTGGAATCGGCGGTCACCGTGCTGCCGTTCGACGCGAGGGCCGCCGGCGTGTACGGCAGTGTCCGCGCGGACCTGGAGCGTGCCGGCCGGCCGCTCGAGGACGCCGACCTGCGCATCGCCGCGATCGCGCTGGCCCGCGACCTGACGCTGGTGACGGGCAACGACCGCCACTTCGACCGCGTCCCCGGCCTGCGGATCGAGAACTGGCTGGCCGACGCCTCCGCTGAACCGGGCCCCGCCGTTCGGCCATGATGTGCGCGTGAGCTCAAACCTGTTCGTCCTGCCGACCGCGCTGCCGCTCGCCGCCCGGCTGGTCCGCCTGATCTGGTTCGTGCTCACGGTGGCCGAGTCGGTCGTCGCTCTGCGGGTGCTCTTCCGGGCGCTCGCATCGCGAGAGGAGGGGTTCGTCCGGTTCGTCTACGCGGTCAGCGTGCCGCTCGTCGCGCCGTTCCGGCCCATCGTGACGGACCAGTCGGTCGGCCGCGACGGCAAGCGGGTGCTCGAGGTGAGCTCGCTGATCGCGATGCTGCTGCTCTTCCTCGGCGCGTACCTGCTGGTGACGCTGATCGACATCGTCGTGGGCTGACCCCGGCCGGGCGGGCGTGAACCTGTACCGCGAGGACCGGAACCTCCGCTTCGTCCTCGCGCGCGCCCTGCCGCCGGCGGACCTCGCGCTGGCGGAGCCGGTGCTCGACGAGCTCGGCGCCGCCGCCGGGGACGAGCTGGACCGGCTGGCCGCCGCCGCCGACCGCAGCCCGCCGGTGCTGCGCGCGTTCGACCGCCGGGGCGAGCGCGTGGACGAGATCGTCCACCACCCCGCCTACCGCGACCTGGAGCGGGCCGCCTTCGAGCGGTTCGCGCTGGCGGCGGCGTCCCACCGCGACGGGCTGCACGGCTTCGCCGGGCCCGTGCCCCACGTGGTCAAGTACGCGATGACGTACCTCTTCGCCCAGACGGAGTTCGGCGTCCTCTGCCCCGTCAACATGACGGACTCCCTGGCCCGCGTCCTGCGCCGGTTCGCCGCGCCCGGCCTCCTCGCGCGGTACCTGCCCCGGCTCACGGCCACCGACCTCGGCGACCTGTGGCAGGGGGCGATGTTCCTGACGGAGCGGGGCGGCGGCTCGGACGTCGGCGCCACGGACACGGTGGCCTGCCCGGTGCCGGCCGGCGAGGCGCTGCCCGACGGCCTGGACGCCGGCGCGCCGCTCTGGCGGCTCACCGGCGCCAAGTGGTTCTGCAGCAACGCCGGGGCCGAGCTGACGCTCGTGCTGGCCCGCCCCCTCGGCGCCCCGCCCGGCACCCGCGGGCTGGGCCTGTTCCTGGTCCCGCGCCACCTCCCGGACGGGCGACTGAACGGCTGCCGCGTGGAGCGCTTGAAGGACAAGCTGGGCACCCGCGACATGGCGACCGGCGAGGTGACGCTGGACGGCGCCCTCGCCCACCAGGTCGGCGACCTGGACCGCGGCTTCGTGCAGATGGCCGTGATGATCAACGCGTCGCGGCTGTCCAACGCGGTGCGCTCGGCGGGGATG
>VBJR01000117.1:18263-26514 GCA_005880175.1 Chloroflexota bacterium
GGACCTGCCGCTCCAGCGCCGGGCGCTGCTGGCGATGCTCCTGGACGTCGAGGGCGCGGTCGTCGCCATCCTCGAGACGGCCGCCGTGCTGGAGCGCGCCGACGCCGGCGACGAGGGCGCGGCCGCGCTGGCCCGGATCCTCACGCCGCTGCTCAAGGCCGCGGTCACCAAGCGGGCCCGGCACGTCACCGGCGAGGCGATGGAGGCACGGGGCGGCGACGGCTACGTCGAGGAGTGGGTGCAGCCGCGCCTGCTCCGGGACGCCCACCTGGGGTCGATCTGGGAAGGCACGACCAACGTGGTCCAGCTCGACGTCCTGCGCGCGATGGCGCGGGCGGGCGCGCACCGGCCGCTGCTGGACCACCTGGCCGGCATCGCCCGGCCGCCGTACGAGCCGCTGGCCCGGCTGCTCGACCGCGCCCGCGCCCGCGTGGAGGCGCGCTGCGCCGAGGTGCTGGCGCTCGACGGCCCGGCGCGGGAGCTGGCCATGCCGGGCGTGGCCACCGCGCTCCACCACCTGGTCGCGGCCACCTGCCTGGCCGGGGAGGCGGCGCACCAGCTCGCCGCGGGCGAGGGCGCCCGCAAGCTGGTGGTCGCCGCGGCCTACGCGGCCCGCGAGCTCGGGCGCGGCGACGACCCGCTGGACGAGCCCGGCCTGGTCGCCCTGCTGGAGCCGATCGACCGGTGGGAGCGCGTGCCCGTCGAGGCCGCGGAGACGGTGCGCCTCCCGGGCTGACCGGGGCGGCTCAGGAGGCCCGGCGGACCGCGGCGCGCTCGCGCGAGCGCGCGAACAGCCCGGGGTGGTGCAGCAGCAGCACCGCGAGCAGGACGGCCGGCACGTCCGCCAGGCGCTCGACGACCAGGTAGCGGGGCTCCCACCGGGGCCGGAACTTGGCCTTGAACGCGACCAGCCCCGGCGAGGCGCTGCGCACGCCGACCACGTCGCACAGGGTCCGGGCCACCAGCGCCGTGCCCCGGCCCGCGATCGGGGCCAGGCCGAGGCTGACCACGCCGGCACGGCCCCGGAAGGCTTCCAGCGACCGCTCGATGAGCAGCTCCACCGTTCCCGCCGGCGCCGCCGGCCCACGCTTGACCTCGTCCAGCACCATCGCCCGCGCCGCCGGCAGCCACAGCCACGTGGCATAGCCCGCGAGGCCCGCCCCGTCCACCTGGGCGAGCGCGACCGTGCGCTCGACGTCGACGGGGTCGTCGCGGCGGCCGACCGAGAAGGCCATCTCGCCCAGGGCCGAGCGCTCGGCGAGCTGGTCGGCCAGCATCCGCATGGCCGACCGCGCGTCGGCCGGCACGTCCGCCGCCTCCCGGACCTCGACCGAGACGCCGAGCCGGACGGCCTTGGTGACCTGGTGCCGGAGGTTCGCCATCGGCCGGCCCTCCAGCGAGAAGCGGTCCACGTCCACCAGCGCCTCGCGCCCGAGCGGCAGGCGCCGGGTGCGGGGCAGCGCGGCGGCGTCCGCCTCGGACACCTGGTACCAGGCCGGCCGCCAGCCCCGGCGCCGGCAGGCGGCGCGGAACTCCCCGCCGACCCGCTCGGCCGAGCCCTCGCCGCCGATCGGCGGTCCCAGCGCCAGGGCGACGCCCGTCCGGCAGCCGTACGCCAGGAACGCGTCCCGCCCGGCCCAGAAATGTGCCTTGTCGCGCATCAGCGCGAACGGGGCGACACCCGACCGGGCGCGGCTGCGGTACAGATGGCGCGCCGCGTCCGGGTCCCGCCGCGCGGGCAGCGCGGGGTTGCGGTCCAGCAGCGCCAGGCCGCAGACGGCCGCCAGGAACGCGAACGGCAGCGGGATCGTGAAGACCGGCGCTGGCCGCGGTGACCGGTGCGCCGAGAGGAGGAGCACCGCGCTCAGCGCCGCGAACAGGAGGGCGACGCCGAGCAGCGACCAGCCGAGCCGGCTGGAGGCCGGGTCGCTCTCCTCGCTCCAGAGCGAGCTGGCGAGCAGCGCGGCGACCGCGTCGACGAGCGCCACCGCGACCAGGCCCTGCCGGCCGGACCCCAGGGACAGGAACGCGACCGCCACCGCCAGGACGACGAGGATGCGCCGGAACCCCCGCTTCGGCCGCGTGGCCAGGTAGAGCGCTGCCGCGGCGACGGCCAGCGCGATCGGCAGCCGCGCCGGCGCCGGCAGGCCCAGCACCACGTCGGCCGCCCACCGCAGCGAGCGGTGGTGCTGCGCCCATCCCTCTAGCGACAGGAGGCCGACGACCAGCGCCGTGAAGATGAGGAGCGCCCGCAGCACGGGATCGGCCGCGGCGCGCAGCTCCCGGATCGCCATCGCAGCACAACCGTACAGAGCGCGCCCGGGGAATGCCAGGCGCCGAGATCAGGCCCCGGACCAACCGGGCTGGAGCGCGAGCCGGGCGCGGTCCGGCAGCACCGTCGCCCGGATCACCGACGCGCTGACCTGTCCCATCAGGTCGTTCCACCAGCCGGCGTCGAGGCCCGGCTGCTCACGGTTCGGCTCCGATCGCGGCCGCCAGCTGCCGGCGCGCCTGGCTGAGCTGGTACCGGACCGTCCCCGCCGGCTCCCCCAGCACCTCGCCGACCTGCGCGCTGGTCAGCCCGCCGGCCACGTGCAGGCTGAGCACGGTCCGCAGCTTCTCGGGCAGCCCCCGGATCGCCCGGTCGAGCTGGGCGACCCGCTCGCCCAGCTCCGCGCGCGCCTCCGGGCCCTCGGCGGCGGGGGCGGCGGCCACCGCGTCCCGCTCCAGGGCCGCCCGGGCGGCCTCCGCGCTGGCCCGGGTGCGGTGCGTGTCGATCACCAGGTTCCGGGCCACCGCGAAGACCCACGCCCGCTGCCGGTCCGCCGGCAGGTCGCGCCACGAGCCGGCGTGCCGCCACGCCCGCAGAAACACCTCCTGGAGGAGGTCACGGGCGGCCTCGCGGTCGCCCGTGCGTCCGAGCAGGTACGCGTGCACGGCCCGCTGCTGCTCCTCGTAGAGCCGGTTGAAGTCGTGCTCGGCATCACCGCTCACGCGTCCAGGATGTCGATGACGCCGTTCTTCTGGATCGCCAGCACCTGGAGCAGTGGCACCAGCTCGCGCGACGCCGCCAGCTTGCCGTTGACGACGATCGCGGCCACCTTGTCCTTGACGAGCCGCACCGGCACGTCGGGATCGAACTCGAAGCTGCCGTTGAGCACCAGCGTCACGGGCTCGTCGAGCAGCTCGAAGAACCCGGCCGTGAACCGGTCCTTGCCGCTGAAGATGCGCGGTGGCGCGGTGTACCAGACCGCCCCGCCCACCACGACCAGCGCCGGGGCCAGCACCAGCTGGCTGTCCTCCGGCGCGATGAGGGCGCCCACGACCACGATCCGGCGGAAGCCCACGGTCGCCACCGGGCTGGTCACCACCAGCGCGCCCGCCACCAGGGCGATGTCGTCCGGGTTGCCGCCCGGGTTGGCCAGGAGCTCGCCCTTCAGGCGCGTGTCGCCCTGGAAGACCCTGACCGCCTGGCCCTCGACCCAGGGGTAGTACACGGTGCTGCCCACCGTCTGGCGCAGCGCCGGCGCCAGCGCGGCCTGGCTGCCGTCGGGCGCGACGACCGCGCCCACCGTCAGGATGCTGTGGAAGCCGACGCGCTCCACCGGGCTGGTGACGACCAGGGCCCCGGTGACCAGCAGCACGACCGGGCCGCCGGCCGGCGCCGCCAGCGCCGCCCCGTCCATCGTCAGCGCCCCGACGTGCGAGTTGACCCGGGCGCCGTCGGGCACTGGCACGACGTTGGCGACGTTCTGCATCGGGATGGCGGCGAGCGCCCCCGACAGCGACTCGGGCACGACCACGTTGGCCACGTTCCGGATGCTCGTGATGCGGGCCAGCTCCTCCGCCGACCGCACCTGGCTCAGGTCGAGCAGTGCCATGTTCTCGACGGCGCCGGCCTCCGGGCTCATCTCGCCTCCCCCAGCGCGGCGCGGATCGCGGGCTGGCCGGCGAGGCGCAAGCCCAGCCGGGCCAGGGCCGTCCCCGCGGCCAGGCGCAGCGGCCGGCGGTACCGCCGGGCCAGCGCGTCCCGCTCGAAGCTCCGCCTGATCGCGGCCTGCCGCTCCACCACCGTCCGGAGCGGATCCGGGTCGAACGCGTTCCAGTCCATCATCTCTGCACGTACCTCCTGACCAGGGAGACGGACGAGCCGACAAGGTGTTGGGACCGGGCTACGCGAGGAGCGGCAGCTCGCCCCAGCGGTCGGCGTCCTCCGTCGCGAGGAGGCGCCGCTTCCAGTCCAGCCCGCCCCCGAAGCCGGTCAGCGCGCCCGAGCTGCCGATCACGCGGTGGCACGGCACCACGACCGGCACCGGGTTGGCCCCGTTCGCGGCCCCGACGGCGCGCACGGCGGCCGGCCGGTCGATCGCCCGCGCCACGTCGGCGTAGGAGCGCACCTCGCCGTACGGGATGGCCTGGAGCTGGCGCCAGACGCTGAGCTGGAAGGGCGTGCCGGCCAGGTCGAGGGCCACGGTGAACGCGGTGCGCTCGCCCCGGAAGTACGCGTCCAGCTGGCTGGCGAGCTCGCCGGCCCGGGGGTCGGAGCCGGCCCGGACGGTGACGCCGCGCAGGTGGCGGCCCAGCCAGCGGTCCACGTCGCCCGGCTGGTTCGGGAACAGCAGGCAGCGCACCCCGCCATCGGTGAGCACCGCATGGAACGTGCCGTGCATCGTGGGCACGGCCGCCAGGGTCGCGGTCGTGGTGATGGTCTCGTTCATGGCACCAGGTGGAACACCGTCGCGGCGGGGATCGTTGCGGTCAGATCACGCCCTTCGCGGCCAGCTCGTCCAGCCGCTCCTCGGACAGGCCCAGGCGCTCCGCCAGCACCCGGCGCGTGTCCTGACCCAGGCGCCGGCCCGCGAACCGGACCGCCCCCGGCGTGTCCAGCATCCGGAACAGGACGTTCTGGATCCGGAGCGGGCCCAGGTCCTCGTCGTCGAGCGTGACGATCGAGTCCAGCGCGCGGAACTGCGGGTCCTCGAGCACGTGGCTGGCGTCGTACACCGGCGCGATCGCCGCCCCCGCCTCCTCGAACCGCGCCATCACCTCGGAGAAGTCGCGCTCGCCGATCCAGGCGGCGACGGCCTCGTCCAGCTCGTCGCCGTGCTCGGCCCGCGCGATGCCGGAGTCGAACCAGGGCTCGTCCACCACGTCGGGCCTGCCCACCAGGCGCATGACCCGCGCCGCGATCGGCGTGGTGCTGGTCGAGATCGCCACCCACCGGCCGTCCCGGGTCAGGTACGTGTTGCGGGGCGCGTTGTTCGTGCTCCGGTTGCCGGTCCGGGGCAGGACCAGCCCGAGCTGGTCGTACACGGTCGGCTGGGCGCCGACGACGGTCATGATCGGCTCGATGATGGCCAGGTCGATCACCTGGCCGCGGCCGCCCCGGGCGTCGCGCTGGTACAGCGCCAGCATCACGGCGTACGCGCCGGTGATGCCGGCGATCCCGTCCGCCAGGCCGAACGGCGGCAGCGTCGGCGGCCCGCCGGGCTCGCCGGTCAGCGCGGCGAACCCGCTCATCGACTCCGCCAGCGTGCCGAAGCCGCGCCGCTCGGCGTACGGCCCGAACTGGCCGAAGCCCGTCTGCCCGGCCAGGCCGCGCAGCAGGTCCTGGCCGTCGGGCGTGGACAGGTCGATGGTGACGGTCCACTTGTTGCGGCCCAGCACCTTCCACCAGAGGCCGTGGCCGTCCTTGACGTGCCCGTGCGTGCGCAGCGGGTCGCCGCCGGGGTGCTCGACCTTGACCACGTCGGCGCCGAAGTCGCCGAGCAGGGTCGCGGCGGTCGGGCCCGCGAACAGCGTCGCCACGTCGAGGACACGAATGCCGGTCAGGGGTCCCGAGGCGACCACGGCCACTCAAAGTAACCCACACAATGGTCCGGTGACAGAGAAGCAGGAGCAGAACGGAGCCGACCTGCTGGTCGAG
The DNA here is from genome assembly GCA_005880175.1 of Chloroflexota bacterium. Next base: position 24,190 of record VBJR01000117.1, read on the forward strand.
TCGCTGCTGGCCGGCGGCATCCGGACGGTGTTCGGCCTGCCCGGCGTCCAGCTCGACCCGGCGTTCGATGCGCTGGCCCGCCGGACCGACCGGATCCGCGTGTACCACACGCGCCACGAGCAGGCGACCTCGTACATGGCGGACGGCTACGCGCGCGCCACCGGCGAGCTGGGCTGCTGCCTGGTCGTGCCCGGCCCCGGCGTGCTCAACGCGATGTCGGGCCTGGCGACCGCGTACGCGTGCAACTCGCCGGTCCTGTGCGTTGCGGGTCAGGTCCAGTCGCAGCACATCGACGCCGGCCGCGGCGTGCTCCACGAGATCCCGCACCAGCTCGACGTCCTGCGCTCCGTCACCAAGTGGGCGGGCCGGGCCAGCCGGCCCGAGGAGGTCCCGTCGGTGGTGACGGAGGCCATCCGCCAGATGCGGACGGGGCGGCCCCGGCCGGCTGCCGTCGAGGTCCCGCCGGACGTCCTGGACGCGACCGGCCAGGCCGCCGTGGAGGCGCCGGACCTCGACGGCCGCCCGCCGCTGGACGCCGGCCGCCTGGAGCAGATGGCGGGGCTCCTGCACGGCGCCGAGCGGCCGCTCCTGATCGCGGGCGGTGGCGTCCTCCAGTCGGACGCGTCCGCCGAGCTCCTCGAGCTGGCCGAGCGGCTGGAGGCGCCGGTCCTGCTCACGCCCAACGGCAAGGGGGCGCTGGATGCCCGCCACCGCCTGGCCTTCGACGGGCCCCTGGGGCCCGAGCTGGTCAGCGGCGCCGACGTGATCCTGGCCGTCGGCACGCGGTTCGCGAGCGCGGGCGGCTCCCGCTGGCGGCTGACCCCCGAGCAGCGGCTGCTGCGGATCGACGCCGACCCCGAGGAGCTGGTGCGCGACGTGGTGCCCCTCGTGGCGGTCGAGGCGGACGCCCGGCACGCGCTGGAGCTGCTGGCGGGCCTGCTGCCGCCCCGCGCGCCGACCGGCTGGCGCGGCCTGGAGGCGCTGCGCGACGAGATGCGGGGGACCGTGGCCAGCATGGAGCCCCAGCACGCGTTCGGCAGCGCCCTGCGGCGGGCGGTGCCCGACGACGGGATCCTGGTCCACGGGATGACGCAGGTGGGGTACTGGTGCCGGTTCGGCTACCCGGTCTACGAGCCGCGGACGTTCATCGGCTCGGGCTACCAGGGCACGCTGGGGTTCGAGCTGCCGACCGGGATGGGGGCGCAGGTGGGCCGGCCGGACCGGCGCGTGGTGGTGACGGTCGGCGACGGGGGCCTGCTGTTCAACATCCAGGAGCTGGCCACGGCGGTGCAGCACCACATCCCGGTGACGGTGGTGGTGTTCAACGACAACGCGTACGGGAACGTGCGGCGGATGCAGCGGCAGCGGTTCGGCCGCCTGATCGCGAGCGACCTGCGCAACCCGGACTTCGTCCGGCTGGCCGAGTCGTTCGACGTCCGCGGCGTCCGGGTGGAGGAACCGGAGGCGCTGGAGCGCGCGGTCCGGGGGGCGCTGGACGGCGACGGGCCGACCCTGATCGAGGTCCCGGTCGGCGAGATGCCGGACCCGTTCCCGGTCCTGCTCCGCTCGCGCAGCCGCTAGCTAGCGGGACTGCAGCTGCTGCGCCCGGCGCTCCCAGAAGCTCTGGCGCTGCTCGAGGCGGTCGAGCTCCGCGCGGAGGACCACCTGGTCGTCGCTCACCTCCGCGACGACCGCGTCCGGGGCCCCCTCCTTGTGGATCTCCGCGGTGCGCAGCAGCGTCCGCTTGAACGTCAGCAGCTCCCGATACACCTGCAGCCAGTGCTGGGCGTCCTCGAGCAATGGGGAGCTCTCGGAGTCCACCTCGCCCGGCAGGCGGTGCCCGGGATCCATCAGGTCGCTGGCGATGTCGCCTGCGTCACCCGACTCCATGCGGCGCTCCTCTGATTCGATGCACGCATTGTGAGGCCACGCGCGGGGGAAGTGGGTGCTCCATTCAGCGGGTGTCGAACTCCAGCACGATGTCGCCGATCCGGACCGTCAGGACGCCCTCCCGCCGCCGCACGTCCACCGGGCCGTTGAACGTCACGTGCTCGATGCCGCCGTCCGCGACGTGCACGATCACGCCGTCGGGGCTGAGGTAGACGTCCGGGAACGTCTGGCGCAGGGTCGTCCGCGAGCGCAGCTCCCGCACCTCGGGCTGGGGCCGCTCCGGCCGGGGCCGCGCGGGCGGGGAGGCGGGCCGCCGGGCCTCGCCGCGGCCGCGCTCGGGAGCCGCCGGCGGTGCCTGGCGTTCCTCGCGGGGCCGGGATCGCGCCTGCTCCAGCGACCGCTGGAGGAGCTCCGCCCCGGCGTCGCTCTGGAAGA
>VBJR01000118.1 GCA_005880175.1 Chloroflexota bacterium
AGGCGGTGACGCAGTGGGTGGTGGACGCGGCTGTGTGGCTGCTGAAGCAGCTCGTGGGCGTCATCTTCAGCACCAGCTCGCCCTCGCTGAGCGCCGACTGGTTCCACGCCCACTACGCCGACATGGTGGCGGTGGCGTGGGCGACCTCGCCCATCTTCCTGCTGCTGGGGGTGGTCCAGGCGCTGATCGGCCCCGAGCCCGGGCGCACCTTCGGCCGCATGCTCGGCCAGCTCGTCGTCGTCGCCATCCTGAGCACGGGCGCGGTGGCCGTCGCCGCCATGCTCATCAACGTCGTCGATCAGCTCTCCGACTTCGTCTCCCGCAACTCGGTGAGCGACCTCCACAACTTCCTCACCGTGGTCATGGGGGACAGCTTCAGCGCGGCGATGGGGCCGGGCCAGGCAGCGCCGATCCCGCTCTTCTTCCTCTTCCTGGCCGGGGTGCTGACCGTGATCGGCGGGATCCTGATCTGGCTGGAGCTGCTGGCGCGGACGCTGGTGATCTACGCGGCGCTGCTCTTCTTCCCGGTCCTGCTCGCGGCCGCGCTCTGGCCGCGGCTGTCGGGCATGGTCCAGGCGCTGGCCGAGGTGATCGTGGCGGTGATCGTCTCCAAGTTCATCATCGTGGTCATCGTGGCGGCCGGGGTCGCCGCCCTGACCGCGACCGGCGGCTCCAACGCGGGCCCCTCGCTGCTGGTGGGGGCCGGGCTGCTGCTGATCGCGGCGTGGGCGCCGTGGAAGCTCTACCGCCTGATGCCGGCGCTGGAGGCGGCCATGATCCACCAGGTCGGGCACCAGTTCCAGCAGAGCTTCGCGCAGGCCCGCTGGCGGGCGCACCGGGCGACGTCCGGAGTCCGACGGGCGGCGGCCACGCGGTCCAGCAGCAGACTGCCCATCGCCGGGCAGCGGGCGCCGGTCAGGCCTCCGGCGGCGCCGGTGGGCGCGCAGACGGCCGGCGTGGGTGCCGCGGGCGCGGCCACGGCCGGGCTGGCGACGGCTGCCGCCATCGGCACCGCCGGGCTCCGGATGGCCGGCAACCGGGTGGCGGGCGGGGTGAACCTGGGGTGACGCGCAACCCGCGCCCGCCCGCCGGAGGAGGTGGCGCCGGTGGCTGACCAGACGCGTTACCGCTTCGGCCCACTGGAGCAGCACGGCGTGCTGCTCGGCCTCAGCCAGGGTCAGGTCGCCGTGCTGGCCTCCGGGCTGCTCTCGGCGTTCGGCTTCATCCTCCTCTTCCGGAGCCCGCTGCTGGCGATCGGCGCCGGGCTGGGGGCGATCGCGCTGGCCTTCGTGCCGGTCGCCGGCCGGACGCTGGAGGCGTGGGCGCCGGTGGCCTCGCGCCACGCCGTCCGCCGCGCGACCGGCCGCCACCGCTGGACCTCGGCGGCGCCGGCCGCCGGGCATCGGGTGATCCGCGGCCGCGGGCTGCATGCGGTGATCGAGGCGCCGGTCGCCCTGCCGCCCGTGCTGCAGGGCCTCGCCATCGAGACGGTGGCCGATCGCGCCCTGCTGCCGGCCGACGTGCCGGCCGGCGTGGGCATGGTGCGGGATCGGCGGGCGGGGACGTACGTGGCGGTGCTGCGGGCGCACGGCCGGGCGTTCGCGCTGCGCGACGAGGCCGAGCAGGCCCAGCTCGTCGAGGGCTGGGCCGAGGTGCTGGCGGCCATGGCCGACGCCGACAGCCCGATCGCCCGGCTTCAGGTCGTGGAGCGGACGCTGCCCGACACCGGCGACGAGGCCGCGCGCTACCTCCAGGAGGAGATGCGGCGGCCGGTCAGCGACGCGCTCGTGCGCTCCTACCTGGACCTGCTCGACGACGCCGCGCCGGCCAGCCGTGAGCACGAGACGCTGATCGCGCTCCAGGTCGATGCCCGCCGCATCGCGCCCCTGATCCGGCAGTTCGGGGACCAGGGCCTGGCCGCGTACGTGGCGCTGGTGCAGGAGCTGTCCTCGCTGAGCGAGCGGCTGCAGGCGGCCGCGATCGGCGTCGAGGGTGCGCTGCCGCCGCGCCTGCTGGCCGAGGCCGTCCGCGTCGCCTTCGACCCCGACGCCCGCGTGGACATGGCGCGGCGGGCCCTCGGCCGTCAGGACGAGGCCGGCTGCGAGCCGGCGGCGGCCTGGCCGGTGGCGGTGCAGGACGACTGGCTGCGGTATCGGACGGACGGCGCCTGGCACGCGGTGTTCTGGGTCCGCGAGTGGCCCAGGGTGGAGGTGCGGCCGGACTTCCTGCGCCCGCTGCTGCTGCGGACGCGGGCCCAGCGCACGGTCTCGATCGTCATGGAGCCGGTGCCGCCCGAGCGCGCTCAGCGCGAGGTGGAGCGGCGGCGGACGCACGTGCTCAGCGACCGCGAGACCAAAGAGCGCCATGGCTTCATGACCAGCGCCCGCCGCGAGCACGAGCTGCAGCAGGTGCTGACGCGCGAGGAGGAGCTCGCCGAGGGCCACGAGGAGCTGCGCTTCAGCGGCTACGTGGCCGTGAGCGCGGCCAGCGAGTACGAGCTCGAGCTGGCCTGCAAGGAGGTCAGGCGTCAGGCCTCGCGCTCCAAGCTGCAGCTGGTGCGGCTGGCCGGGGAGCAGGCGTCCGCCTTCGCGTGCGTCCTGCCTCTGTGCCGGGGGCTGCGATGACGCCGCGGCTGCCGGCGCACCGCGTCACCACCGCCCACATGGGCGCCGCCTACCCCTTCCAGGCCGAGCGGGGGCTGGGCAGTCGGGGGGTGTTCATGGGCCGCGACATGCACTCGGGTGCCGGCTTCTTCGTGGACCCGTGGGAGTGGTACGCGGCTGAGGCGGTGACCGATACCTCAGCGATCATCGTCGGAAAGGTCGGCAGCGGCAAGAGCTCGGTCTGCAAGGCCCTCTGCCTGCGCCAGCTCGTCTTCGGCCGCCAGGCCTGGTTCCTGGACCCCAAGGGCGAGTACGACAAGCTCTGCGCGGCGGCGACGACGTACCGCCGCAGCGGGTGCGCGAGGCGCAGCTCAAGATCCTGCGCGCGGTCGCCTCGGCGGCGCTGGGCCGGCGGCTCTCCTCGGAGGAGGAGGGCGCATGCGCGGAGGCGCTGCGCGAGGTCTCCAGCCGCTACCCCGAGCCGACCCTGCCGCTGGTCGTGGACGAGCTGCTGGAGCCGTCGGGCGGCGCCGCCAGCGCCATGCACACGACCACCAGCGGCCTCGCCAACCTCAACCGCGAGGTGGCCTTCGCCCTGCGCCGGCTGGTTGAGGGCGACCTGGCCGGGATGTTCGATGGTCCGACCACGCTCGACATCGACCTGACGGCGCCGGTGGTGAGCCTGAACCTGCGAGCGGTCTACGAGTCGGACGCGCTCGGCATCCTCATGATCTGCGCGGCGGCCTGGCTGCGGCGGGCGGTGGACCGCGACGACGGCGTCAAGCGCATCCTGGTGGTGGACGAGGCCTGGAAGGTGCTCACCCACCTGGAGGTGTCGCGCTGGCTCCAGGAGAACTGGAAGCTGACACGCTCCACCGCCGTCCAGTGCATCGCGGTCGTGCACCGGCTCTCCGACCTGGAGGCAGCCGGCGGTCGCGACTCCGAGCAGGTGCGGCTGGCGCGTGGCCTGCTGGCGGACTCCGAGACCAAGGTGATCTTCCGCCAGGACCCCGCCGAGCTGGCGCTGGTCCGCGACCTCTGCCAGCTCAACGAGCGCGAGACGGCGATCGTGGCCAGCCTGCCCAAGGGCTGCGCGCTCTGGAAGGTGGGCCAGCGCTCGTTCCAGGTCGAGCACACCCTGAGCGCCTTCGAGCGCCAGGTGACGTACACGGACGAGCGCATGGCCGTCGGGCCGGAACGGGAGGTGGTGAGGTGAACCATCCATCAGCATGGCCGTCCCTGGAGGTCTGGCGACTGCACTGCAGCCTCTGTGCGCGTTGCGAGATCACGGCACCAAGCACAGCCTGCCCTCCAGTCGAAGGGGTGCGGCCAGCAGCAGTGCAGCTGTACGAGGAAGCGATGGCTGACGTAGAACAATGTGTGGCCAGGATCGCAACGTTGGCTGCCGACTTCAGCAACGTAGGTGGGCGCATCGAAGTCGTGGAGGCTGCCACCTGGAAGAGTCGCAGGTTGGTTGCTGAGGTACCACCACACGAGCTCAGGCCGCAATTCGTCCGCGAGATCTTCGTCGTCGCGGCTATCGGCAAGTCGGTAGGCCATCGGCTGCTGATTGCTCGAAGCGACGACGGGCGCCTGGCGGGTGTTACAACGATCCGGCCTACCGATCCGCCCGTAGTCGTCGAACTTGGCGCCCTGGAACAAGTCCGCGGAACCGGTACCACTATGCTCGTGGTGGCTGCCTTGCTGTGGGGCACGCAGCATGGTTTGCACGTCCAGTCTCCCGTGCCAGCAGTGGACTTCTACGAGCGTCTGGGCATGGACAACTGCTGGAGCCACGTGTGCGAATGGTCGCCGGACATGGTTGCCCGGATCGAAGAATCGGTTCGGCATCTCGACCTACTGAATCGCCTGGAGCGAATCGACGGGATTGGCGATGCCGAGGGCATCGACGGATGAAGCTGGCGGCCGCGGCCGGCGCCGGCATCCTCGCGCTCATCGTCCTCGTGGTCGCGCTCCTCTTCGCCGGCCCTGGCGCCAGCGCGTCCGGCGTCAGCCCGGCGCTGGCCGGCGCGCCGCCGGGGCTCGTGACGGTCGCATTCGAGGCTGGCCAGGCGACCTCGATCGACCCCAACGTGCTACTGGCCATCGCCAAGGTCGAGACCGACTGGGGCCAGGCCCGCAACGGCCAGCCCGACGACCTGGTGCCGGCCGACATCGCGGCCCACGTGGACCTGGCCGCGCTCCAGCCGGGCGGCGCCACGGCCGCGCTGCTCGGGCTCAAGGACGGGCGGCGGCTCGGCGACTGGGTCAACCCGCAGCCGGTCGGCGGCGAGCATGCGATGGGCTTCATGCAGTTCCTGCCGTCCACCTGGCGCGTGGAGGCCGCCGCGGCGCCGGGCAGCCCGCGCGACCCCTACCAGCCGGCCGCCGCGATGGTCACGGCCGGCTCCTACCTGCATCGGCTGGAGACGGGCGCGGCCGGTGGCGTGCCGCACGACCTGCGCGGCGCGCTGGCGGTCTACGGCGGCAGCATGGCCTACGCCGACCAGATCCTGAGCCTGGCCGAACCGCCCGTGCAGGTGGCCGGGCTGCCGGTCGTCTTCCCCATCCCGGCGCCCGGCTGGGTGCAGCGGATCGCGACGCCGCGCTGGCCGGCCGACCTCGCCGCCCACATGAGCCCGCCCGGCGTCACCAACCAGTGCGTGGCCGGAGCGCTCGCGACCTGGGCCCTGATGCACCCGGCCGATCCGCGCTGGAACCACCCGCCGCCGCTGTTCGGCAACGCCATCGACCTGTTCGGCGTGGCGCGGGCGGAGGGGTTCCAGCTCGACTCGCACCCGACCCCGGGCGCTATGGTCGTGTACGGCAGCAGGTACGGCGTCTTCGGGCACATCGCCACCGTGCGCGCCGTGCAGGGCGACCGCTACGAGGTGGTGGAGCAGAACTTCCTCGACTTCAACCCCAACCTGGAGCCGCACTGGGCGACGTTCGACCTGCGGTCGGCGGCGTGGCCGGATGCGGCGGTGGTGGGGTTTGTGGTGGCGCCGGGGGCGGGGTGAGGGCGGCGGTCGTTCTGCCTGGGGGAGGGCCGACCGGTGGACCGACGGTGACAATTGGCGGTGAGGGCATCAGTGTGCAGTGGATAGCCGTGATCGGGCCTGTGGCCTCGGGGAAGAGTACGCCCGTCACTCGGTGATCGGTTGCAACTACCTGTCATCGAGTTGGACGACATCTAGTAGCAGCCGTTCCGCCGCCAGTCGGCGGTGCCCACGTGGCACCGTCCCCCACCCTGGCTGGCGCGTTGGTGCTCATGGTGCTGACGATCCCCCGGGCTGGATGCCCCGGTCACGATGCGTATGGGCGATTTGCCCATTGACGGTGTTGCAACGGCAAACCCATACTACGGCACTCGATGGCATTGCGTGGGACAAGCATCGCTCAGACAGGAGTTGCTTTTCGATCGGCCTCTCACATCCGTGCCCTCTTGGATGCGGCCCGCGCTCACCCAAATACCGTGGAGGCCCAACTCTGAACCAACGTAGGCTGGCCAGGACACCCCCAGAGCGACACGCGCGAGGTGTAGCGCCGCCCACCCACCCCCCGACTCCCAGCGCTCCCAGCATCAAGGATCGTCTGGACGAACGTGTCGTCGGTCAGGACGAGGCCAAGATACAATTGGCCCAACTGATCGCGATGCACCTCAACTGGTGCCACAAGCCATTGGACGCGCTCCTGCCGCCCAATGGACTGCTCATCGGCCCCACCGGCGTTGGGAAGACGCATACGATCCGCACCGCCTGCGCGCTGCTCGACCTGCCGTTCGTAGTGGCCGACGCAACATCGCTGGTGCCCTCAGGCATCGTCGGCGAGCAGATCGAAGACATCCTGGAGCGCCTAGTAGAGAGCGCACGTCAGCTCCGATTGAGCCGGGGCGAGCCCGTGGACCTCGACGTCCCCATCGACCGGGCCGACCTCGATCTGGCGCGCACTGGCGTGATCTTCATCGACGAGTTCGACAAGCTGGCTTCAAGCGAGGCGGCCGGATACGAGGAACCCATTCGGCTGACCGTCCAGCGCCGTCTGCTGAAGCTAATCGAGGGCAGCCTGCTGCGGGTGGGCGTCAAGCGCCACGGCACCGATCATCCCGACCACTACATCAACACCATGGGAATCCTGATCATCGGCAGCGGAGCCTTCACCGGCATCGACACCCCCGCGATACGCTCGCGCAGGGCACCCAACATGCTCGCGGACCTGGTGGACCCGCTCGAGGTCGTATCCACCGACTTGGTTCAGTACGGCTTCATCCCAGAGTTGATCGCGCGGATGCCCGTCCTGATTCAGTATCGACCGCTCGAAAAGCAGGACTTCGTCGAGATCCTGAAGGGGGAGTTCAGTCCAATCAGGCTGTGGCAGCGGTATTGCGCCGCGTTCGACATGGACTTCGCCGACCCCGAGCCGGCCGTACTCCAGCTGATCGCTGAGCAGGCTGTCAGGCTCAACATGGGAGCGCGCGGGCTGCAGCAACTCCTCTTCCAACGACTACCTGCCGAGATCTTCGAGTTCGAGCGCTCCGGACAGAAGACCTACCACCTGACGGCAGAGCGGTGGAGACGCCCAAGACGAAGCAGGAGTCAAGGATGACGAACGACGAACGGCAGACGTTCACCGATTTCTGCCTGCCTGACGCACCCTTTCTGCGGCAAGTCAAGCACATCAACGACTTCGCGATCATTGCTACCATCCCGCCCATCCCGGCCGGGGTATTCGGGGATGAGGAGCTCACCGCGTCACTGTCGCAGAAGCTGTACGACTATATCCGCCAGATTGTCCGCGATGCCGGATTCCACTACGAGACCGAGCTACAGCCGTTCCGAGAGCCGGCCGGCTTCGGCGTCAAGTACGACGACGACGAGTTCCAATTCCGTGCATGGTTCGCCGACAACCGAGTCGGCATCAGCCGGCCGGGGTCGTCCTTCGAGGACTTCCACAGCTGGTACACGCGCTTCATGCCAGTGGGGCAGAGCCTCGCCACCACCATGTGCCAGCTGCTCGGGGAGACCTTACATCGGAGCCTGGACATCCTGTCCGCGTCGTTCCGGTTCGACTTTATCCTGCACGACTTTTTGATGGAGGGCGCGCGCGCGGCGGTGCGAAACCCGGAGATCATGAAGACGATCATCCGCGTCTGGCCGGGAGAGGCCGGGCGCACGACCGACGACGCCGCTGTGCTGGCCAGCGTGGCCAGAGCCGACTTCGCCGTGCAACGCTGGAGCACGTCGCCCATCAGCGGCCAACGGCGCCTGGAGCGCTACTCGGTCGAGGCGCCCTCGAATCAGCTGTGGTCCAGCTTGTGGTTCAACTTCGAGTACCGCGCCACCTCATACACCGACCCAGAGTCCGGGATCAGGGAGACGGTGGACCCCGTCCTGCTGCTGAACGACTACCGGAGCGCTTACGTGGACTTCCTGCGGGACAAGGCCCTAAGCGGGTTCATGGCCTCCCTACTGGAGGGCTACCGGTTCTCCACGACGGCAGGCACCCTGTAATATCCGATGGCCGCGATCGGGGTCGCGCTGAAGGCGATACAGTCCACCGACCCCGTGCAGGCAGCGACGATCGCCCTGGCCGCCGCGACGGTTGGGTTGGCGATCGCGACCTTCTGGCAGGCGCGGGCGACGGCCCGAGGGCTGGAGCTCCAGCGCGATCAGGCCCGGATTCTGAACGAGCAACACCTGCTGCTGTGGGCTGGCGCCCGCCCGTTTCTCGAAGCCTCGCTGGCCACGCCCATCCCGGTCGGGGTCGATCGTCTCCAGGGCCGGATCACCTACATGGGCGGCTCGCTGCCGGCCACGGATGTCACGGTCTGGGTCAGCCACATGGGCGCGCACTACTCCGGCTCGATTCGCCCACTGTTCCCGTCCGACCACGAGATCGAATTCACCCTTACCCTGGGTCCTGATGCGGTGCCGCCCGTGCAGCCGCCGGGCGAGTACCGCGGTGGGGACTACTGGATCGCGGTCTCATACAAGCTGCCCAACGGAGCGTGGGCCATCCGGCAGCGCGAATACCTGCGGGGCCAATGGAGAGAGAAACGGTAAAGTGGCCGCGCCACGGGCAGCCGTCCCGCCCTGACTGTCAGCGTTCACGGTTTCGTGACTTTTGACAGCTGGCTGAGGCAGTAGGCCGGACCGACGGCCGGCCGGCGTGGGCGAGGACGCCGCGGCGCTGCCGCCCTCGCGCTGCCCGAGGCCAAGCCGCGGCGCACGCGGAGGCCGATCACCGATCCCGAGGTGCTGGCCAGGCGCAGCGCCGCGCTCGTCAAGGCTCGGGCGGTGCGGGCGGAGAAGTTGGCGGCGGCGCGGGCCAGTGGGGCGACAGCTACCGATTGATCCGTGCTGCCGCCAGCACCGTGGCCGGGTCGTCGGGTGCCAGGCGGCGAACGATCACGCTCATCGCTCAGACGGACCGTAGCGCGTAGGGTCGGGCCGTGTGGTCGCCTCGGGCCCTACGGCCAGTGCCCAGCTGCGATGCTACCGCACAACCACCAGGCGGATCTTGGGCCGACCGCAGCGGCACCTCCATCGCCGCGCGAGGCGAACACTACATGGCAGCGATAGCAGTAGCCGAGCGTCAACCACCAGCGCAGCGCTGTCTGGTACGCAACCATGGCGGGGCTCGGCTGCTCCCATCGTCGCTGGTTGTCGAGCATAATCTGCAGCGCCGTCTGCTCGGCGTGATGCGCGCTGTACCACTCGATCAGCGGCAGGAACCCCATCGTCACGATGAAGGCCAGGCCGCTTACGTGCTTGGCCGTCTCCGAATCCTCACGGGTGAACCACCAGAAGCGTTCGTGGCCGCGCAGCGGTCGATCGGGTGGCTGCCAGCCGGGCGGAGGCGGCGGGGCCATCTGCTCGATGAGATTGACCTCCGACGGTGCCCCCCTCTCCACGATGCCGACTGCGCGCTGCACCTGGTCGAGTCGGCCGCAGAGGGGGCAGGAGGTCAGGGCGATGTGCGGCCGGAAGCCTTGTCGCACGTCGTGAACCATGGCCGGCAGCATCATTCCCGCGCCGTGGCGGTCGCGCACCTCCGCCGCGACCTCCGCCGCGCCGCGGCCGCTGTCGAGCAGCGTCAAGGCCTCGCTCGCCGCCGCGTGGAGAGCTTCGCTGTCGCCCCCGATCTCGCGTCGGGCCCATTCGTACCACTCCACGTAGCCGCGGTGGCGCGGATCGATGCGGCTGATCAGGTCCGGGATGCGACCGCTGACGCTGGCGCGAGCTCTGCGCTTCGCCGCCGTCTCCTCGATGCCGCTGTCGAGTGCCTCGACAACTGCCTGGGCGACGCCCATGCAGACGTCGTGGTTGGAGCTGGCCTCCCGCGTGGCCCAGAAATACCACCGCACGAAACGCCGGCACCGAGTCCAAGCGGCATCGTCCACTGGGTCACCGATCCTCGGCCGTCCCGGTGCTGGCGGGGTGGAGGAGAAGGAGCCTGGGCGCGAAGACGTAGCTGCCATTGACCCGGCGTAGGACCAGGCCGTCGGCCGCGTAGTCGAGGACCCCCCCCAGCGGGGCGGCGAGCGGCCCGCACCATAGCACGAGGATGACTGCTAAGCCCACCGCCGGGGTGAGATCACCGGAGATGGCGTACGTGAACAGCACCGTCGCAATGCCCAGGATCATGCCGAACGTGACGTCATGCCGCCAGACCAC
>VBJR01000119.1:0-6778 GCA_005880175.1 Chloroflexota bacterium
AGACCTGCTGGCGCGTCGGGTCGGCGTTCTGACTCTTCAGCCAGTCACTGAACTGGAGCGCGACCGCCGCGGTCGTCGCCGCGTAGCGCAGGGAGCCCCACTGGTCCAGGTGGGCCTGGCCGCCCGGCGAGTACGCCACCCGGTCGCCGTTGACGCCGACCGTCCACCAGTCCAGCCAGCGCTCGGCGTCGGCGAGGAACTGCTGCTGGCCGGTCAGCTCGGCGAGCAGGACGTACGAGCCGAACGACTTGTCGTCCCAGTTCAGCGTCCACTTGTACTCGTGGATGTTCGTCTGCTGCTGGAAGTTCATGTGCGGGTACTCGGCGATCGCCTTGTTCAGGTACGTGGCGTCGCCGGTGGCGCGGAACAGCCAGATGGCGCCCCACACCAGCTCGTCCTCGAACCCGCTGAACGAGTTGTAGAAGTTGGCCGCGTCCGTGATGCACTTCACGTACGTGCCGCGGAACGTGTCGGCGAAGCTGTAGAGCTGCCTGGCGTGCGTCAGCAGCGTCGCCGCGTACGTCGGGTCGCTGGCCTGGAACACCATCGACGAGGCCGCCATCGCGGCCGCCGTCTCGCCGGCCAGGTCGGAGCCCGGACAGTTCTGGTCGATCTTGAACGCCGTCCGGGGCGACGGGTTGACCTCGGCCGGGCCCCAGAACGAGTGGTCCGTGGACCCCGTCCCGATCTGGCCGTACAGCACGTTCGGCGACGGGTGGGCCTTGATGAAGTAGTCGTTGACCCAGCGGAGGTTCGCGAGCTGGAACGACTGCTGGCCGTCCTGCGTGAACGCCGACTGCTCGTCCAGCGTGGCCCAGGCCAGCATCGTGGTCGAGTAGGCCATCGGGAACCCGAACTTCACGTTGTCGCCGGCGTCCCGCCAGCCGCCGGTCAGGTCGAGCCCGACGTCGGCGCCGTCCGTGAGGTCCGAGTCCCCGCGCCAGGGCACCCGGTTGTCGGCGGGCAGCTTGCCCGAGCGCTGGACGTCGTAGAAGTAGATGGCCTTCTGCAGCGCCTCGCCGTAGTTGAACGGCGCGGCCGCGTGCACCGCGGGCGCCCGCTGCACGCCGACGACGATCGCGGGCACCACGAGCAGCACGACCAGGACTGCGAGCTGCCAGCGCCGCGACCGCCACACGGTGGTCGTGGTCACGTCTCCCTCCTGACTTACGGTTGCCGTGAAACGCCGAGGGCGGGCGCGGCCCGGCCGCGCCCGCCCAGCTCCCCCCTCTGGACCAGGTCGGATTCGGTGCCTGCGGCCAGCGTGTCGCCCGGACGGATGTGAGAGCGCGCTCACGATGTGTCTTACGGCATCGGTTTGTCGCTGTCAAGCGCTCCGCGCATCGACTTCACAGCAGGATGACACCGCTCGTGGGATCGCTCCCACGTGAGCGACCCCTTCCGGCGATGGTCCACACTTGGCCGCGTGAACGACAACGAGCTCGCCGCCCTCGACGCCACCGCCCAGGCGGACCTGGTCCGGCGCCGCGAGGTCCAGCCCCGCGAGCTGGTCGAGGCCGCGATCCGACGCGTCGAGCAGCTCAACCCGACCCTCAACGCCGTCGTCACCCCGATGTTCGACGAGGCGCTCCAGCGGGCCTCGAACGCGCTGCCCGAGGGCCCGTTCACCGGCGTCCCGTTCGTGCTCAAGGACCTGACGGCCGAGCACGCGGGCGTCCGCTACACCGAGGGCTCGGCGTTCCTGGCGGACCACGTGTCCACGCACGACCAGGAGCTCGTCGTCCGCCACCGCCGGGCCGGCCTGGTCACGATCGGCAAGACCAACGCACCCGAGTTCGGAATCGTGCCCACCACCGAGCCCCGCCTGTTCGGCCCCACGCGCAACCCGTGGGACACCGAGCGCACGCCGGGCGGCTCCAGCGGCGGCACGGCGGCGGCCGTCGCGTCGGGCATGGTCCCGATGGGCCACGGCAACGACGGCGGCGGCTCGATCCGCATCCCGGCCTCCTGCTGCGGGCTGTTCGGCCTCAAGCCCACCCGCGGCCGCAACTCCCTGGCCCCCAATGCCGGCGACTCCCTGAACGGCCTCCCCTGCGAGCACGCCATCACCCGCAGCGTCAGGGACAGCGCGGCGCTGCTCGACGCCACCGCCGGACCGGCGGTCGGCGAGCCGTACTGGGCGGCCCCGCCCGAGCGGCCCTACCTCGACGAGGTGGCCGCCGAGCCGGGCCGTCTGCGGATCGCGGTGACGACCGTGGCGTCCACCGGCGTGCCCGTCCACGAGGACTGCGTGGCCGCGGTCCGCGAGACGGCCCGGCTGTGCGAGGAGCTGGGCCACGACGTGTTCGAGTTCACGCCGGCGGACGTGGACGGCAACACGCTGACGGAGGCGTTCGTGGCGCTGTACGTGTCCGGCGTGGCGGCCACCATCGCGGGCTGGGCCCGGGTGACCGGCCGAGCGCCGGCGGAGGCCGACTTCGAGCCGCTGACCTGGGCCATGCGCGAGATGGGCGACTCGATGTCGCCGGCCGACTACCTGCTCGCGGTGGCGTACCTCCAGCGGTTCAGCCGGCAGGTCGGCGGCTGGTTCACCGGCTTCGACGTGTGGCTGACGCCGGTGCTGGCCGAGCCGCCGGTGCCCCTGGGCACGTTCGACGCGCCGCCGGACCAGCCGATGCTGCCGCTGCTGCGGGCCGGGCTCTGGGTGCCGTTCACGCCGATCGCGAACATCACCGGGCAGCCGGCGATGTCCGTGCCCCTGTACTGGAACGGCGACGGGCTGCCGGTCGGGAGCCAGTTCGTGGGCAGGTACGGCGACGAGGCCACGCTGTTCCGCCTGGCCGCCCAGCTGGAGCAGGCTCGGCCGTGGGCCGGCCGGAGGCCGCCGGTCTCGGCCTGACGGCCGTCTCGGCCTGACGGGCCGTCAGCGGTGGCGCGCCGCGAACTCCGCCAGCTCGTCCAGCCGCTCGGCGGTCAGCGTGAGGCCGCGCTGGAGGCGGCGGTAGAACGTCGGGCGGCTCAGGTGGAGCCGCTCGGCGATCACCTCGTGGCTGCCCACCTTCTTGACGTAGTAGTCCACGAGGAGCTGGCCGGCCTCGGCGTCGCGGGGCGCCCTGGCGGCGGCCAGCTCGCGCACCACGTCCACCAGCAGGCCGCGCAGCTCGGGCCCCGCCGCCGTCCCCTCGGCGGAGATGCAGGCGAGGCGGGAGAGCGGGCTGGCGGCCAGCGACGGGACGTCGTCGAGGACATCGAGCGCCTCCTTGACCACGGCCGGGCTGACCTCGACGTGGCGCTGGGGCCCGCGGTCGCCCCAGATCTCGGCGGCCACGACCGAGCGGGGCCGGCGGATGCCCACGCGCTGCCGCCCTCCACGAGCGCGATCGCGACCCAGTAGAGGACCGCCCACAGCGCCGGCACGCCGGCGGCGAAGACCCGGAGGCCGGTGGCGGACGAGTCCATCGGCCGCACGCGCAGCAGCAGCACGTCGGCGGCGACGCCGGTCAGCAGCGGCACCCAGACCAGCTCGGGGTGCCGGGACACGATCGCCATGCACAGGCCGTTCAGTCCGCACAGGATGGTCAGGCTGCCCCGCGGCACGTGGAAGCTGCGGACCAGGAGCAGGATCACCCCCACCAGCAGCGACACCTGGACCTGGATCGCGACGACGCCCAGGTCCTGCGCCACCCAGGGCGTGATCTGGACGTTCCAGCGCCGCGACGCCCACAGGTCCACGAGCGGGTGGGCGTACTGGGTGAGGAACGTCAGGGCGGAGAGGGTCAGGGCGGCGGAGAGGACCACCGGCCAGTCCACTCGCTCGGGCCGGTCCTTCAGCGCCTGGCTGAGCGGCGCCGCCACCAGCAGGCCGCCGCCGGCCAGCTCGACCAGGTGCGTGGGCGCGAGCAGCGCCTCCAGGCCGGTGCCGAAGCCGAACGCGATCTGGTAATAGACGTCGGCCAGCGCGCCGAGGCCGAAGACGAGGCCGCCGATCAGCGCCAGGTGGTAGCCGGCGGGCAGGGCGGCCCGCCAGGCGGCGCCCCGGGTCAGCGCCCGCCAGAACGCGACGGCCATGAAACCGGTGACGAGCAGCCAGGCGGCGTCGATGAACACGTCGTTCCAGGGCGCGAGAGGGCTCGGCGTGACCACGCGCGAGGCGGCGTCGACGTACGCGCCCAGGATGAACACCACGCTGAGCAGCGCCACGGTCCAGCGAAAGGCCACACCGCGTCCCGCCACGGGCCGGAAGCATACCCGGTGGGGGCGTGGTCAGCGAGGCGGCCCGAGGCCACCCCCCGCCAGCGCGGCCAGCCACCCGTCCACCGCGCGCTCCACCTCGGCCATCGAGACCGACTCGCCGCCGGCCAGCTCCAGCGTGCCGTCGTGGACCAGCTCCTCGATGGCGTCGGAGCGGGCGCGCAGGGCGCCGGCCGTCCGCTCGGCCTCGGCCACCGCCAGGCCCAGCTCCCCCA
The DNA here is from genome assembly GCA_005880175.1 of Chloroflexota bacterium. The sequence continues at coordinate 4,428 of VBJR01000119.1, forward strand.
GCTCGGCCGAGAGCCCCGTGAGCGCCTCGTTGATCCGCACCTGCGCCTCGGCCGCGTCCAGGCGCGCGGCCGCCACCTGCTCGCGGGCGCGCACGGACTCGATCTGGGCCAGCAGCCGCTGCTCGACCGCCGCCAGGCGCCGCTGCTCGCCCTCGATCTCCCGCGCCTGCGCGGCCAGCGCCGCCGCCTGGGCGCTGGCCAGCACGTGGCGGCGGAGCGCCGCCCGTGCCGCCACCCGGTCGCCCGCGGCGAGCGCCGCCCGCGCCAGCGCCTCCAGCGCCGGCAGCCCGGCCTCCAGGTCGCGGGCCCGGCGCCCGAGGCGGTCCCGCGCGGCGCCGAGCTCGCTCGCGGCCAGCCGCACCGCGCCCAGGAGCTCGTGCTGCCGGCGGGCGTCGCCGCGCTGGCGGGGATCCTCGGCGGGCGCGAGGAGCGCCCTCACCGAGGACCGTGCCGCCTGGCGCGCCCGATCCAGCAGGCTCATCGCCCGAGCGCGGCGGACAGCGCCGCCCGCCGCCGGTCACGCTGGATGCGCCAGTAGTACGTGCCCAGGCCGGCCACCGCGCCCAGCGCGAGCAGCCGCACGAGCAGGGTCTTGACGAGCTGCACGTCGCCCGTCCAGCGCAGGTCGAACGCCGCCACCCCGCCCACGTAGAGCGCCGCCGCGACCACAGCGAGCGCGGCGGTGAAGCGGGGCGGGAAGACGAGCGCGAACGCGAACACCACCGGGTAGAGCAGGACGAACAGCTGGCTCGAGTAGCCGCCCCAGAGCGCCACGCCGGCGGCGATCAGCGTGACGTCGGCCAGGCTGGCGAGCACGATCAGGGCCCGGTTGGCCGGCCGCTCCACGAGGTACCGCCCGTGGAGGAAGAAGTTCACCGCCATCAGCCCGGCCAGGAGCGCCACGCGTTGGGTCAGGGAGCCGACGTCGCCCGTGTTCCACAGGAAGATCACGGCGGCGGCGGCGATCATCGCCCACCGGGCCCAGATCAGCACGATCTGGCCGAAGAACACGTCCTCCGCCGCCTCGCGGTCGGGATCAGCCTGCCGCAGCATGGGGGACCACCTCCTCGTCCATCCCGACCAGCCGGCGCCGCCGCCGCCACTCGATGTCCGCGTACACGACGCCGCACAGCGCCACGGCGGCCAGCATCAGGCAGCGGATCAGGAGGTCCTGCTCGCCGCTGGCCGGCATGGTGAGCCAGGCCACGCTCAGCACCGCGGCCAGGGCGGCCCCCACGTACGTCACCGTCAGCACGAGCGGGAACGCGACCGACAGGGCCAGGACGGCCGGGAAGTAGAAGACGTACAGCCCGGACGCGAAGCCGCCGTCGGCCACGACCAGGCCGGTGATGATCGCGATGTCGGCGGCGCTCGCGGCGTACGCGACGGCGGCGAGCGTGCGCCGCCGGCGCAGCAGCTGGCCCTGCAGCGCGAAGTTGCAGACGGCCAGCGCGAGGATGAGCAGGACCTGCGTCCGCAGCGTGTCGGCGCTGGGCGGCGCGATCACCGCCAGGGCCAGGCCGGACGCGACCAGCGCCCAGCGGGCCGCGATGATGACGGCCTGCCCGAGGGCGAGGTCTTCGGCCCCGGCGAAGGGGCTCGGGTGGCGCATGGTTCTCGGCCTCCGTTGGTTCAGACGGGCGGGGCCGCTCGGGGGGAGGGCGCTGCCGCCGCCGTGAACGGTGGGGCCGCGGAGGTCTCGCGATCAGTCTCGGCGGGGTCTCGTTTCGAGTCCCGCGGCTACGGGACCGCGACGCGGAGGGTCGGATCGAGCGCGAGGAGGTCGTCTGGATCGCAGCTGACGACCTGGTGATTGCGCTCGCGGGCGCAGACGACGACCGACGCGTCCACGACGTCCGCGATGCCCGTCCGCCCGCACAGGACGCCCGCCGCGCGCGCCGCCAGCTCGTCCAGCGGGACGATCTCCGCCGACGGCGCGCGCAGCAGGCGCGAGAGCCGCGCCTGCCGGCCGCCGCGCCAGGTCTGCGCGACGACGCCGGCGGGCACGGCCAGCCGCAGGCCGCGGTCGGTCGCGCGCTCGACCAGGGCCAGCATGCGGGGGCTGCCGCGCTCGAACGCGATCAGCGCCCCGCTGTCCAGCGTGGCCCCGGTCACGCCAGGCCCAGGACCTGGTCGGCCCACGCGTAGTCGTCGGCCGACGGCGCCCCGTGCTCGGCCCGCATGTCCGCCAGGAGCGCCGTGACGTCGTCCTCCCGCACCTGGCGAGCCAGTGCCGTGGCGACGTAGGCCGACACCGAGGCGGCCCGGCCCTCGTCCACGGCCCGCCGGGCGGCCGCGACGAGGTCGTCGGGCAGGCTCACCGCGATCTTCTTGGTCATACCAGAATCATA
>VBJR01000119.1:6786-14388 GCA_005880175.1 Chloroflexota bacterium
ATCTGGTCCAGGCGGACAAAACGCGGACGATGGCATCGGGTTGCCAGGCGGCTGTCGGTGGCCCGTGCGTGGCCTCGGGGTCGACCGCCGTCCGGGGCCGGGATCAGCGCCGGCCGACCACCCACACGGCGATCTGCGTCCGGGAGCGGAGGCCGAGCTTGCCCCGGATGCGCTCCAGGTGCCCTTCCACGGTCCGCTCCGCGATCACCAGGTGGTCCGCGATCTGCTTGTTGGTCAGGCCCTGCGCCACCAGCACCGCCACCTCGCGCTCGCGGCGGGACAGCGGGCCCCAGCCCTCCCCCGCCGCCGTGGCCGGCAGCTGCGCCATGCGCGCCTCGGCCACCGCCTCGTCGGCGCTCAGGCGGGCGCCCTCGGCCAGGGCGGTCTCCGCCCGCTCCGCGCCGACCAGCGCCGTCGCCGGCTCGATCACCACCGACCGGGCCAGGTCCTGCCAGCCGGGCGCCAGCGGGGCCCGGATCGTGTCGCGCATCGCCATCGCCGCGCCGCACAGCCGCAGCGCCCGCTCCGGCGCGCCCTCGGCCAGGACCAGCGCGCCGGCCACGTACAGCGAGGCCGAGAGCAGGCCCCGGTTGCCGAGCTGGTGGAACGCGTCGAGCGCCTCGTCCAGCCGCTCGCGCGACCGGCGGTGCTCGCGGTCGAAGAAGTCCGCGATGGCCAGGAAGAGGACGCCCAGCGCCACCAGCCAGCGGCCGTCCGGCCCGCTCGCCTCGGCCAGGGCCTGCTCCAGCGGCCGCCGCGCCCCGGGCACGTCGCCGACCACCAGGTGCATCTCGCCCATCGCGATCAGCGTGTCCACGCGCAGCTCGACGTCCGGGGCCGCGGCCAGGGCCTCCTCGAACCGGTCCGCGGCCCGCGACGTCTCGCCGGAGTAGAGGTGGGTGGTGCCGAGCATGCTCAGCGTCCAGCCGGCGCCCAGCTCGTCGCCGAGCGCCCGGTAGGCGGCCAGGGCCTCCTCCCCGAGATCGTCGGCGACCCGGTAGTCGGCCTGCCAGAACGCCAGGCGCTGGAGCCAATAGAGGACGCGCGCCCGGTCCGGCGGCGCGAGCGCGGGCACGGCGATCACGCCGCCCAGCCACTCGCGGCCCTCGCTCAGGTGGCCGCGCACCAGCCAGAACCAGCTCAGGGCCAGCGCCAGGCGGACCCACCGCTCGTGGTCGTACGCCCGGTACCAGAGCAGCGCGGCGCGCAGGTCCTCGTGGTCGAACTCCAGCCGGGCCAGCCACTCCGCCTGGCCGGGCCGGCGCTCGAACCCGGCCGCCACCTCGGACATCGCCAGGAAGTGGTCGGCGTGCCGGCGCCGCGTCTCGTCGCCCTCGGCCGCGTCCAGGAGGCGCTCGGCCGCGTACTGGCGCACCGTCTCCAGCATCCGGCAGCGCGTCCGCCCGTCCGGGCCGGCGGCGGGCACGACCAGCGACTTGTCCACCAGCCCCGAGAGGTGGCCGAGCACCGTCTCCGCCGGCAGGTCGCCGTCCGCGGCCACCGCCTCGGCCGCCGCTAACTCGAACGGCCCCGAGAACACGGACAACCGGCGGAACAGCCGGCGCTCGTCGTCGTTCAACAGCTGATGACCCCAGTCCAGCGCGGCACGCAGCGTCTGGTGACGCGGCAGGGCCGTCCGACTCCCGCCCGTCAGGAGGCGGAAGCGGTCCTCGAGGCGGGCCAGGATGTCGTCCACCGACATCATCTCGGTCCTGGCGGCGGCCAGCTCGATCGCGAGCGGGATGCCGTCCAGCCGCCGGCAGATCCCGGCCACCGCGTCCGCGTTGGCGGGCGTGAGCGCGAACTGGGGCTGGACCAGGCCCGCCCGGGCGCGGAACAGGCGGATCGCCTCGGCGTCGGCCACGGCCTCGTACGAGGCCCAGCCGTTGTCCGCGCTGGGCAGGCCGAGCGGCGAGATCCGCCAGACGCGCTCGCCCGGCACCCGCAGCGGCTCGTGCCCGGTGGCCAGGACCTTCATGGCCGGGCAGTCACGCAGCAGGCTCTCGATCAGGCGCGCGCACGGGTCCAGCAGATGCTCGCAGTTGTCCAGCACCAGCAGGAGCTGGCGCGTGCCGACGTGCGCGGGCAGCGCCTCCGCCGCGGAGCCCCCGTAGGACTCGCGCAGGCCCAGCGCGGTCGCCACCTCGCGGGGCACCTGGGCGGGGTCGGTCACGCCCGCGAGGCTGACGAACCACACGCCGTCGGGGTGGTCCGGCAGCGCCTGCCGGGCCAGCTCCACCGCCAGCCGCGTCTTGCCGAGGCCGGAGGCACCAGCGATCGTGAGCAGCCGCGCCTGCCGCAGCGCAGCCGCCAGTTCAGTCAGCTCGGGCTCCCGCCCGACGAAGCTCGTGAGCTGGACCGGAAGGTTGCTGGGGGGGAGAACCTGCTCCTTCACCTGGCCGGAGCCACAGTTTCGCCGACCGGGCCCCATCCAGACAAGGCCCACATGGTGTCTGACATGTCGAGAATCAGGTACTTTCCTCCGTGCCGTTCACCTGACATCGGTTCTACCCTTCGGCCCGCATCGGCAAGCGGACTCGAGGGTGGACATGCAAGCCAGGGATGAAAGAGTGAACGGCGGACCTCCGGACGACCGGATCAAACGCGAGCTCGCGCGAGAGCTCCACGACCAGGTGGTCCAGGATCTCACCGCGATGCTCATCGACCTCGAGAACTTCAAGCGGGGCCCGTTCGACAGCACGTCGACCGTCCTGCAGGTGGACTCCGTCCAGGGCGGCCTGCGCACGATGCTGGGTCGCCTCCGGGGCATGCTGTACGGCCTGCGCGGGGAGGAGAGCGTCGAGCACGACCTCGCGGAGAACCTCCGGTTCTTTGCCGTGCAGTACACGAAGCGGACCGGCGTGCGGGTGCTGGTCAGGGTCTCGCGCGACTGGCCGGACCCGATCCGCAGGACGACGGCGCAGCACCTCCAGCGCATCGTCGGGGAGGCCGTCAACAACGGCCGGCAGCACGGCGGGGCCTCGTCGATCCGGGTGACGCTGCGCCTGATCGACGGCGGCTACGCCCGCGTCACGATCCAGGACGACGGCCGCGGCATCTCGCCGTCGGACGGCACCAGCGAGGGCATGGGCATGCTGGGCATGCGCGAGCGGGCGACGCTGATCGGCGGCTCGCTGAGCGTGGACAGCGCCCGGGGCCGGGGCACGACGATCCGCGTGGTGTTCCCGCAGACGGCGCTGCACCTGGGCGAGGTGGGCCTGCTGCTGGCCGAGACGGGCATCGTCGAACCGGGATAGCGCCACGGCGCAGCTCGTCCCGCCGCTGACCGCTCCGGACCGGCCCGACGGGGGCAATCGCTCCGGACCGGGGCCGCCTGGTTAGACTGGCAACTCGCTTGTCCAACGCTCTCGCCTTCGTCGCCGGCCTGGTGGTCGGCCTGCTCTGCGGCGCCACGATCGGGGTCCTGTTCATGGCTGCGCTCGTCGCGGGCTCACGGCGCCCGCCGAACTAGGTCTCCGTTCGCGCGCTCACGCGCGCGCCGCCCCTGTCCCGGCGGGCTCGGGACATCTTGCCCGGGCGCTGGGGTTCGCGCGCCAGAACGGCCTCCAACCCCGCCTATTCAGTTGGACGCCCGGCCGACCGTACGCTGGCCCCAAGCAAGCCAGAAGGGAGGCCAGGGATCCATTGCAACTCGCGTTCCAACCGATAGACCAGTCCGACACCGCCGAGGTGACGGTCGTCCTGCCGAGGCGACCCTGGTACTCGTACAACTCCACCCTCAAGCGGTTCCTCGACCTCTTCGTCGCCGGCCTCGTGCTGTTCGCGACCCTTCCCATCTGGCTTGCCGTCATCGTCGCGATCAAGCTCGACTCGCCCGGCCCGGCCATCTTCGTGCAGGAGCGGGTAGGCCTCCGCGGCCGCCGCTTCCGCTTCTACAAGTTCCGCTCGATGACGGACGGCGCCGACCGCATGAAGAAGGACCTGGCGCACCTGAGTGAGGTGGACGGCCCGGTGTTCAAGCTCCGCATCGACCCCCGGGTCACCCGGGTCGGCAGCTTCCTGCGCCGCACCAGCCTGGACGAGCTGCCCCAGCTGATCAACGTCCTGCGGGGCGAGATGAGCCTGGTCGGGCCCCGGCCGCCGATCCCCGAGGAGGTGGCCCAGTACCGGCCGAGCGACATGATCCGGCTCGCGGTCAAGCCCGGGCTCACCTGCTGGTGGCAGGTCCGGGGCCGCTCGAACGTGAACTTCGACACCTGGATGGCGTTCGACCGCGAGTACGTGTACGGCCTGTCGTTCTGGGTGGACGTGCAGATCCTGGTCCGCACCGTGCAGGCCGTCCTCACGATGCGCGGCGCCTTCTGATCGGAGGCTGACGTGGCGCTCGGGATCGTCCTGGCCGCGGCTGGCCTGCCGTTCGCGGCCGCCGGCCTGTACCTCCTGGTCCTGGCGCTCGCCAGCTTCCGGCGGGTCCGCGCTCCCCGGCGCGCGGACCCGCCGCCGCGTCTGGCGGTGCTCGTGCCCGCCCACGACGAGGAGGAGCTGATCGCCCGCTGCGTGGAGTCGCTGCTGGCGCAGGACTACTCGCCCTCGCGGTTCCGGGTCGTCGTCATCGCGGACAACTGCTCCGACCGCACTGCCGCGGTGGCGGGGGGCGTCGGCGCCGTGGTGATGGAGCGGCGCGACGACCGGCGGGGCAAGGGCCACGCCCTGCGCTGGGCCATGGACCGGCTGCTGGCGGCGGCCGAGCCGCCGGACGCCGTCGTCGTGGTCGACGCCGACTCGGTCGCCGAGCCCGACCTGCTGCGGCACCTGGCCGCCACGCTGGCGGCGGGCGCCGACGTCGCCCAGGCGGAGTACCTCGTCCTCGCGGACGACTCGTCCACCCGCTCCCGCCTGGTCGCGGCCGCGTTCCTGCTGTTCCACCGGGTCCGCTTCGGCGGCCGCGCGGCGCTCGGGATGCCGGCGAGCCTGGTCGGCAACGGCATGCTGTTCAGCCGCCGCCTGCTGGAGACGCTGCCCTGGAACGCGTTCACCGGGGTCGAGGACCTCGAGTACACGATCGAGCTGCGCCTGGCCGGCTTTCGGCCCCAGTACGTGCCCGCCGCCCGCCTGGCCGGTCCGGTGCCCCACGGCTACCGCGGCATGCGTGGCCAGCGCCTGCGCTGGGAGGGCGGCCGCTGGCACGTCGTCCGCACGCGCCTGCCCCAGCTGATCGGCCACGCGCTGCGCCGCGACCCGGGGGTCCTGGACGCGGCGCTCGACCTGGCGGTGCCGCCCCTGGGCCTGCTCGCGATGGGCACGCTGGCGGGCGGCGCCGTCAGCGCGGCCGCGGTCGCGCTCCACGTCGCGACCGCCTGGAGTCTCTCCCCCTGGCTCCTGGCCCTGGCCGCGCTGACGGCGTTCGTGCTCCTCGGCCTGCGTTCCGCCCGGGCGCCGGCCTCGCTGTGGCTGGCGCTGCTGGAGGCGCCGCGCTTCCTGGCCTGGAAGGCGGTCACGTACGTGAGCATCCTGGTCGGGTTCGATCCGCATCGTTGGGAGCGGGCCGAGCGGCCCGCGGAGGTGGCCGCGAAGTGACACGCCTGCAGATCGCGTCGGTGCCGATCGATCCGATCGACATGGACGAGGCCATGCGCCGGCTGGGCCACGCGATGGCCGACGGCCGCGGCCAGGTCCAGGTCGCGACCGTGAACCTCGACTTCCTCGTCAAGGCCCAGCGCCAGCCGGAGCTGCTCCAGGTGCTGAACCGGACGGACCTCAACGTGGCCGACGGGATGCCCGTCGTGTGGCTGAGCCGCCTCCTGGGCCGGCCGGTGCCGGGCCGGGTGGCGGGGGCCGACATGGCGCCGCTGCTGGTCACGGAGGCGGCCGCCCGGGGCGCCGGCGTGTTCCTCCTCGGGGGCGAGCACGGGGTCGCCGAGGAGGCGGCGCGGCGGCTGCGCCGGGAGCATCCCGGGCTGCGGACCATCGACTGGTTCGAGCCGCCCCGGGCCCGCCTGGAGGACATGGACAACGAGCGGCTGGTCCAGCTGATCGCCGACTCGGGCGCGGAGCTCCTGCTGGTGGCCTTCGGGAACCCCAAGCAGGAGTTCTGGATCGACCGCTTCCGCGACCGCCTGCCCGATGTCGCGGTGGCCGTGGGCGTGGGCTGCGTGTTCGACCTGTGGGCCGAGCGCCAGCGCAGGGCCCCGGCGTGGATGCAGCGGGCGGGCCTGGAGTGGCTCCACCGCCTGGTGGCGGAGCCCCGCCGCCTGGCCGGCCGCCACGCGGCCGGGGTGGCGTGGCTGGTGGTGCTGGCGGGCCGGGCGCTGTTCCAGCGCGCCCTGCGCGCCGAGGAGGCGTAGGGCCCGGAGGCCCCGCCGGGCGGTCTGGCACCAGACCGCCCATTCGTGCGGGCGTGTCTGGGCGATCTGGCGCCGATGCACTCCTCGGGCGGCCTTCGCGGTCGCCCCGGGCTGGCCGGCGACCTGATCGCCGGCCAGCGGACGCGGCCCCGGGCTAGATCTCGACCAGGCCCTTGCGGACCGCGTAGAGGACGGCCTGCGAGCGGTCGTAGATGTTCAGCTTCTCGTACATGTTGCTGACGTGGTTGCGGACCGTCTTCTCGCTGATCTTCAGCTTGTACGCGATCTGCTTGTTCGCCATGCCGCCGGCCAGCAGCTTCAGGATCTCGACCTCGCGGCCAGTGAGCCCGTCGTAGAACTCCTTCGGCGTCGTGGTCCCGGTCAGCATCTCGAGGACCCGGTTCGCCACCGCGCTCGCCATCACCCGCTCGCCGGCCATGACGGCCAGCAGGCTGGAGACGATCGAGTCGGGCCTCGAGTCCTTCAGGATGTACCCGCTGGCCCCGGCCTTCAGGGCCTGGATGACGTGGTTGTCCGCCTCGAACGTCGTCAGGAGCAGGACCTTGACGCCGGGGTGGGCGGCCACGATCTGGCGCGTCGCCTCGATACCGTCCAGGTTGGGCATCTTCAGGTCCATGAGCACGACGTCGGGCTTCAGCGAGCCGGCCTGTTTGACCGCCTCGACCCCGTCGCCAGCCTGGCCGACGATCTTGACCCGCTCGTCCTCCTCGAGCAACCGTGCGAGGCCCACGCGAAAGAGCGTCTGGTCGTCGGCGATGAGCACGCGCACGCTGGCTGAATTCGAACTCAACTGGCAATCTCCTTGGCTGCCCTGGGAACGACAGCCTTGACGGTAGTTCCCCCGCTACCACTACTGGTCACGTCCAGCTCCCCACCGAGCAGGACGGCACGCTCGCGCATGCCCATCATTCCCATCCCCTGCCGCCTGCCCCCCTCGCCGGGCGGGAGGCCGCGTCCGTCGTCCTGCACCGTCAGCTCCACGCCGTCGCCGTTGGCGGTCAGCAGGACGTCCACGCGGCCGGCGCCGCTGTGCAGGCGGACGTTGTTGAGCGCCTCCTCGACGATCCGGTACAGGTTGTGGGCCGTCGCCGCCGAGAGCCGCGACGGCCATTCGGATGACACCTTCAGCATCGAGCTGATCCCGGTCGAGCCCTCGAAGCGGGTCAGCAGCGTCCGGACCTGCTGGACGAAGCCGCTCTCCGTGGACGGCTCCTCGCGCAGGTCGTAGAGGACCTGGCGGAGGTTGTGCAACACGGCTCGCGTCGACTCCTGCAAG
>VBJR01000120.1:0-15988 GCA_005880175.1 Chloroflexota bacterium
CTCGCTGGTCCTCGGCGGCACCGAGCTGGACACCACCGCCTATCCCCATGCCGGCACGACCGCCGACCCGCTGTCCGACGCCGACGTCCGGGCCGAGGTGGCGCGGGCGGCCCGGCGGCACGGCTGGGCCGAGGACGTGAACCACCTGTACCTCGTGTACACCGGCCTCGACGTGGCCGAGTGCGACGGCGGCCTCAGTTACTGCAACATGGCGCCCAGCTTCCAGTTCTGCGCGTACCACCTCACGTTCGACGACGCCGGCCGGCAGGCGGTGTACGCGTTCATGGGCGACCACGCCCTGGGCGGCGCCGCGACCGGCCCCGCCTGCGGGACGACGCCCGGGGGCCGTGTCGCGACCGAGCCCGACGACGACGTGACCGCCGACGCCCAGGTCAGCGTGACCGCGCACGAGCTGGCGGAGTCGGTGACGGATCCCACGGGCGGCGGCTGGGCGGGCGGGGCCGGCGGCGGGGAGATCGGCGACAAGTGCGCCAACCAGAGCAGCCTCCGGAACGCGGCCGGCGCCGACCTGTACCTGAACGGCACCGCGTACTCGGTCCAGATGCTGTGGAGCCGGTCGGTCGCGGCGTGCGCGATGTCCCTGTGCGGCACGTCGGTGTGCGGGACGCTGCCCGGGGTGCGGCAGACGGCGGCCGCTGGCCGGGCGGCGGCGGACGGGACGGTGGCGGTGGCGGTGTCGGTCAGCGTGCGCAACCCGAGCGACACGGACGCGCTGGCCGGCGCGGCGGTGGTCGAGACGCTGCCCGCGGGGCTGACGTACGTGGCCGGGTCGGCGCACCCGGCGCCGGCGTCCGCGAGCGGCGGCGCGCTGCGCTGGGACCTGGGCCCGATCGCGGTGCACGACCAGCGCGACGTCACGTTCCGCGTGCGGGCGAGCGGCGCGGGGAGCGATCCGCGGCTGTGCGTGGGCCTGTCCTGGTGGGACATGCTCGGCGAGCCGCAGCCGGCCCCGCCGCCGGCCTGCGCCACCCCGTAGCAATTTCCGCCAATACGGATCGCCGCCTGGCGAGGGAACCTGGCCTCGACATGATCACGAGGGTCTGGCACGGCTGGGCGCCGGCCGCGGGAGCGGACGCGTACCAGGAGCACTTTCGGACCGACGTGCTCCGGAACCTGGAGCGGGTGGCGGGCTTCCGCGGAGCCCAGCTGTGGCGCCGCGAGGACGACGGGCAGGTCGAGTTCGTCGCCGTGACCACGTTCGACTCGGTGGACGACGTCCGCGAGCGGTGCGCCCACTACGAGGTGGCCGAGGCCGGCGCGCCAGGGAGGACGTGATGCGCTACCTGCTGCTGTACGACGTCGGGGACGGGTTCACCGAACGCCGGACGCCGTTTCGCGCCCTGCACCTGGAGCTGGCCCGGCGGGCGCACGAGCGCGGGGAGCTGCTGCTCGCCGGCGCGTTCGCCGAGCCGGCCGACGGCGCCGCGCTGCTCTTCAGCGGGGACGACGACTCGGCGGCGGTCGCCTTCGCGGAGCACGATCCGTACGTCAGGGAGGGCCTGGTCACGGCGTGGCGGGTCCGCCGGTGGGACGTCGTGGTGGGCGGGAGCTGACGCGGCGCGCGGCGCCGAGCCTTCGGGGCGCGGCACCGCACCGTATGCGAAAGTTGTCATCCGCTCCCGGATGGCGGAACCTGGTGTACTCAGTACACGATGATCTGCCGAGGGGGAGCAAGAGAGATGACCCGACCTGTCTCGCGTCTGGACGTCCGGCGCCTCGTCTGCCTGGTCGCCGCCATCGTCTTCGTGGCCGGCTTCGTGGCGGTCCAGAGCCGGCCGGCGGCGGCCGCGGTCACCGTCGCGACCGGCGACCCGCGCAACGTCGGTCAGCCCGTCGTCCCGGGCACCTGCACGGCGCTGACCAGCACGCTGGCCTATCCGAGCAGCCGCACCTTCACGACCGCCCAGGAGACGACGCCGCCCGACACGGCCCGCATCCAGGCGGCGCTGAGCTCGTGCGCCGGCTCGGGCCACGCGGTCGAGCTGAAGGCGAGCGGCTCCAGCAACGCGTTCCTGACCGGGCCGCTCACCATCGGTTCGAGCGTGACCCTCCTCATCGACGCGGGGGTGACGCTCGTCGCCTCGCGCAATCCCGCCAACTACCAGGTCTCCGGCGGCGCCACGTGCGGCACGGTCGCCTCCAAGGGCGGCGCCTGCAAGCCGCTGATCACGATCAGCGGATCGAACTCGGGCCTGATGGGCACGCAGAGCGGCGGCCACCAGGGCCTGATCGACGGCCGCGGCGACATCGATATCCTCGGCACCAGCACCACGTGGTGGGCGCTCGCCGAGGCCGCCCGGAGCGGCGGCAGCCAGAACAACCCGCGCCTCGTCCAGTCGAACGGCGTCGACAACACGACGATCTTCGACCTGAGCCTGACCAGGGGCCCGAACTTCCACATCGTGATGAACGGCGGCACGGGCTTCACCGCCTGGGGCGTGCGCATCCTGACCCCGGCCACCGCCCGCAACACCGACGGCATCGACCCGAGCGGCACGGACGTCACGATCGCCAACTCCTTCATCGAGGACGGCGACGACGGCGTCGCCATCAAGGGCGGCAGCCACGCGTCCCAGAACATCACGGTCGAGAACAACTTCTTCTGGGGCACGCACGGCATCTCGATCGGGAGCGAGACCAACGCCGGCGTGTCCAACGTGCTGTTCAAGAACAACACGCTGAACGGCAAGGACAGCTCGGGCAACACGAGCGGCAGCGACGACGGCATCCGGATCAAGAGCGACGAGAGCCGGGGCGGCCTGGTCACCACGGTGACCTACAACGCCACCTGCACCACCGCCATCAAGTTCCCGCTGACGTTCAACCCCTTCTACACGACCGCCACCGGGTCGCTGATCCCGAACTTCCAGAACATCGTGGTCAACGGCATGCGGTCGGTGAGCAGCGTGTCCAGCGCCTCGTCGCTGCTGGAGGGGTTCAGCTCGAGCGTCCCCCTCGGCCTCACGCTGGAGAACGTCCAGCTCGACGCCACGAAGGTGACCGCGCAGAACGCCAGGATCGCGGTCTTCAACACGAACCTGTCGCCGTCGGGCACCGGCGTGACCGTGAGCTCGTTCACGGGCACGGGCAGCGTGCCCTCGTGCAGCTTCCCCGCGTTCCCGGGGTTGTGAGGTGACCGCGGCCGGCGGCGCCTCCGGGCGCCGCCGGCCGTGCGTTCGCTACCAGCCCACGGCGACCAGCAGGTACTGCGGGTTGGCATGGGAGATGAACGAGGACTGGCTGTCGACGTCGTCGTACGGGAAGCCGTAGGCCAGCCCGTTGATGGCATTGTCGTGCCAGAACTTCGCGTAGTAGTTGGCCGGCGCGGACAGGTAGTACTGCGTGGGATCGGCCTGCTGCGCCGCCGGGAGCGTGGCGACGTGCCGGTTGAGGGCGGCGCACATGTTCGGGTTGCCGCCCAGCGAGCCGGCGCACCCGAAGACGTTCGAGGTCGGCTCGCTGACCCCGACCGAGCTCTCGTAGGCCGTGAAGTAGTTCGCGTTGGCGCCGCCGGCCCGGAAGCTCGGATCGCTGCCCGGCGCGATGATGCGGAACGGCGCCTGCGTCTGGGCCAGCACCTTGAACTCCTGCGGCACAGCGTTGACGAACCGCTGGAACGTGACCGACCGGTCCTCGGCGAACACGGCCTGGGTCTCGCCCACCTGCACGTCCGACCCGTCGTGCGAGTGGAGCCGCAGCGCGATCTTGAGGCCGAAGGCGTCCACTCGCGTGGTGTTGCCGTTGAAGACGCCGGCGCCGACCGTGAACTCGATGAAGTCGAAGTAGGAGCTGTTCGGCGATCCCAGGTAGAAGTACATCCGGCCGGCGCTGTTGACAGGCATGTCGAAGAACGGCTGGTCGGCGATCGAGTGGACCGTCCCGTTGAAGCTCCAGAAGACCTGGCTGTCCGGGTACTTGCCGTTCGTGCGGTTGAGGATCTTCAGCATCAGCACGTTGTGCGCGGCCGGGATCGAGCTGACGTCGCCCCAGAAGGAGTCCGGCGGCGGGGGCGGCGGCGGGCTGTCTGAGGTGAACACGGCGAACTCCCACAGCGAGTAGCCCCACTGGGTCCCGCGAGTGGTGCCGAGCATCCGGACGAAGCGCCCGCTGCCGGTGACCATCAGGTTCTCGACGCCGCCGGGGCCGCTGCCGGTGGAGAAGATCGTGGTCCAGGTCGCGGCGTCCGGCGACGTCTGGATCTGGTAGGCCTTGCCGAACGCGGTCTCCCAGCGCAGCTGGATGCCGCAGATCGCTCGCGTCGAGCCGAGGTCCACCTGGATCCACTGGGGATCGCTGAACTGGCTCGACCAGCGGGTGCCGGTGTTGCCGTCGAAGGCCGCCGAGGCCGGGAAGCTGGCGTTCTCCAGCGACGAGGCGGTGGCCGGCTGGTTCAGCGCCACGTTCGTGGTGCCGCAGGTGGCGGCGTGGGCCGGCAGTGGCGCCGCGACGAGCGCGATGCCGGCGAGCAACAGGGTCCGGAGGGCGGCGACCGGGGGCCGGCGCCCCGGCCCGAGGCGGATACTCCACATGGTCACGTCCTCCTGGCGCCAGCCGGCTGGGCTGGCGGCGTGCCACGATCCGACGGCTCTCCCTCCGCTTCCCGGCGCCGGCAGCCCGCCGGACGTCCGGGTAAGCGCTTACCGCAGTGCTGCGCGTGGGCAGCCGGTGGGTAAGCGCTTACCGGACGGTATCACGGCTGTGGCGGCCTGACAAGGATGCCGCAGCGTGGCCTCGCCGGCAGGTCGCCAGGAACCCCTCTACCTGTACCCGCGCGACAGCAGGAACTTCGCGCCGGCCTCGAAGCCCCCGGGTTCCAGCATCGAGAACCGGAAGGCGTCGGCAAGACGGTTGGTGATGTTGAACGAGCAGCAGACCGCCAGCGCGTCCTCGACCTGCTGGCGCGAGGCGCCGGCGGCCAGGACCGCACGCATGTCGTCGGCGGTCACGGCTCCCTCTCGTGTCAGCTTGCCCAGCAGGCGCAGCGTGGCCCTCAGCGGTTCCTCGATGGGAGCCGTGTCGAGGTCCGAGAGCACAGCGGCGACCTTTGCCTGGTCGTGGTACGCGCCGGCGGCGGTTGCCGTGTGCGCCCCGATGCAGAACGCGCACTCGTTCACCTTCGAGACGAACGCCGCCATCAGCTCGCGGTCGCCGACCGACCACGCCGAGGGCCCGCGCATCGCAGCGTGTGTGAGCTGCTTGGCCGGCGTGCCGTAGAAGTCCGGTCTGTAGAACGTGAGCTTGGCGGCGTCGGGCACAGGCTGCCGCGAGAACAACCCTATGATCGCGAACAGCGCCTTCGTGCCCAGGCTGTAGTGGCTGTCGAGGATTGCGAGGCGCATCGATCACTCCGTCTCACCGGCGCCGGCCTCGGCCAGCGCCGCGAGGGCAGATTCGTACTGCCGGGTGGCCTGACCGACCGCGGCGCAGACCACGAGCTCGAACACCTCGTCCTCGCTGAGGCCCGACTGCTCCACCAGGGAGATGTCAGCGTCGGTGATCCGCGTGGGCTCGTTCGCGACTTTGCCGATCAGCGCCTGCAGCGGCTCGCCGACCACCGCATCGTCGAATGCCGCGCGCCGCTGGGCATGCGACGTCCTCCCCTCCCCTTCCAGGATCCGCGCGACGAGGGCTCGATGCCCCGCGCGCTTCTCGTCGATCAACATCGAGTCCTACGATAGGCTCCGACCCGCAGCCGGACGTCGTCGCGTACCCTGACCCGCGGTCATGAGGTTGAGCTGGCGGTCTGAGCTGGTGGCCCCGATGAGCGGGCTGGCATGGTCGGTCGGCGCGGGGAGCCTGCTGCGGATCGTCGACGTCGAGGGCGGCCAGTCGGGTGACGTCTTCGCGGTGGCGGCTGACGACCTCACGGATGGGCAGAGCAACGGCCGCACGTTCGACTACGGCGGCACGGTCCGGCTGTCGACCGGCTCGGTGCTGTACTCCCGGCGCAGCCGCCCGCTGGTGCGGATCGTCGAGGACGAGGTCGGCACCCATGACTTCCTGTACGCCCCGTGCAGCCAGGAGATGTTCGAGATCCAGTACGGCGTGACCGGGCCGCACCCGAACTGCTTTGACAACCTCGCCCAGCCGCTGGCTGGCAGCCTGGACATCCAGGCGCCGGTCTCGACCGCAGGCCAGGGCCTGACCTTCGTCGCCGAGCGTGACGTGCTGGTAGCGGTCACCGCGTGCCCGGCACCTGCGTGCAACGGCGGCAGCGGGGCCCGGCCACTCCGGGTCGAGATCGCAACGCCGGCCACGTAGAGCGGGGGGCGACTCACCCGCGATCTGGCTGTGATGGCGACGTTCAGGATGGGCTGACAACCGGCAAGCCATACCAGGCGGCGGCGCCCGCCAGGCGCTGGTCGTACGTGACCACTGCCTCGAGCTTCCTCCCCATCGCGCGCGCAGAGGCCAGGTGGATCGCGTCCAGCGACCCGAGCTCCGGAGGACGCACCATCCCGGCCTCGTCACCGAGAGTCACGTCAGCACCGATGTAGACGAGGCCGTCCAGGAGGGCCCGGACCAACACCATGCGCTGAGGCGAGAGGGTCGCGCGGACGGCGGCACGCAACACCTCCGTCCGCAGCAGCAGCGCGGAGACCCGCAGTGGCCGAGAGGCCAGGTACCCGGTCAGGGCCGTTGAATCCGGCTCGGGGAGGAACAGCTTCACGAAGGCGGAGCTGTCCAGGTAGACAGCGTCACCGTTCATCGGCTCGAAGCTCCATGAGGACGTCGAAGGCCGACCGCTCCCCCGGCATCAATGGCGGAGGCGGGTTCTCGCGGAGGACCTCGATCAGATCCCGCGTGGCCGGGGTCAGTCGGCCCTCGTCAGCCAGCTGATCCCACCAGTCGTCCTCACCCCGCAGAGGGACGATGCGAGCAACAGCCCGGCCCCGGTCCGTGATCTGGATGGTCTCACCAGCCGCGACGCGGCGGATCACGGCGCTGGCATTGTCCTTGAGTTCGCGAATGCCTACCTGCGGTTCCGTCGAACCTGACATGGCCACATGATACCACCGTTCATGGCCACGTGTGGCCATCACGTGTAACTCTTGAAGCGAGTAGTCCAGCCACCGGCGCCCGATGGAACCTCGACGGCGGGTGCAGTCGAGATCGTCGCAGTTCCGAAGGACAGTTGGAGGCGCTTCTTCGCCGGGTCGCCATCAGACCCTCACCGCATCAGCGGCTCCGGTTCCGTCCCGCCCTCCTGCCGCAGGACGGTGAAGGCGGCGTCCGCGAACGGCACCAGGTGCTCGGCGAAGCTGTCGGGATCGGTCGTGTGGGGCACGTGACCCGTGTCGAGCACTACCAGACGGGCTCCGGGGATCGTCGTCGCGATCCGTCTGCCGGTCCGCAGGGGGATCACCGGGTCGTGCCGGCCCCAGATGACGAGCGTGGGGGCGGTGATCGACGCGGCCTGCTGACGGACGTCGTGCTCTGGCGACGTGAAGCTGCGCCACAGTTCGCTGACGGCGCGCAGCCCAGCAGGGTCCCGGACGGTTGCGACCGCCATGTCCCTGGCACGCTGGTCGGCCGCGGTCCGTGACCGCATGTACCAGTTCGCGAACCCTGGATAGACACGGCGAAGAAACCAGGGCTGGGCCATCAGCGCGCAGAAGATGCGAACGCTCGGCCCACGCCCGCTGAAGCCGCCGCCGTCGACGATGACCAGCCCCTTCACGAGCTCGGGGCGACGGACCGCCAGCCGGGCTGCCGAGAAGCCACCGACCGAATTACCGACCACGACGGCACCACGCGGCGCCAGTCGCTCGGCAGCCTGTTCGACCACGTCGGCGAAGCGCATGGCGCTGCCGCCCGGGCCCGGCGGCGACTCGCCGTGTCCAGGCCAGTCCAACGAGATGGAGCGAAACCGTTGCGGGAGCAGTTCCCGCAGCCCGTCGTAATCGTGGCGATCGTGGCCGCCGCTGGGCAGCAGCACGATCGAATGCCCGTCAGCGTGGCCTCGCTCGTCGTATGCGATCGGGCCGCTTGGAGTCTGGAGCATAGCCATGGACCCGAGCCTAGCATATGACCGACCGGTCGGTCACATGGCCGACCGGTCAGTCATGTACCCTTCCGGCATGCCCGGCGAAGCCAGGACGGCTGTCGGACACCGCACCCGCGAGGCGCTGCTCGATGCGGGGATCGCGGTCGCCGAGCGCCACGGACTTGCCGGATTGAGCGTCAACCGCGTCGTGGCGGAGGCTGGCGTCGCAAAGGGGACGTTCTACGTCCACTTCGCTGACCGGGGCGTGTTCATCGACGCCCTCCACGAGCGTTTCCACGCTCTCGTCCACAGCGCCGTGGCGGAGGCGACACGCGACATGCCAGCCGGAGCTGAGTTCCTGGTTCGCAGCGCCGAGGCCTACCTCGACGTCTCTCTGGAGAACCGGGTCGTCAAGGCGCTGGCCCTGGAGGCCCGTTCCGATCCGACCTTCACGGCTTCGATGTCGGCGCGGCACGACCGACTGGCATCGGCCGCCATTCCCAGCTTCGAGGCCATGGGATGGCCCGATCCGACGGCCGCCGCCCAGCTCATGGTCGCCATGACAGCTGAGATTGCAGTCCGCGAGCTCGACGCCGGCAGCCGCCTCCCTGCCTCCCGGCGAGCACTCAGGCGCTTCCTCGGCGTCCCGGGCCAGCGACCCTGACGGCTGACGCAGGTGAAGGTGGCCGCGGTTCCCAGGGAGGGTTGGAGGGCGTCTTCGAATACGTGGCACTGGAGCGGGAGACGGGCTTCGAACCCGCTACCTCAACCTTGGCAAGGTTGCGCTCTACCGAGTGAGCTACTCCCGCCCGTCGGAGGACACAATACTAGCGAAACCCCCGGCCGAGTGGCTGGGACCGATCCACGACCCGCCGCCCCGGCCCGCGGCCCCGGCCCCGAAGGGGCGCCCCCGAGGAGGCGCCCCCGCACCCTCAGGCCCGGTCCGCCGCGATCAGCACGTAGTGGAAGCTGCCCTCCCGGTATGCGGTCAGGAACGCTTCCTCGATCCCCGTCCGGACCGACGAGCGGGCTCTCAGCTCCCAGTAGGGGATCGTCCGGGGGGTCAGATCCGCGACCTGGATCGGCACCAGGCCGTTCTCCGCCAGGGCCTGGAAGTACCTGCTCCTCGGGTGGATGCTGCAGATGTAGTGCTCGTCGATGGCCGCCACCGACGGGGAGCGCTCGCCCAGCACGTCGTTGTAGCAGCCCGTGATGCACACGTACCGGCCGCCGGGCTGGAGCTGGCGGGCGAACTCGCCGTAGAGGTTGAACAGGTCCACGTACATCGTGGTCTCGTTCGTCCACACGGCCCGGAACGTCCCGCTCTCGAACCCCGTGTCCAGCATGTTCCGGAAGTGGAACCTGACCCGGTCCTGCGTCCCCCTCGCCACCGCCTGCTCGTTGGCGAACGCCACCTGGTACTCCGAGAGGGACACGCCGTCCACCCGGCAGCCGAACCGCTCGTTCGCCATGAAGCTGGTCCCACCCCGTCCGGACCCCCCGTCCAGCAGCCGGTCGCCGGCCTCGACGTCGCCCAGCGCGTCCAGCAGCACGTCCGCCTGCGCGGTCTCCAACCGGTGCAGCTCGCGAATGATCGCCTCGTCACGTCCGTCCTCCGAGCTCTCCAGCACCGCCGGGTCGTAGTCGCCCAGCCCGTAGTGGTGGTGGTACAGCCCATCCACCTCTCCCAGCGCCAGGTTGACCCGGTCGGCCGTCTTGTTGTTCCAGTACGCGGCGAGATCCCGCTGGTACGAGCTGGTCAGCACCTGCTCGCTGGTCCTGGTCTCCATCGAGCTCCTCCTCACGAGCGATAGCGGCCGCTGGTGCGGTGCCACTCGTCGCTCCCCCCGATCCACGCGCGCAGCCCGAGCAGGTACCGCTGCAGCTCGGGCGACGGCACCACCAGCAGCTCCCGGTGCGCCGCCTCGAACGCCCGCACCACCTCCGCGTGGTACGAGACGCTGATGTCCACCGCCTCCCGCAGCGAGCAGCGCTCCTCGGCCGCCACCAGCACCGGCAGGTTGACGTCCCCCAGCTCCGGCCGCTCCTCCTTGGCCATCGAGCGCAGGTCGTTGGCGATCGTCGCCGCGCTGCCGGCCAGCATCACTGCCCGGTTCACGCGCGGGTCCGCGTAGAGCACGGCGGGCAGCTCGTAGCCGCCCACGATGTCGATCATGACCATGCACGGCACGAAGCTGTCGAAGTGCCGCGCCATCAGGTACTCCCAGACCGGCGGCACCCGGCCGGCCGTGCGCCAGCTGGCCGCCGCGTTCCAGCTGACGAACATGTTCGCGATCTCGTGCCGCGTCCGGTGCAGCTGCGAGGGCGTCGCGTGCCGCGCCAGCCACTCCATGCTCGACCGCAGCGCGATCAGGACGTCGTCCCCGGCCAGCGCGTCCCGGAGCTGGCCCGCGTACCGGCCGAGCAGCGCCGGCGCGTCGATGGCCGCGAGGGCGCCCAGCAGACGCGGCGCCACCAGCGTCGCGTCCGCGCCCGCGCTCTGGTCGTCCGTGTACAGGTCGTCCGCCGCCCACAGCGCCACCGCCCAGCGCGCCGCCAGCATCAGCTGGTCCGGATCGTTCGTGTCGGGGTGCGTGAGCATGACGAGCCGCCCGTACGACTGGTGGCGCAGCCGGTCGGCCTCGCCGGCGAAGATCCCCTCCTCCTGGATCCACGCCACCAGCCGGTCGTCCACCGCCAGCGCCAGCGCCTCGTCGTCGCGCACCACGCCGGGGCCGTACAGGCGGGGCGCCGCCACCCCACCCGAGGGCGCCCCCCGCGGCGGGGCGGCCCGCGCGGGCGCCGCCGCGGCCGACGCGATCCGCAGCGCCGCCGTGCCCAGCCCGGTCGGGCCGGCGGCGAGCCCCAGCCGGCTAGTCACGATGGTTGATCTGGACGTTCTCCAGCACGCCCAGCGCGTCCGGGACCAGCACCGCCACCGAGAAGTAGGCGCTGACCAGGTACGAGATGATCGCCTTCTCGGTGATGCCCATGAACCGGACGTTCAGGCCGGGCTCGTACTCGTCGGGGATCCCCACCTGGTGCAGGCCGACCACGCCCTGGTCGTCCTCGCCGGTCCGCATCGCGATGATCGTGGACGTGCCCTGGTCGCTGATCGGGATCTTGTTGCAGGGCAGGATCGGCACGCCCCGCCAGGCCGGCATCGCGCTCCCGTTGATGTCGGCCGCGACCGGGTACAGGCCGCGCTTGCTCCACTCCCGCCCGATCGCCGCGATCGTCCGCGGGTGGGCGAAGAAGAACCGCGTGCTGCGCCGGCGGCTGAGCAGCTCGTCCAGGTCGTCCGGCGTCGGCGGCCCGGACTGCGTCTGGATGCGCTGCTCGTACGCCACGTTGTCGAGCAGCCCGAACTGCGGGTTGTTGACCAGCTCGTGCTCCTGCCGCTCGCGGAGCTCCTCGACCGTCAGCCGCAGCTGGTGCTCGACCTGGTTCATCGGCTCGTTGAACAGGTCGGCCACGCGGGAGTGGACCCGCAGCACCGTCTGGGCGACCGCGAGCTCGTACTCGCGCGGCGCCAGCTCGTAGTCCACGAACGTCCCGGGCAGGGCCGGCTCGCCGTCGTGGCCGGAGGCCAGGTCCACCGCGGCCTGGCCGTGCCGGTCCTGCGCCACCATGCCCCGGGCCCGGAACGCGTCCACCTGCGCCCGCAGCGCCTCGGACTGCGTGGCCAGCGCCTCGAACTGCTGCTGCGACAGCACGAACAGGGTGCACGCGGTCGCCGCCGTCGCCGTGTACTCCCAGGTGTCGCCCGACTGGACCAGCGTGGAGTCGCCGAACTGGTCGCCGTCCGCCAGGACGCCCAGGTGCCGCTCCTCGCCGTACTTGCCCGTGCCGACACGGTTCACCCGGCCGTGCGCGATGAGGAAGACCTGCTCGGCGGGCTCGCCGGCCGTCACGATCACCTCTCCGGCGCCCACCTCGCGCTGCGCGAAGCCGCCCGCGAGCTGGACCAGCACGTCGTCCTCGCTGAACCCGCGCAGCAGCGGCAGCTCGCGGAGGGTCGGCGCCACGACCCGGGCCCCGACCCCGTTCTGCTCGAAGCCGACGCGCCCGCGGCCCACGCTGTAGCTCAGGCGCCGGTTGACGCGGTACGTGCCCGCCGACACCTGCACCCACGGCAGGACGCGCAGCAGCCAGCGGGAGGTGATCCCCTGCATCTGCGGCGGGGTCTTGGTGGTGGTCGCGAGGTTGCGCGCCGCCGCCGTGCTGAGGCTCAGCTGCACCTGCTCGGTCGCCGCCGCGACTTCGATCTCGTCGACTGCCATCGATAACTCCTCCTCACACGGGCTCCGACCCGGCTGCCTCGAACCGTTCCAGGTGCTCGACCACCCGCCGGGTCAGGTGGGTGGGTGTCGAGGCGCCGCTCGTCACGCCGACGCGGCGCGCGCCCTGGAACCACTCCGGCCGCAGCTCCTCCACGGTGTCCACCAGGTGGGCCGGCTTGCCGGCGATGGTGCGCACCACCTCGGCCAGGCGCCGGGAGTTGGAGGAGCGCGGGCTGCCGACGACGATCACGAGGTCGACGCCGGCCGCCGCGCGCACCGCGGCCTCCTGCCGGTCCTGCGTGGCCCGGCAGATCTCGTTGTGCACCTCGCAGCCGGGATAGCGGCGCCTGACCGCCTCGATCAGCTCCTCGGTGTCCCAGATGGAGAGCGTCGTCTGGCACGTGACCGCCAGGCGCTCGCTCCGGATGTCGAGCGCCTCGACGTCGGCCAGGTCCTGGACCAGGTGGACGTGGCCCGGCGCCTCGCCGATCACCCCCTCGGGCTCGGGGTGGCCGCGGCGGCCGACGTAGACGATCTCGTAGCCCCGCCCCGCCAGCTCCCGGACCAGGTCGTGGGTGCGCTCGACGTCCACGCACGTCGCGTCCACCGTGCGGAGTCCGCGCGCCTCCGCCCGCCGCCGCACCTCCGGCGAGACGCCGTGCGCGGTGAAGATCACGACGCCCCGGTCGATCGCGTCCAGGCCCTCCAGGCGCGTGGGCGGGTCCACCAGCGTCACGCCCAGCTCCTCCAGCTCGCGGGTCGCGTGCGTGTTGTGGATCAGGTGCCCGAGCATGTGGACCGGCTCGCCGCCGCCCTGCTCCGCGACCTCGCGGGCGATCCGCAGCGCGCTCACGACGCCATGGCAGTAGCCCCTGGGGGTGATGCGGACGACCTCCACGGCCGGCCCTACGCGAAGCGGGTGGACAGCAGGGCCGCGAACTCGAGCAGCGGCAGCGCCGCGGCGTCCGCCAGGCCCGCCGACGGCAGCAGGTCGATCGCCGCGTCCACCTCCTCGACGACCAGCCGCCGGGCCCGCCGCTGCACGTCCAGGTGCGCGAACAGCTCGAGCACCCGCTCCGAGCCGCCCTCCGACGCCCCCGGGGAGCCGGCGTACAGGTCGCACAGCTCCGCGAAGGCGCCCGGGCTCGCGCACTCCCACGCCAGCGCCGCCGGCAGCCCCCGCTTGCGCTTGCGCACGTCGGCGGACGGCTTGCCCGTCCGCGCCTCGTCGCCCCACACGCCGAGCAGGTCGTCCTGCATCTGGAACGCCCGCCCCAGCGTCCGCCCGAACTGGCCGAGCCGGCGCACCGTCCCGGCGCCGGCGCCCCCGAGCAGGGCGCCGAGCTCGGCCGCGCAGCCGAACAGCTCGAACAGCTCCACGCAGGCCCGGCTCAGCGTCGCGCCGGCCCGGGCCGCCACGCTCGTGCCCCGCGACGCGCTCGCCTCCAGCATGGCCAGGTGGGCCAGCGAGAGCATCCCGTCGCCCACGTTGACCCCGTGCCCGGTGCCCCAGAGCGCCCACACGGCCGGCCGGTGCCGGCGCACCTCGTCGCCGTCCTCGATGTCGTCGTGGATCAGCGACGCGTTGTGCACGAGCTCCACGGCGAGGGCCCCCGCCAGCGCCTGCTCGGCCGGCGCCCCCACGCTCTCGCACGCCATGAGGCACAGCGCGGGCCGCAGCCGCTTCCCCCCGCCGCCGGCGGACTCCCTGAGCTGCTGGTCCAGCCAGCCCAGGTGGTACGCCATCATCTGGTAGTAGCGCTGGACCGGCGCGGCGCCGCCGATCGTCTCCCGCAGATGCCGCTCGAACAGCGCGCTCGGACGCACGAGCGTGGATGTCGGATCCAGACTCATTCCTACCCCCGCAGTAGCGCGGCCTCGGACGGGCCGCCAGGGGCCAGCGTATGACCGGGCCGGAAGGCCAGCGAGGGCCAGAGCTAGGCCATGCGTCCGGGACGGACGCATGGCCGTCGAGCGCCGGCGGGCGCCGCGCTCAGCGCTGGCTGGCCAGGTACTCCGACGTCGCGCGCAGGTAGAGGTCCACGACGCCCGGCTCGGCCGCCCGGCCCATGTGGCCGACCCGGAACGCCTTGCCGGCCAGGTCGCCCAGGGCCGCGCCCAGGCGCAGGCCCCGCTCGTGCGCGAGCCACTCGATGTAGTCGTGGACGTCCATCCCGGGCATCGCCCACACGGCGGTGGTGATCGGGGCCGCGTACGCCTCCGGGATGACCATCTCGAACCCCAGCTCGCGCAGGCCGTCCCGGACCCGGGCGGCGGCCCGGGCGATGCGGGCCTGGTGCGCCTCGAGGCCCCGCTCCAGGACCTCCTCGAGGGCCGCGGCCAGGGCCACGCACACGTTGCTGGGCATGGTGGTGGGGCTCGGGTGCCAGCCCGCCCACATGTCGCCGTAGCGGCGCCACGTGGCCAGGTTCAGGTACCAGCCCCCGATCTTGCGGCGGCCGTCGTCCACGGCCGCCCAGCCGCGCGGGCCGACGGCGATCGGGGCGACCCCGACCGGCGCGCCCAGGCACTTGTTGCCCACCCCGGCGCACAGGTCGATGCCCCAGGCGTCCATCTCCAGCGGGACACCGCCCAGCGAGGCGACCGCGTCCACGACCGTCAGCAGGCCGCGGCCGCTGGCCAGCTCGCACAGCTCGCGCACCGGGTTGAGCAGGCCCAGGCTCGTCTCGTGGTGGACCACGGCGAACGCGCGGGCGGCCGGGTGCCGCTCGATCGCGCCGGCCAGGTCCTCGGGCCGGATCGGCTCGCGCTCGCCGACCAGCACCTCGTCGCCGGCGGCGAGCGCGCTGGCGAGGCACGTCTCCAGCGCCGCCGTGCCGGGACCGAACAGCAGCACCACGTCGCCGGCGGTCCCGAAGATCCCGGCGAGGTCGGACGTCAGGCGGTGGTACAGCTCCACCCACTCGTCGCCGTAGTGGGGGGGCACGGGTCTTGCCAGTGCCGTGAGCACCTCGCTGCTCACCGACACCGGACCTGGAATCAGCAGCGTCTCTGGCACCCTCATCGCAAGGCCGAGCCTACACTCCCCTGGATGACGCAGCGGCTTCGTTTCGGCCTGTGCACGGACCAGAACCTGCCCTGGGAGAAGACGCTGGAGCGCTGGCGTCTCTTCGAGCGGCTCGGGTTCGACAGCGCGTGGGACTGCGACCACTACGTCCAGCCGAGCCGGCCGGACGGGCCCTACTTCGAGGGCTGGACGCTGCTGGCCGCGCTGGCCGCCCGCACCGAGCGGATCCGGGTGGGCGTGCTCGTCAGCAGCAACACGTTCCGCCACCCGGCGCTGCTGGCCAAGGAGGCGGTCACGGTGGACCACGTCTCCGGCGGCCGGCTGGAGCTGGGCCTGGGGGCGGGCTGGTACGAGCCCGAGCACGCGATGTACGGCCTCGAGTTCCCGCCCCCGCGTGAGCTGGTGGACCGGTTCCGCGAGGCGGTCGAGATCGTGGACAGCCTGCTCCGGAACGAGCTCACGACGTACGAGGGCCGGCACTACCAGCTGCGCGACGCGGCGTTCCGGCCGGGCCCGATCCAGCGCCCGCGGCCGCCGCTGACGCTCGGCGCGCACGGCCCGCGCATGCTCCGCATCGTGGCCCGCTACGCGGACGCCTGGAACTCGTTCGGGACGACCGAGCAGATCCGGTCCCGCGGCGCGATCCTGGACGAGGCGTGCGCGGCGATC
>VBJR01000120.1:16023-16657 GCA_005880175.1 Chloroflexota bacterium
GACGCGTTCCTGGACGTCGTCGGCCGCTACCGCGAGGTGGGCATCGAGGAGTTCATCCTGGACCACCCCCGGGACGACCAGCTGGACGTGCTGGAGACGGTCGCGGCGGACGTGCTGCCCCGGCTCCGTGCAGAGGCGGCACGCGACCTGCCAGCTTGACACCCGGCGCAGGAGGCCGACACCATGGTCCTACCATTGGACATCTCAGTGAGGCCGGCACCGTGACCGACATGCTCGGCGTGCGGCAGGTCCGCAAGACCAGGATCTACCACGAGATCGTGGACCAGATCCGGGGGCTGATCGCGGCCGGGCGGATCAAGCCCGGCGACCGCCTCCCCCCTGAGCGGGAGCTGGCGGAGCTGTTCAAGGCCAGCCGCAACTCCGTGCGCGACGCGATCCGGGTGCTGGAGCAGATGGGCCTGATCGAGAGCCGGCAGGGCGACGGCACATACGTGCGCAGCGTCAGCGTCGAGCAGCTGACCGAGCCGCTCGCGCTGCTGCTGCTCCAGAGCCGCACGCAGATGCGCGAGCTGTGGGAGGTGCGGCGGGTGCTGGAGCCGGCGCTGGCCGAGTTCGCGGCCGCGCGCATCACGGACGAGGAGCTCGCCGAGCTCGACGCGATCCTGGAGCAGCA
>VBJR01000120.1:16706-18789 GCA_005880175.1 Chloroflexota bacterium
GATGCTGCGAGCGCTGGACACGCTGGTGGACCTGCTCCGCCAGTCGCGCGAGCGGTCCCTGCAGCAGCACGACCGGCCCGCCTACTCGCTGGCCGGCCACCGGCGCATCCTGGCCGCCCTGCGGCGCCGCGATCCGGACGGCGCCCGGACCGAGATGCTGCGTCACCTGCACGACATCGAGGAGCGCGTGTTCGACTCGACGGCGGAGGACGAGGGCTAGACGGATCCGACATCACCCGGACGGTGTCTCCCGGGCGGCGGGCCCGCCGGTTCGCGAGAGGACCCAACGTGGGAGGGAGGCTTTTCAAAAGCGGAACGGCCCGCTCGACTCGGGGGACACCATCTTTCCCCAACAAATCAACAGGGGCGCCCCAAGGCGCCCCTGTCCCCTCTCTTCTCCCGTCGTGTCGAAATGAATTACCACGCTTGCGCGAATTGCGCCAGTGGAGCGTTCTGTGGCCGGTCGGCCTGATCAGCCTCTGAACCGGTCGCCGGCGCGCTCCGCGAGCTCCTCCGGCGTGCCGTCGACCATCGCCTGCCAGTGCATCCGCTCGAAGTACGCGACGTCCGAGCGGTACAGCGGCTGCAGGTTGGAGCGGCACACCAGCCGGACGCTGAGCACGTGGCCCTCGACCGGCGCGCCCTGGAGGGCCAGGTTGAAGCTCTGGTATCCCATCTCCGCGTACAGGCCGAGCGCCCGGGCGATGCCCTCCGCCAGCGCCGCCGCACGCTCGTCGTCGAGCTGCTCGGGCGACCGCACGCCGGGCACGAGCGCCCGCAGCTCGTTGAAGCCGAACGGCGCGAAGCCGGCCAGCCACTCGACGCCGCCGAGGCTGCCCAGGTAGCGCTCGCCCAATCGCCGCTCGGTCTCCAGGTAGTCGTGGAAGCGCTCGGCCGGCACGCGCGACAGCAGCTCCTGGACGGTGGTCGGGTGGGGATCGACCGCCCCCTGCATGTGCGGGTGGAACAGCGAGCTGCCCGACGGCAGCATGTGGTTCGCGTTGATCGACACCCACGTCGCCCGCGGGTCGTGCCGGGTCATCCGCCGCACGAAGTCGAGCTGCGCCAGCAGGTTGTCCCTGACGACCGGCGCCGTCGCCCGGTCGAGCGGCAGGTAGTGCAGGTCGGGCGAGTAGACGGACACGGAGCTGTACAGCGCGTACGCCTGGATGTTCGGGAACAGGACCGCCTCGCCGCACCGGATGCGGCCGTCGGGGACCAGCTCGGCCGGGAACTTCGGCGTCATCGCCTCCAGCCGCGGCGGGCAGAAGAAGCAGCTCTCCCGCGTCTGCCGGCCGAACGCCTCCAGGTCGAAGTCCGACGGCGGGAGCAGGTGGCCGCCGCCGCGGACCAGCCGCGCGCTGTAGCCGAGGAGGGGGTCCCAGCGCACCTCCACCTCGGACGGGGTCGGCCGGTACTCGTTCCGGGGGTCGAGGATCTCGGAGGTCAGGACCTCGCGCTTCAGCTCCATCGGCGGCCCATTATGGCGCAGGCGCCCGAGCGGGCCTCAAACCGTCTCGGCAGTCCCCAGCACCAGCGTGCCGGCGCTCATGAACATGCCGCCCACGCCCTGGGCGACGCTGACGTTCACGTCCGGCACCTGCGCCGCCGCCTCGCCGCGCAGCTGGCGCACCGACTCCTGGATCGCGAACATGCCGTACATGCCGGTGTGCGTGTACGACAGGCCGCCGCCGTTCGTGTTCATCGGCAGGCTGCCGCCGGGCGCGGTGTTGCCCTCCGCGATGAACTCGCCGGCCTCGCCGCGGCCCACGAAGCCGAGGTCCTCCAGGCCGTAGATCGGCAGGTGGGCGAACGCGTCGTAGACCATCAGGTGGTCCACGTCGGCGTGCGCGATGCCGGCCTCCGCGAACGCCGACGCTGAGGAGACGCGGAACGCGCGGGAGGTCGTGAAGTCCTCCATCATCGAGATCGTCTGCGACTCCGCCGACTCGCCGGTGCCGAGCACGTAGACGGGCGGCCGGCGCAGGTCCATCGCGGCCGCCCGCTCGGCCGAGGTCAGGATCAGCGCGCCGCCGCCGTCCGTCACCAGGCAGCACTCGAGCAGGTGCATCGGGTACGAGAT
>VBJR01000019.1 GCA_005880175.1 Chloroflexota bacterium
CGGCGGCGATGGTGCTGGCGCCCCCGAGCTCGTGCCAGCTGACGATGTTCGGCACCGCCTTGTTGGCGATCGCATCGTCGAGGAACGGGGTCATCAGGTTGACGTCCCAGTGCGTGAAGCTGGGGCCCTGGATGGGCGTCGTGGGGTCCTTGGACCGGACCTCGGCGTAGGTGCGGGCCCAGCCAGCGTCGAAGCTCCCGGCGTTGGTGGTGTCCCAGGTGAAGTCGGGCTCGTTCCACAGCTCCCAGGCCGCGATGTTGGTGGCGCCGGAGGCGCGCACCTTCGCCAGCTGCGTGTCCACGGCTGACAGCCAGTTGCTCCAGCTGATCCACTTGTAGGGAAAGTTCGGGTACCAGTCCGGCATCCGGATGACCACCTTCGCGCCCGCCTTCGCGGCCTCCGGGGCGACGACCAGCGCGTCACCGCCCGGCACGGGCTCGCCGTTGGGCAGCTGCGAGCCGCCGGGCGCCATCTGGACGAACGTGTTCGGGTGCAGCGGCTCGACCAGGCTGTCGGCCGGGATGGTGGCCGTGTCCAGGCCGTAGAGACCGCCGGAGGCGACGTGGGTGACCGCCCGCAGCGGCTGGTTCGCATTGACGACGAGGGTGGTGGCAGACGTGGGGGATGCCTGCGCCGGGAACGTGCCCAGCGTTGCCGCGCCGGCGGCCAGGGCCAGGGCGCCGAGGACGGCGGCGACGCGTCGGCTGGGGCGCGGGAGCATGTCCCGGTACATCGTCTCTTCCCTCCGTGGAATCCAAAATCGCCGTTGTCCGAATTTTCGACAAGCCGTCGATATGTCGACTCCAAAGAGGGATGGTTCATCAGGCCGCGGATGCTGTCAACCGACGAACCTGGCCGGCCGCCACATCCTCGGCACCAGCCCGGCGAGCGCACGGGTCCACATCGTGGCCGGCGGCCCTGCCCGGCCCTGCGCGGCCTCGGCCGCGACCTATCGTGGAGGCGTGCTGGTCGACGACGCCCGCGTCGCCGCGTTCGCCGAGCTGCGGCCGCTGCTCTTCTCGGTCGCCTACCGGCTGCTGGGCCAGGCGAGCGACGCCGAGGACGCGGTGCAGGAGGCGTGGCTCCGCTACGCCGCCCACGCGAACGACGTGCGCGACCCCCGCGCGTGGCTCCTCCGCACCGTGACCCGCCTGAGCCTCGATCAGCTGAGCTCGGCCCGGGCCCGCCGGGAGCGCTACGTCGGGCCCTGGCTGCCCGAGCCGGTGCTGACGGGCGCCGGGGTCGCCGAGGACCCGCTGGAGCTGGTCGAGCGTCGCGAGCTGCTCTCGCTGGGTGCCCTCGCCATGCTCGAACGCCTCTCCGCGCCGGAGCGCGCGGTGCTCGTGCTGCGCGAAGCGCTCGAGCTGTCCCACGCCGAGATCGCCGACGCCATCGGGGTCAGCGAGGGCGGCTCCCGCCAGCTGCTGGCCCGGGCCAGGCGCCGGATCGCCTCCTCGCACGCCCGCGCCACGCCGTCGGCGGAGGTGCACCGGCCGCTGGCGGACGCGCTCGTGGCGGCGTTCCGGGCGGGCGACGTGAGCACCCTGGTGGCCGTCCTCCGCGAGGACGTCGTGGCGCTCACCGACGGCGGCGGCGAGGCGCTGGCCGCGCGCCGTCCGGTGCTCGGCAGGGATCGCGTGCTGCGCCTCTTCGCCGGCCTGCTGGCGAAGGCGCCGCCCGAGCTGCGCGTCGCCACGGTCGGCGTGAACGGCACGCCCGGCCTGGTCGTGCACGCGGGCGACGGTCCGATCCAGGTGGTGCAGATCGTCACCGACCCCGGCGGCCGCATCGCCGAGATCCTGTTCGTGCTCGCGCCGAGCAAGCTGGCGTTCGCGCGGCGGCAGCGGCCTCGCCTCGGTCCGGACTGAGCCGGATCGCACCGGCGACATGCGGATCGGGCCCGTCGTTCCGCTCGCGCGGTGGAATCCGGCTGAGCCGGGCTGTCACGAATCGGATCGCCGCGCCGTCCGAGGGTCCATGGCACGAATCCCGCTCGACACGACGACCACGAGCCTCACCGCCCGCCTGGCCGCCTGGTTCAGCAGACGCCGGCTCGGCAGGGTAGCGGATCCGCTGGCGGCCTGGTCGCACCACACCGGCGTCCTGCTGACGCTCGTGCGCCTGGAGATGCGCGTCCAGCGCTGGCGGCGCCTGGACACGACCCTCCAGGCGCTGGCGGTGATGGCCTCGGCGGCCCGTATCGGCTGCGCCTGGTGCATGGACTTCGGCTACTGGGAGTTCCACCACCGGCGTGTCGATCCGCGCAAGCTCGAGGAGATCCCGCGGTGGCGGTCCAGCCCGGTCTACAGCGACCTGGAGCGCCTGGTGCTGGAGTACGCGGAGGCGATGACGGAGACCCCGCCGGCCGTCACGGACGAGCTGGTCGCGCGACTCCGTGAGCACCTGGACGACGCCAGCGTGGTCGAGCTGACGTCGCTGGTCGCGCTGGAGAACATGCGCTCCAGGTCGAACGCGGCGCTGGGCCTCACCAGCCAGGGCTTCAAGGCCGAGTGCGAGCTGCGGCCCCGGCCGGCCTGACGCCCGGGCGGCCTCGCGAACGCCGAGGAACCATCCGCTACCCTATCGCAAATGTTTCTGGGGGGCAGGGACATCGCGGCAGGCGCCGGGCTGAGGGCGCGCCGTGGCTGAGCGCGTCCTCACGACCGATCAGGCGGTCCGCGCCGCGAAGGCGATGCAGCAGCTCCTCGACGGTCATCTCGTCACCAACCTGCAGGCGGTCCGGGCGAGCGGCTCGGCGCTGAGCAACCCGGCCGTCTGGGACGGTCCCGCGGCGCGCGACTTCCGGACCACCTGGCCCGGAACCCGCGCCGCGCTGGACCAGGCCCTCACGCAGGTGCAGGCCATGCAGAGCCAGGCGGTCCAGGTCACCCGGGCGATCGAGCTGGCCGGCACCCAGGGCGCGCTGGGCGGCGGCGGGAGCAGTCCCGCGCGGCTGCTGAACCTCGGGCCCGCGCTCTACGACGCCTCCCACCTCGCGCTGCAGTCCTACTACCGCGCGGCCCAGGCGACGTGGAACCGGCCGAGCACGCTGCTCGACCACTTCCAGCGGCACTGGTCCGACGTGTGGGCCGCCTCCAGGGAGGAGTACGCGACCGCCGCCACCCGGTTCCTGCAGGACGCCCAGGCGGCCGGCTACGACGTCAAGATCGCCGGCAACACGCTGCGAGTGTGGGACCCCGCGACCAGGACGTTCGCCGCGTACTCGCTCGACGGCAAGACGCGGACGATCTTCAAGCCCGACCCGGCCCGGTTCCCCGGCGACTCGTACTGGCAGAACCCGTCCTTCGGACACACGCCGACGGGCACCGAGCTGGCCGACGCGACGGCGGACGCCGCCCGGACCGTCGACGGCGCGGTCACGACGCCGTTCGCCCGGGTCGGCCAACTGCTCGACAGCCCGCTCGGTCGCACGGCGAGCAAGGGCCTGGCCGTGCTCGGGGCCGCCGGCGACATCTTCACCATCGCCGACCCCTCCCCGAACGCGCTGGGCGGGGCGAACACCGAGCGGTGGGCGGCTGCCGCCAACCTGGGGGCGATGGCGGTCACCGCCGGCCCGGTCGCCGGCCTGCTCGCCGCCAACGCCGCCACCGACTGGATCCCGGTGGTCGGCGAGGTGACGATGGCGGCCACCGCCGCGTATTTCGTCGGCGACCTCATCTACCAGAACCGCGAGGCGATCGGGCACGCCTTCTCGACGGCGGAGCACGCGGTGGTGAACGTGGCGTCCTCGGTCGGCCACGACATCGGCAGCGGCCTGTCCCACGCCTGGCACGGACTGTTCGGATAGGTGTAGACAGAGCACGATGGCGAACGAGGAGCTGCTGGAGCGGCTGACCGCGGCAGGGGCCGTCGCGCTGGTGCCCCTGACGGACGAGGAGCTGGAGAGCGTCAGCGCGGACGAGGGGACGCCGTTCCGCCCGGCCGAGCCGCCGGAGGTGACGCGCTCCCTGCCCGACGAGGCCCGGAGCGCGGCGCTCCGGACGGCGCTCCGCAGCCTGCTGGTCCGGGGGCTGGTCCGGGAGCCGGACGACCAGCAGCTGGACGACGCGGCCGCCAGCGGCCGGCTCGCGCTCGAGGCCCAGGGCGACCTCGACTCGATCCTCCACGTCCGGCGCAGCCCGACGGCGGTGGTCTTCGTCGGCCAGGAGTCGTACCTGGCCGCCCTCCACGGCTTCCAAGACCAGGGCGTCACGGGGTTCCTCGAGGAGCGCATCGACCGGCGCGGGTTCCACCGCTTCACGCTCCGCACCCTGAGCAACGCGACCGACGAGCTGGTCCGCGTGGTGGACCCCGGACAGCTCACGCCGGAGTCGGTGACGCCGGCCGGCCCGCGGCCGGACATCCCGAAGCAGGTCACCGACTCGATGCGCGAGCTCGGGCCCGGCATCACGCGGATCGACGCGTACCACCTCCGCCCGGCCGGCTCGCGGAGGACGCAGGTATCGATCGGGATCTCGCCCGACGGGACGTCGGTCGTGCGCTCGGTGTTCGGCGTCGCCCCCGAGGCGCCGGAGTTCGTCACCGTGGATCGCGAAGGGCTCCGTGAGGCACTGCAGGCGGTGCTGACCGACCAGGACCAGCCGCCGGCAGAGCGGAGCAACGGTGCACAGCCGCGGCAGGAGCACCCGGTGGCCCCACAGCGGTACCAGTGCCCGGTGTGCGGCTATCCGGACCTGCCCGAGCCGCCCTACACGGCAGAGAGCGGTGCGTCGTACGACATCTGCCCGTCCTGCGGCTTCGAGTTCGGGTACGACGACGAGGCCCGGGGCGTGACGTTCGAGGAATGGCGCGCGAAGTGGGTCGCGGGCGGCATGAAGTGGTCGAGCCGCGGCCTCTCGGCGCCGCCCGGGTGGGACCCGGCCGCGCAGCTGCGGACCCTGGGCGTCCAGTAGTCGTGGCCGGTCCCCGAATCGCGATCGTCTCCGACATCCACGGCAACCTCGCGGCGCTCGACGCGGTCGTCGCCGATCTCCAGCGCTGGGCGCCCGACCTCGTCGTGCAGGGCGGCGACCTGGTCATCGGCGGCCCTCGGCCCGCCGAGTGCGTCGACCGGGTTCGGGAGCTCGGCTGGCCCGGGGTGATCGGGAACATCGACACCGTCGTTCGGGACGGCCTGCCGCCGGGTATTGAGCCCGGCCTCGCGGCCCGGCTCGACGGGCACGTCGCCTGGAACGCGGACCGGCTCGGCGAGGAGCGCGTGGCCTGGCTCCAGACCGCGCCCACGGAGTGGCGGGACGGCGATCGGGTCGCGGTCGTCCACGCCGTGCCGGGCAACCTCTGGCAGGTGGTGCTGCCGGACGCCGGCGACGCCGACCTCCAGAGCACCTTCGGCCCCCTCGGCGCGCGGGTCGCCGTCTTCTGCCACATCCACGTGCCCTTCGTCAGGCATGTCGGCAGCCTGACCGTCGCCAACTCGGGCAGCGCCGGCAACCCCTACGACGGCGATCCTCGCGCCTCCTACCTGCTGGTCGAGGACGGCGCCGTCACGGTCCACCGGGTCGAGTACGACGTCGACCAGGTGGCCGCCGACCTCCGGGCCACCGGCTCGCCCGATCCCGACGTCCTCGCCGCGGCCATCCGGACGGGCAGTCCGCCCGCCTGGTCGGTGGCCTAGCACCGTGCCCGCCTGGCGCGACATCGAGCGCGACGCCCCCGACTTCGCCGCGAAGGTCAGGGCCCGCTTCGACGCGGGCACCCACAAGACCATCGCCACGCTGCGCCGGGACGGCGCGCCCCGCATCAGCGGCACCGAGCTCCAGTTCGAGGACGGCGAGGCGACGCTCGGCATCATGGACGGCTCGGTCAAGCTCCTCGACGTGCGTCGCGATCCCCGCGTCGCCGTCCACAGCCCGACGCCGGAGCCGCCCAAGGACGACCCCAGCGCCTGGGTCGGCGACGCCAAGCTCGCCGGCACCGCCGTGGAGGTCCCGCCGCCGCCGGACAACCCGCACGAGGGCGCCGGCTTCTTCCGCCTCGACATCACCGAGGCCGTGCTGACCTACGTCGGCACGCCCGCCGACCACCTCGTCATCGAGTCCTGGCACCCGGGACGGGGCTGGCAGCGGCGGACCCGCCGCTGAGCCGTCACAGCAGGTGCGCCCGCCGGGCGCCATCCAGCACCGCCTGCCGCTCCGAGGAGTCCAGGGTGCCGCACGCCGCCGTCGCCGGCGCGGCGCCGGCCGGCCCGGCCACCGACACGGCCTGCCGGTAGGCCCCGACCCGTCCGGCAGCCGAACGTGCCGTCGCCGAAGTCCCAGACGTACCGCAGGCCGCCGCCCGCCGGGTCCGCGCTGAACCCGCCGTCGAACGACACCGCCGTCGTGCTCGGGGCCGCGGGGCTCGTCTCGAAGTAGGCGACCGGCCCGCGCGGCGCCGCCGCCGCGCCCGCGTACGCGTCACCCGACGCCAGGTAGTCCGTCCACGTCGCCGGCAGCTCCAGCGCCCGCAGCAGCTCCTGGCTGGGGTCGGCGACGCCCTTCGGCCCGTGCGGCATGCCCGACGCGAACTGGTTCAGGTGCCAGATGTCGTCCAGCGTCGTGTCGTAGCCGGCGTACTGGAAGATCGCCGGCCTGGACGTGTAGAACGCGGGGTACGGGTTCTCCACGGCGTTGCTGTCGAACGCGCCCAGCACCCCGTAGCCGGGGATGCCCAGGCTGAGGAACGGCACCTGGTCCGTGCGGCCCAGCGCGTCGTCCTGCACCGGCGAGAAGCGCTGCTGGTCGGCGGCCGAGTACGCGGGCATGGTGCGCGCCCGCGGGTCCGCCGGCGCGAACGTCGCGATCGTCAGCGGGTTCTCCAGCGGCACCTGGTGGTCGTACCGGTCGCCCAGCACCTGGAACGCCTGGGTGACCGCGTCCGTCAGCGCCTGCCGGAACGCGAGGATCGCCGGCATGTTGGCCTGGATGTTCTGCCACGCCTGGCCGGTGTAGATGCTGTTCTGTGCCAGCGGCGACGCGTTGATGTTCGTGAACCAGGGGCCGACGCCGCCGTTGACCAGGTCGTTCAGGTAGTGGTCGGTGCCGAAGTGGAAGGCGGGGTACTCGATGCCGTTCTGGTCCATGTTGGCGACCAGCACGTACTGCCCCTGCGGTCCCCTGGGGATCAGGTTGGCCGCGTAGAAGCGCGACCCGTTGAGCCCCGTCTCCTCGGCGTCGAACAGCGTCACCTTGAGCGTGCGCGCCGGCCAGGTGCCGTTGGCCTCGTACCAGCTCAGCAGCGCCTGGAACTCGGCCATCGTCATCGTCACCCCGGTCGTGGCGTCGTAGGCCGAGCCGTTGCCGATGTTGCTGCGCATGATCGACTGCAGGCCGTTCGGGTTCAGCTGCCCGGCGTTGATCTGGTTGACGAGGCGGGTCCCGTTGACCGGCGTCGAGTCGGGGTGCGAGCCGACCAGCACGCGCTGGCCCGCGCACACGGCCCCCGGCAGCGTCACCTCCGCGACGTCCGACTGGAACGGCATGAACGAGAGCTGGAAGTAGTGGTCGCGGACCGTCACGAACCGGGCCAGGTCGCCCATCGCCCGCTGGCTGGTCATCTGGCCCTTCCAGTGGGCGAAGAACTCTCCGCGCCCGACACCCGGTAGATGTACGCCGTGCTCATCAGGAACAGCTGGTCGTACAGGTAGCGGGTGTCGATCACCGGCCTCGCCAGCCGATGCCCCTCCGCGACGGCGGCCGGCGTCCCGCCGCTGACCAGGCCCGCGAGCAGCACCGACAGCACCGCGAGCACGAACGTCAGGCGTCGACGGCTCCTGGACATCTCGTCCCTCCTCTCTCCGCGACCGTGCGGCTGCTTCCCCGCCTGCCGAGGACGCTACCGGGGCCGCAGGGAGCCGTCAAGGGGAGCCAGCGGCCCCTCCCGGCGAAGGAGGGAGGGGCCCCCACCAGCCGCAAACCGACCGGTACGCGTACCGGATGGCCACTGGCGTCCGGGCGCCGCGCGGGGACGGCGCCCGGACTCGATGCGTCAGCGGCCGGTGACGGTGAACCAGGCGCCCCCGTTGGGCGACGTGATGAACACGTACGGCGTGGCGCACGGTGAGGGCAGCGTCAGCGTCGTGTGGATGCGCGCGTTGCCCTGCGGCGTCGCCGGGAAGTTGGCGCACGTCACGCTGGACACCCCCACGGCGCCGTTGACGGCGGTGTCACAGCTGACGATGGCGGCGAAGGACGGGACAGGGTTGGTGCCCCGCAGGTTGGCCGGCACCGCCGGGTCGTTGGCCAGCACCAGGTGGTCGCCGGATGGCCCCGGCGGCGCCGATGAACGGCGAGACGTTGGCGAAGGCGGTGTCGAACTGCAGCTCGTCGGCCCGGCTGGCGCCCGCGCTGCCGGTGACGGCGAACCAGACGCCGCCGTTCGGCGAGGTGATGAACACGTCGGGAGCCGCGCACGGGGCCGGCAGTGACAGCCGCTGGTGGATGAACGCGTTGCCACCGGGCATCGTCGCCGTGAAGTTGGCGGACGTCACGTTGGACACCGCCACGGCGCCGTTGACGG
Organism: Chloroflexota bacterium; assembly: GCA_005880175.1. The sequence goes on from VBJR01000019.1 coordinate 8,518, forward strand.
CGGTCTCACAGCTGACGATGGCGGCGAAGAACGGGACAGGGTTGGTGCCCCGCAGGTTGGCCGGCACCGCCGGGTCGTTGGCCAGCACCAGGTGGTCGACGTCCACCGTCAGCTGCCCGTTGGCGTCCAGGTCGCCGCGGATGGACCGGACGGCCCACGGCAGCGGCGCGGCGGTCACGCCCCGGATGGCCCCGGCGGCGCCGATGAACGGCGAGACGTTGGCGAAGGCGGTGTCGAACTGGAGGACGTCGCGGGACGATGCGCCTCCCTCGGCGGCGAGCGCGGTCAGCGGCGCGAGCGCCACGGTGGCCAGCACCGTGCGCAACACGTCGGAGAGCGCTCCCCGCAGCTCTCTCCACGTGGCCCACTGGGAATACCCGTCCGGGTCACGGCAGGGGCGGCGCCGCGCGCTCCGCGAGCGGTGGGGCGCGCCGGGTATCCTGCATCGCGTGGCGGTGGACGACCGGGCCGGCGGGACGCCGGCGGTGACCGGCGGCGGACTCCTGGGCCCCCTCCTCGTGGTCGTGGGCGGCCTCCTGGTCGCCGTCAGCACGCTGCTGCCCTGGGTCCAGATCACGTTCGCACTGCCCAACGGCCAGGGCACGTCCGAGCGTCTCGGCCTGCAGCTGACCAACGGCGTGCTCGTCGGCATCATCGGAGTGCTGACGGCCGTCCTCGGCGGGAGCCTGGCCATCACCCGGGGCTCGCGAGCGGTTGGCGCGTGGTGCGTGGCCGGCGCCGCCGCGCTGGCGATCGCGGTCACGGGCGGCTGGTGGTTCCGCGGCTACGGCACGTACGTCACCGGGCTCGGAGTCGTCGTCTGCCTGGTCGCGGCCGCGCTGACGCATCCGGGGCCGGCCCGGCAGCGCGTCCTCCTGGCGGTGGGCGCCACGGCCGCGGGCGCGGTGGCGGCGGTGGTGCTGGGCCTCCTGGTCCCGTACCAGACGCCGGCGTTCTGACCGGCGCCCGGCCCGCCGGACGCGAGCCGGCGAGCTGACGCGCCGCTGCCCCGGTGGCGCCTCGTGCTGATTGTCGGTGCCGGTTGTACGGCCGCTGTCAGGGTTGTCGGTGGACGGCCCCTCGCGCGCGGGCTACAACCCACCCGTGCTTCGCTCGCTCCCCCTCCCGACCGGGCTCGGCCTGCCCTCGCTGCGGCCCCTGCGGGCCTGGCTCGCCCTCGCCGGCCTGCTCATCGCGACGCTGCTGATCGCGCCCCTCACGGTCCCCCGCGCGCAGGCGCCCGCGGGCCTGCTGGTGGCGCCCGACGAGGCGTCGGCGCTGGCCGCGGCCCGGGCGGCCGGCCACCCGGTCGAGGCGCTCGCCGACCGCACCGAGTTCTCGCAGACGTTCGCCAACCCCTCCGGCACGCTGACGCTGAACGAGAGCCCGACGCCGGTCCGCCTCCGCCGTGGCGACGGCACGTGGACGCCGGTCGATCTGACGCTGCGGGCGGCGCCCGACGGGACCGTCGCGCCCGCAGCGAGCATCGCCGGCGTCGCGTTTTCGGGCGGCGGCGCGAGCACACCGCTGGCCCGCATCGCCCGCGACGGCGACGACGTCGCGCTCGGCTGGCCCGGCGCCCTGCCCGTCCCGACGCTCGACGGTCCGACCGCGACATACGCGAACGTCCTGCCGGGCGTGGACCTGCGGCTGATCGCGCAGCCGCTCGGCTTCTCGACCCTGCTGGTCGTGCGGAGCGCCGAGGCCGCCGGAAACCCGGCCGTGCGCACGGTTCGGCTGCCGCTGTCGACCGGCGGCGTGACGCTGGCGGCGACCGCCGCCGGCGAGCTGAGCGCGGTGGACGGCGTGGACACCGAGGTGTTCGGCGCCCCGGCGGCGTCCATGTGGGACGCGTCGGGCGCCAGCCGGGCGCCGGTCGGCGTGCGCGTCAGCCCGGGCGAGCTGGACCTGCTCCCCGACGCCGGGATGCTCGCCAGCCCCACCACGCAGTTCCCGGTCTCCATCGACCCGTACGTCGCGGTGACCGGCGTCCAGCAGGCGTGGACCAAGGTGGACGCCTGCTTCCCCAGCCAGACGTACTGGAACGGCGCCAACGACCCCGATCCCCAGCACTTCGGCGAGGTCAAGGTCGGCCGGTCGCCCGAGGGCTATGGGGATCCCTGCAACGGCGTGACGTACCGCTCGTTCTTCCAGATGGACACGTCGAAGGTCGCCCACAAGACGATCCACAGCGCGAAGGCTGTGGTGGACCGGCCGCATCAGCTCGTCCACCGACTGGAGCAACCAGCCGAGCTGGAACAAGCAGCTCGACTCGTTCTCGGGCGCGCACGGGTACCCGCCGGGCACCTGCTCCGCGCGCAACTGGGTCGTGTTCGACGTCACCAGCATGGTGGCCCAGATCGCGGGCGGCGGCAGCGCCGACCTGACGATGGGCCTGCGGACCCCGAGCGAGAGCCTCTGCCACTCCGACAGCAGCGGCAACAACTGCCAGTGGAAGAAGTTCGACTCCGGCTCGATCTCGAGCAGCGACCGGCCGTTCCTGAGCATCGAGTACAACACGACCCCCAACACCCCGGGCGGCCTGTTCACGAACGGCAGCCCGTTCCTGTACTCCAACGGCCAGATCCCGTGCAACGCGAACGCCAACTACGTCAACGACGCGACGCCGGCGATGCACGCCAACGTCAGCGACGCGGACGACACCGGCTCCTCGCAGCCGCAGCCGCTGACGGCGACGTTCCGGTGGGCCGGCCCGGCCAGCTCGGGCAGCGTCAGCGACGGCGGCCGCACGCCCGGGTCAGGCAACACGACGCTGGCGACCAGCGCCAGCGTCCCCTCCGGGAAGCTGGCCGACGGCGACTCGGTGACGTGGTCGGTCGTCGCCAACGACGGCATCGTCAACGGGGCGGCCAGCGCGACCTGCCACCTGACGATCGACACGACCCCGGTGACGGTGACGCCGGGGATCACCTCGACGGACGGCCTCTACCCGCCCGGCGGGTCGGTCCCCACGACCCCCGTCGGCACGCCGGGCGCGTTCACGCTCGACCCGGGCACGACGACCGACGTCGCGGGCTACCTGTACGGCCTGAACGCCTCGACGCCGTGGAAGTTCGTCGCCGCCAGCGGCACCGGGAACACCGCCGCCGTGGCCATCGTCCCGCCGGTGGTGGGTGACAACAACCTGGCCGTGCAGATCGTCGGCCGGGGCGGCAACCTGGGCCCGGTCCAGACGTACGACGTCATCACCGGCCACGGCACGACCGGGTCGGTGCACCTGGCGCAGTACCACATGAACGTGACCGGCGGCACCACCGTGTTCGACACGGCGGGCGGCGGCCACGACGGCAAGGCGGCCGGCACCTTCTCCTGGGTCGGCGGCCACACCGGGACGTCGGGGGACGACGCCCTGCACTTCGACTCGAGCTCGCCCTCCGGGTACGCCGTGACCCAGGAGCCGGTGGTGGACACGCGCTTCGGCTACACGGTCAGCGCGTGGGTGAAGCTGGACGACAACGCGGCCCTGTACCACGTGCTCACCCAGGACGGCGTCACCAGCGAGGCGTTCGCCCTCGAGTACCTGAAGGGGAACGACCGCTGGTCGTTCTCCGTGGCCGAGAGCGACGCGACCAGCCCCGTGATCGACCACGCGCTGTCCGACGCCGCGCCGCGGGTGGGCGTGTGGACGCACCTGGTCGGCGTGTTCTGCGCCGACCCGTCCTGCCTGGCGCCCGGCGACACCGCGCCCGGCCGCCTGTACCTGTACGTGGACACGGGCAGCGGCCTGACGCTCCAGGCGTCCCAGCCCACGTTCTCGTCGCCCTGGCTGTCGACCGGCGGCCTGGAGTTCGGGCGGGGCAAGTTCAACGGCAGCGAGGCCAACTACCTGAACGGCACGGTCGACGAGGTCCACGCCTACTGGGGCGATCCCTGTCCGCAGCCCGCGGCAGCGCCCGCCGCCTCCACCTGCAGCATCCCGTAGAGGAGCGTTTGATGAAGAACAAGCTCGGTCTCGCGGGAACGGGGGCGCTCGCCGCCCTGCTCGCCGGCGCCGTGCTGACGGGCGCCCCGGCGGCGGCGGCGTCGCCGGCGGCGGTCGCGGCGATGGCGCCCCACCCGGGCCGCCCCGACGCCCCGGCTCCGGTGTCCGTGCCCGTGCACCCGGTGACCGGCACCGCGCTGCCGGCGCCCGCCACGCGCCCCGCGCCGGCGGCGGCGCCCGTCTGGCCGGGCGCCGCCGCCGCGGTCGCGGACCGGACCGCGGCGTCCGCCTCGTGGGACGGGCGCGGCGCGGTACGCGCCGGAAACCTCCCGGTATGGGTCGGTTCCGCCTCGCCGGCCCAGGTCGGCGTACAGGTCGCCGACCAGACGGCGGCCGCGGCCGCCGGTGTGAAGGGGGTACTGCTCCAGGTCTGGCGGGCCGACGGCGCGGGAGCCGCCGGCGGCGCGTCGGTGAGCGTGGACTACTCGGGGTTCCGGACGGCCTACGGGGCGGACTGGGCCTCACGGCTCCGGGTGGTCCAGCTCCCGGCGTGCGCCCTGACCACGCCGCAGCTGCCCGACTGCCAGACGCAGACGCCCGTGGCGAGCTCGAGGAACGACTACAACGCGCGGCGCGTGACCGCCGACGTGGACCTCCCCGCGGCGCCGGCTCCGGCCGGCCGGAGGGGCGCCGCGGTGGCGCCGGCATCCGGCTCGCAGACGGTGGTGCTGGCGGTGGCGGCGGGCCCCTCGGGCCCCTCCGGCACGTACCAGGCGACGTCGCTGGCGCCGTCGGCCACGTGGCAGGCAAACGCGCAGACCGGCGACTTCACGTGGACCTACCCGGTCCAGGTGCCGCCCGGGCTGGGCAGCCTGGCGCCGTCGGTCGCCCTGTCGTACGACTCGGGCGGCGTGGACGGCCAGACCGCCGGCGGCAACGGCGAGGCGTCCTGGATCGGCGACGGGTTCAACTACGACCCCGGCTTCGTCGAGCGCAAGTACAAGTCCTGCGCGGACAGCCAGGCCACGGGCAAGAAGACCGGCGACCTGTGCTGGGGCTACGACAACGCCACCGTGCTGCTGAACGGGCAGGCGACCGAGATCGTCAAGGACGACGCCACCGGCGCCTGGCACCTGCGCAACGACAACGGGGCCCGGGTCGAGCACCTGACCGGAGCCGCCAACGGCGCCAACGGCGGCGAGTACTGGCGGATCACGACCACGGACGGCACCCAGTACACGTTCGGCCTCGACCACCCGCCGGGCTGGGTCTCGGGCAAGGCGGCCACCAACTCGACGTGGACCGTGCCGGTCCTCGGCCTGAACAGCGGCGACCCGTGCAACGCGTCACCGGGGTGGTGCACCCAGGCCTGGCGCTGGAACCTGGACCTGGTCGTGGACCCGCACGGCAACGCGGAGACGTTCTGGTACGCGCCCGAGACCAACATGTACGCCCGCGGCTACACGGGCGCCAGCAAGGGCACGCCGACCACGTACACCCGCGGCGGCACCCTGACCCAGATCGAGTACGGCGAGCGGGCCTCCAACACGTACACGAACAACCCGATGCGGATCGTGTTCAACACCGCGGACCGCTGCTCCTCGACGGCCACGATCTGCGACCTGCCCTGGGACCTGAGCTGCTCGTCCGGGGCCTGCGCGAACAGCACGTCGCCGTCGTTCTGGACCCAGAAGGAGCTGACGTCGATCGTCACCCAGGTCTGGAACGGCAGCGCGTACGCCAACGTGGACACGTACACGCTCCGCCACGAGCTGAAGGACGACGGCGACGGCTCGTTCCCGCTGACGCTGGACGGCATCACGCACACCGGCGACGTGGGCGGGACCGCGTCGGTGCCCGAGCTCACGTTCGGCTACGTGTCCCTGCCCAACCGCGTGGACACGACCAACCTGCCGGCGTTCAACCGCAACCGCGTCTCCTCGATCGTGTCGGAGTCCGGCTCGTCGATCACGGTGACGTACTCGGCCGCCGGCTGCTCCACGAGCAGCGAGCCGGGGCCCGCCGACAACGCGACGTGGTGCTTCCCGCAGTGGTGGGACGGCTGGCAGCCGCCCCCGGCGGGGACGACCAAGCAGCCGGACTGGTTCACCAAGTACCTGGTCACCGACGTCGTCGTCGGCGACTCCACCAACGCCTCGCCCGCCGAGGTGTACCACTACGACTACCAGGGCGGCGGCGCGTGGCACTACGACGACGACACCGGCCTGGTGAAGGACTCGTTCAAGACGTGGGCCCAGTGGCGCGGCTTCCAGAAGGTCGTGACCACGAAGGGCGCGGCCGGCGGCACCCGGACGCAGACCACCCAGCTGTTCATGCGCGGCATGAACGGCGACCGGACGGCGTCGGGCGGCACCAAGTCGGTGTCGGTGACCGACTCGCAGGGCGCGTCGGTGGCCGACGACGTCGGGCTGCAGGGCTTCCAGCGGGAGACGATCACGCTGAACGGGGCCGGCGGCACCGAGGTCTCCGCCCAGGTGGACGACGTGCGGAATTCCCAGACCGCGCAGAGCGCGCACACGTGGGGCACGGTCACGGCCAACCTCGTCACGGTCGCGGCGTCGCACAGCCGCACGGCGCTGGACGCCGGGCGCGGCGTGCTCCAGACCGAGGTTGACAACACGTACGACGGCGCCGGCATCCTGACCCAGTCGCTCGACAGGGGCGACGTGGCCCACCCGACGCCGCGCTGCACCACGTACACGTACGCCCGCAACCAGGGCTCCTACCTGCTCAGCTACCCCAGCGAGGTGCTGACGACCGCGGCCTCCTGCGGCGGCGCGCTGCCGACCGACCCGCACCTGATCGTGTCCGACGTGCGCACCTCGTACGACGGCCAGGCCTGGGGCGCCGCGCCGGTGACCGGGAGCGCCCACGCCACCGCCATCCAGAAGCTGGCCACGCCCGGCCCCAACCCGACGTACGTGACGATGTCCACCACCGCCTACGACCAGTACGGGCGCGCCACGGCCACCACCGACTCCCTGAACCGGTCCACGAGCACCACGTACACGCCGGCCACCGGCGGCGCGGTGACGCAGCAGGTGGACAAGGACCGGGCCGGCAACACGACGACCACGACGTTCGAGCCGGGTCGCGGCCAGCCGATCAAGAAGGTGGACGTCAACGGCAGGTCCACGACGCTGGCGTACGACCCGCTGGGCCGGCTGACCAGGGTGTGGCTGCCCGGCCAGGACCCGGCCACCGCCAAGGCGAACGAGACGTTCAGCTACACGGTGAGCAGGACCTCGGCCAGCGCGGTCGCGACCAGCAAGCTGCTGCCCAACGGCTCGGCCTACACGACCACGTACCAGCTCTACGACGGCCAGCTCCGGCTGCGGCAGACGCAGGCGCCGGACCAGAGCGGCCACAACGGCCGCGTCATCACGGACACCCTCTACGACTCGCGCGGCCTGGTGGCCGAGACGACCAACCCGTACTACGACGGCACCAAGCCGCCCGGCGCGGCGCTGGTGACCGCGTTCGGCGACACCGCCATCCCGGGTGAGACCGTGAACGTGTACGACTCCGCCGGCCGCGAGACCGCCTCGATCTTCGAGGCCTACGGGGTGGAGCAGTGGCGCACCTCCACCGGCTACGGCGGCGATCGCCTCACGGTCACGCCGCCCGCGGGCGCGCCCGCCACCACGATGGTGGACGACGCTCGCGGGCACACCGCGCAGATGTGCCAGTACCGCACGCTGCCGGCGTCGGGCGCCTGCGACGCGGCGTCCTCCACCAGCACCACGTACAGCTACTACCCCAACGGCCTGCTGGCCGGCACCACCGACCCGGCCGGCAACCGGTGGAGCTACGACTACGACGTGCTCGGCCGCAAGGTCAGCTCGACCGACCCGGACACGGGCACCACGACCTCCGCGTACGACAACGCCGACCAGCTCACCACCACGAGGGACGCCCGCGGCCAGCAGCTCAGCTACGTGTACGACGTCCTCGGCCACACCACGCAGGAGTGGGCCGGCCCCGCCGGCACCGGCACCGAGCTGGCGGCCTGGTCGTACAACACGAGCGGCGCCAACCTGGAGCAGCTCGCCTCCTCCACCACATTCGTGAACGGGAACGCGTACACCACCGCGATCACCGGCTACGACAACGGGTACCGGCCCACCGGGGCGAGCGTCACCATCCCGGCGTCGGAGGGCCTGCTGGCCGGCACGTACACGTTCGGGACCGCGTACAACGTGGACGGGACGGTCGCGTCCGAGACGTTCCCGGCGTCGGGCGGGCTCCCGGCCGAGACGCTCAACCACACGTACGACGGCGTCACCGGGCAGCCGGTCGAGACGCTGGGCGCCAGCGGCTACGTGCAGGAGAGCCAGTTCAACGAGTTCGGCCAGCAGCAGCTGCTGGCGTTCGGCACGAGCACGTCCAGCCAGTGGACGTTCATGCAGTACACGTACGACCTGCCGACCACGCGCCTCGGCGAGACCCAGGTGCGGCGCGACGCGGCCCCGGGCACGTTCGACGCGGACGTCCACTACACGTACGACCACTCCGGCAACGTGACGAGCGCGGCGGACACGCCAACATCGGCCGTGAACGACGTCCAGTGCTTCCAGTACGACTCCCTGCAGCGCCTGACGCAGGCCTGGGCCCAGGGCAGCGCGGGCTGCGCGGCCACGCCGAGCGCGTCGGCGCTGGGCGGCCCGTCCCCCTACTGGCAGCAGTTCAGCTACGACGTGACCGGCAACCGGACCGCGTCCACGCTGACGACGAGCGGCGGCACCGTCTCGACCACCGGCGCCTTTCCCGCCGCCGGGCAGGCGCAGCCGCACACGCTGTCCAGCCAGACCGTGTCCGGGTCGTCGGGCACGACGACCAGCTCGTTCGGCTACGACGCGGCCGGCAACACCACCGCCCGCAGCGTCGGCGGCATCTCCCAGACGCTGACGTGGAACTCCGAGGGGCGCCTGGCCTCGGTGACCGATGCCGCGCACGGCCACAGCACGAGCTACGTCTACGACGCCGGCGGGAGCCTGCTCCTCCGACACGACGACGCCGCGGCCACGCTGTACCTGCCGGGCGAGGAGCTGGCGCTCAGCGGCACGAAGGTCACCGCGACCCGCTACTACTCGCACAACAACAGCACCATCGCGGCGCGGACGCCGGGCGGCGTGAGGTGGCTGCTCGCCGACCCGCACGGCACCGACACGATCGCCGTGGACGCGACCAGCCAGGCCGTGACCGAGCGCCGGTTCCTGCCGTTCGGCGCCGAGCGCACGCAGGCGGCGGCCTGGCCGGGCGACAAGGGCTTCGTCGGCGGCACCGAGGATCCCGTCACCGGCCTGACCAACCTGGGCGCGCGCGAGTACGACCCCGGCACGGGCCGCTTCCTGTCGGCAGACCCGCTCATCGACCCGCAGGACCCGCAGCAGATGAACGGGTACGCGTACGCCAACAACAACCCGATGACGTACTCGGACCCGAGCGGGAAGATGTTCCTGATGCCCGGCGGCGGGGGCGGCTGTGGCTGCGGTGGCGGCGGCGGTGGCGGCGGTGGCCGCCCGGCCTGGCACCCGGTCTACATCCCGTTCTTCTGGGCGCCGGTGTTCGTCCCGCTCTGGTTCCCGCCGCTGGTCCTGCCGCCGCCGCCTCCCCCGCCGCCGCCTCCGCCTCCACCCCCGCCGCCGCCACCCCCGAAGCCGAAGCCGGCGCCGGCCCACACCTGCGGCTTCGGCGGCAAGGCCGGGTTCGAGATGGGCTGCCACGCGAACATGCCCTCGTCCCATGGCAACTCCGGCGCCGGGTTCCTCGGGTTCCTCAAGTCGGCGGCGAGCTTCGTCTACCACGCGTCCGGAGCGGCCCGCTCGGCGAGGGCACCGCGGCCCGCATGGCCATCGAGGGCGGGGCCGGCCTGGCGGTGCGCGTCATGGCGACGCGGGCGTCGACGCGCGTGGCCGAGTCACTGGTGGAGAACGGACGGTACCTGCGCAACGTGGCCGGCAACCTGATCGACCGCGTCATCTACAAGATCGAGCCGACGGTCTCCAAACAGGTCTGGAGCTACGGCCCGGGCCGGGTCGTCGAGCAGGTCACGCACTCCTGGTCGTACGAGCGCCGGGCGATCTTCGAGACGGAGACGTGGACCCGGGGACTGGAGACGTTCGACAAGATCCCCATGGAGGGCCAGGACAGCCTCATCGAGATAGCCCAGCACGTTGCCCACATCCACGGAGGATGACCGCTGGCGCGGGAGTCGGGAGCCTCGCTCCCGGCTCCCGTCAGCCCCGCCCGGTCGCCTCGGCGACCGCCCGCTCCAGGGAGAGGCGGCCGCCGGCCTCGCGGGCGGCCGCGAACCCCTCCTCGCCCAGCTCCTCCCGCAGCGCGGCGAGGACCGGGTCGTGCGTGTGGTACTCGTCCTTGTCGGGCGCCAGCTCGATCGGGCAGATCGCGTCCGCCGCGCCGTAGAGCCGCGCGGCCGGCCCGGCCCGGCTCTCGGCCCAGGCCACCCGGGCCAGCGCCCGCAGGGCGACCGCGACGCCCTGGCGCTGCCCGACTCGGGCGAACTCGGCCAGGCTCTCGCGCCCGCACCGGCCCGACATGGCCACGTCGCCCGCCGCCCAGGCCACGCTGCTCAGGCCCTCCAGGGCGGCCGCGAGGTGGAACGGGGCGTCCAGGCGGCGGGCGATCGCGACCGCCTCCTCGATCCGGCCCCGTGCCAGCGCCACGTCGCCGTCCTGCCGGGTCTGGTTGCCCAGGTTGATCAGGCACATGGCGGTGCCGAGCGCGTTGTCGAGGCCGCGGAACATCGCCAGCGCCTCCTCGTACAGCGCGGTGGCGCGGGCCGCGTGCCCGTCCCGGCCGACCGCGACCCCCAGGTGCATCAGGGCCACCGCCAGCTCGCCCGGGTCGTCCAGCTCGCGGAGCAGCGCGGTCGCCTCCTCGAACAGCGCGAGCGACGCCTGGTGCTCGTCCAGCTGCTCCATGACGGGGGCGAGGCCGCGCAGGGCCTCGGCCAGCCCACGCTGGTCGCCGAGCACGCGGTAGATGGCCACGCTCTCCCGGAACCGCGCCGCCGCCAGCTCACCTGCGCCCAGGCGCCAGGCCAGCGCGCCCGCCGTGCGCAGGGCCTCGGCCCCCACCACCGGGTCCACCGAGCCGTCGGCCTGGAGCTGCCGCTCCAGCACGGCCAGGCCCTCGCGGGCATGGCCGCGGCCGAGCCAGAAGTCGTGGAGCGCCGCCGCCAGGCGCAGCCCGGTCTCGGCCGGTCCCCGCGCCGCCGCCCAGCGCAGCGCCGCCCGGACGTTGTCCAGCTCCAGCGTCAGGCGGTCGAGCCACCGGGCCTGGTCGGGGCCGGTCAGCGCCGCCTGCGCCTCGACGGCCAGGTCCGTGCACCAGTCGAGGTGGGCCCGGGCCGTCACGTCGAGCTCGCCGGCCTCCTCCAGCAGCCGGCGGCCGAACTCGCGCACGGACTCCAGCACGGTCACGCGCGGCTCCGCGCGGCCGTCGGCGACGCGGCGCACGAGGCCATGGTCCACGAGGCCCGCAAGGCCGCGCAGCACCCCGGCCGGGAGCGGGCCCGCCGCCCGGCCGACCCGCTCCAGCGCGTCGAGCGGCGCGCCGCCCGCGAACACGGAGAGCCGGCCGAGCAGCGCCCGCTGCTCGGGGGCCAGCAGGTCGCAGCTCCAGCGCAGCGCCGCCAGGAGCGTCCGCTGCCGCTCGGGCAGGTCGCGCGGGCCGTCCACCAGCAGCTCCAGCCGGTGGTCGAGGCGCGTGACCAGCTCGCGCGGCGGGAGCAGCCGGACCCAGGGCGCGGCCAGCTCCAGCGCCAGCGGCAGCCCGTCCAGGCGGCGGCAGATCGCGGCCACCGCGCCCGCGTTCTCCGCGGCCAGGGCGAACTCCGGCGCGGCCGCGGCGGCGCGCTCGGCGAACAGGCTGACCGAGGCGACGCGGCCGAGCGCCGCCGGGTCGCCGGCCCGCTCCTCGGCCGGGGTGGGGAGCGGCAGCGGCGGCACCTCCAGCTCGTGCTCGACGCGGATCCTCAGCGGGGCCCGGCTGGTCGCGAGCACCTGCAGCTCGGGGCACCGCGAGAGCAGGTCGGCCAGGTCCGGGCCGGCGGCCAGGAGGTGCTCGAAGTTGTCGAGCACCAGGAGCAGCTGGCGGACGGCGCAGTGCGCGGCGACCGTCTGCAGGGCGGGCTCGCTCCGCGACTCGTGCACGCCCAGCGCCTGGCCGATCGCCGGCATGACGAGGCCGGGGTCGCTCAGCGGGCCGAGCGTCACCGCGACCACGCCGTCCCGGTACCGGTCCGCGACCAGCGCGGCCAGCTCCAGCGCCAGCCGGGTCTTCCCGGCCCCGGGCGACCCCGTCAGCGTCACCAGGCGGACGTCCGGCCGGCCGAGCAGGCCGAGCGCCGCGGCCACCGCGCCGGCCCGGCCGACGAACGGCGTCGAGGGCGCGCGCAGGTCGGGCGGGACGCGCAGCGCGGGGGTGGGCCGGCCGCCCTTCCGCTTCGCGGCCGCGGCGAACGCCTGCCGCTCCGCCGGTGAGAGGCCGAGCGCCCGGGCGAGCAGGGCGACCGTGCTCGCCCTCGGCGCGGCGCGCAGGCCGCGCTCGAGCAGGCTGATCGCGTCGCTGCTGATGCCGGCCCGCGCGGCGAGCTCCTCCTGCGTGAGGCGGCCGGCTCGCCGGTACGCGGCGAGGAGGTCGCCGAAGGGACTGCTGTTCGAGTCGCTCACTGGATGTCGCCTCGCCCGGTGGGACAAGGGCAAGGTGGCCGCAAACAAGGGCTTTGCCCGAGTGTGTGAGTCCGTCTTCCCGACATCGCGCATGCGCCGGCTCCAGGCGCGAAGCGATGCGCCGCAGGCGCCCCGAACGTCCGGACCAGGGGGGGTGTTCTGGAAGAGGGGGCCTGCCCCCTCTTGCACAAGGCGGGGAGGTCGCCGAAGGGACTGCTGTTCGCCGCGTCGGGCTCGGCTGGCACGCCTACTCGTAGGTAGTACCGCGGTACTGGATCCAGCCGGGCTGCGGGCAGCCGCGCGACGTCTGGGCGTGCAGGCAGTGGACGCCGGCCTGGCCCGGGTCCACGTAGAGCTGGCCGTGGACCAGGAGCTGCTCGCCGCGGTGAACGGGCACGACGCGGCCCAGCGTGACGTTGTAGTCGAGCTCCAGCGTGTCGCCGAGCTGGTCGGTGACCAGCATCCGCTCGTGGCCGCCGTCGTTGGTCGGGTCGCTGACCACGGTGCCGGTGAACGTGACCTCGGCCCCGGTCCGTTTGTCCTGGATGGCCGCGCGGACGGCGTTCGCGTCGGGCCGGGGCGGCTGGTTGAACCAGATCGCGGCGGCGACCAGGAGGCCGAGCCCGAGCAGCCCGCCGAGCCCCGCCAGGAGGCCTCGCGGGCCGCGCCACCACGCGGCCCCGCCGGTCCGCGGCCGCCGGGGCTCGCGCCGGACCCTCGCGTCGGATGCCGCCGCCGGCCGGCCGGGACGGCGCCGGGACCTGGACCTCGCCATCGGATGCTCGGTCCATCATCCTAGCGTGGGCACGAGCCCGGCCCCCCGGACGATGGTCAGGCGAGCCGACTAGTCTTGCGCGCGTGCAGTGGACGATCGACCAGGTCGTCGCCCTCGCCCCCGACCCGGCGGCCGCCCGCGCGGGCCGGGACCAGGCCGACGTCCGCCGGTGGTCGGCCCTCGGCCGCGCGGAGGCGGCCGCCTGGGGAGAGTGCCGGGGCAGCGCCGCGCAGCCCTACCGGACGTGCCTGGACACGGCCGAGCCCGCGTTCGGCTGCAGCTGCCCGAGCCGCAAGCTGCCCTGCAAGCACGCGCTCGGCCTGTTCCTGATCCTGGCCGGCCAGCCGGGCACCATCGCCGAGGCCGCGCCGCCCCACTGGGTGGCCGAGTGGCTGGCGAAGCGCGCGGAGCGGGCCCGGAAGTCGGCCGGCCCGGCGGCCCCGGCTCCCGCGCCGGCCGACCCGGCCGCGGCCGCCGAGGAGCAGGCCCGGCGGGCCCGGCGCCGCCAGGGCCGGGTCGCGGCCGGCGTCGAGGAGCTGGCGCTCTGGCTGGCCGACCTGGTCCGGAACGGCCTGGCCGACCTGCCCGGCCGGCCCCGCCAGTTCTGGTCCCAGCCGGCGGCCCGGATGGTCGACGCCCAGGCGCCCGGCCTGGCCCGGCTGGTCGGCGAGCTGGCCGAGGTCCCGCACTCGGGGCCGGCCTGGCCGGACCGGCTGCTGACCCGGGTCGGCCGCCTGCACCTGGCGCTGGAGGGCTACCGGCGCATCGAGACCCTGCCCGCGCCGCTGCGCGCCGAGCTGGCGACGGTGGTCGGGTTCACCGAGAGCCGGGAGGCGGTCTCGGCGCGGGGCGAGCGCGTGGCCGGCCGCTGGCTGGTCCTCGGCCGGTCGATCCGCCAGGAGGAGCGGCTGCGGGCCCAGCGGACGTGGCTGCTCGAGGCCGCGACCGGCCGCCCCGCGATGGTCCTCGACCACGCCGCCCAGCAGCAGCCGCTCGACCCCAGCCTGGTCCCGGGCACCGCGATGGACGCCGAGCTGGCCTTCTACCCGGCGGCGCTGCCGCTGCGGGCGGTCGTCGTGGAGCGCGGCGAGGCGCTGGCCCTGGCCGACCGCTTCCCGGCCGAGCCGACGGCCGCGGCGGCGCTGCGCGGCTACGCGGCGGCACTGGCCGCCAACCCGTGGCTGGAGCTGGCGCCGCTCGCCGTGCGCGGCGTCCTGCCCTGCCGGGAGGACGCCGCGTGGTCGCTGGCCGACGCGGAGGGCGCCCGCCTGCCGCTGGCCAACGAGACCGGCGGCCTGGTGCTGCTCGCCGTCAGCGGCGGGCGGCCGATCGACGTGTTCGGGGAGTGGGACGGCCTCGCCCTGACCCCGCTCGGGGCCTGGGCCGACGTCGCGTTCAGCACGATCGAGGCGGGGCCGTGACCTGGGAGGCGACGGTCCGCGCCGCCCTGGCCGGCACCGCCCGCCAGCCCCCGGCGGGGGAGTCGGACCCCGAGCGGGCCGTGCTCGCCGCCGCGGCGGCCCTGGCGGTGCGCCGGCTGGCCGGCTGGACGCCGCCCCGCGGCCCGGTGCCGGCCGCCGAGGCGTGCCCGCCCGAGGAGCTGCGCGCGGTCTCGCCGGCGGCCGCGTGGCGGCTGGAGGCGCTGCTCGACGGCGACCGCCCCGAGCTGCTGCCCGAGTGGCTGGAGCTGGCGGCCGCCGGTCGCCAGGTCGTCCCGCCGCGCCTGCTGCCCCGGCTGCTCGTCCACGCCGAGCGCCACGCCCCGCTGCGCGGCGCCGTGCTGGACGTGATCGGGCGCCGCGGGCGCTGGCTGGCCGGCCAGGTCTCCGCCTGGGCGTTCGCCGCCCTGGGCGACCTGGACCAGGCGTTCGAGACCGGGACGCGACCGGCGCGGGCGGCCGCCCTGCGCGAGCTCCGCCGCCAGGACCCGGCGGCCGCCCTGCGCCGCCTCGCGGAGGGCTGGCCGGCGGAGTCGGGCGAGGACCGGGCCGCGCTGATCGGGTGCCTCCAGGTCGGCCTGGGGCCGGGCGACGAGGCGTTCCTGGAGGCCGCCGGGGCCGACGCCCGCAAGGAGGTCCGGCAGACCGCGCTCACGCTCCTCGCCCGGCTCCCCGACTCCCGGCTGGTCGGCCGGATGCGGGCGCGGGCCGCGGCGATGGTCGGGTACCGGCGCGGGCTGCTCGGCGGCAAGCTGCACGTCGCGCCGCCCCGGCGCTGCGACCCGGAGCTGGTCGCCGGCGGGGTCGAGCCGAAGCCGGCCCCGGGCGTGGGCGAGCGGGCCTGGTGGCTGAGCCAGGTGCTCGGCATGGCCCCGCCGGGGGCGTGGCCGGTCGAGGCGATCGAGGCCGCGGCCGCCACCGACTGGACCGCCACGCTGCTGCGGGGCTGGGCCGCCGGCGCCGCCCGCTTCCAGGACGCGCGCTGGGCGGAGGCGCTCGCGCTGTTCTGGTCGCGCACGCCGGAGAAGGCGCGGTCCGAGCTCGCGTTCTCGCCCGAGCTGCTCCTGTCGGCCCTGGACCCGCCCGACCGCGACGCGGTCCTGCTCCGCGTCCTGGCGCGGTCCCCGGCGGACGGCGCGCACCTGGCCGCGCGGTGTGACCACCGGTGGGGCGCGGACGTGACGCGGGCCGTGCTCCAGGCGCTGCCGCGGCTGGCCAGGCCGCACGCCGACCTCGCAGCCGCGGCGGCCCGCCAGGTCGGGCTGCGCGGCGACCCGTCGCTGCGCGCCGAGGCGGACGCGCTCGCCGCCAGGACGCCGGACGCCCCCGCGCTCGACCGCGCCTTCGCCGCCGCCGCGGACACCCTGCACTGGAGGGCCACCATGGCCGAGGAGCTCGCCCCGTGACCGACGTCCTGCGCCTGAGCGCCGAGCAGCAGTTCGCGGAGGAGCTGGCCGAGCTGGCGGCCGGGGACGGCCGGCAGCGGCCGCCCAACTGGCGCCTGTCGCCCTGGGCCGTGACGACGTACCTGCTCGGCGGCCGCCTGGACAGCGGGTTCCAGGTCAGCCCGAAGTACATCGGCGACCGGCGCCTGATCGAGGTCGCGGTGGCGACGCTGGCCACCGACCGGGCGCTGCTGCTGCTCGGGCTGCCGGGGACCGCCAAGTCGTGGGTGTCGGAGCACCTGGCGGCCGCCATCTCGGGCACGTCCGGCCTGCTCGTCCAGGGCACGGCGGGGACGGCCGAGGAGGCCATCCGGTACGGCTGGAACTACGCCCTCCTGCTTGCGAAGGGCCCGTCGATGGACGCGCTGGTGCCGTCCAGGACGCGCTGATCACGATCCTGTCCGAGAAGCTGCTGCCGGTCCCCGAGCTCGACGCGCAGGTCCAGGCGGCCAGGGGCTTCAACGTGATCGCGACGGCGAACAACCGGGACCGGGGCGTCAACGACCTCTCCAGCGCGCTCAAGCGGCGGTTCAACACCGTCGTGATGCCGGTCCCCGAGACGGCCGAGGCCGAGGCGCGGATCGTCCAGATGCGGGCGTCAGCGCTGGGCCGGGCGCTGGAGCTGCCGGCCGAGCCGCCCGCGCTGGAGGAGATCCGGCGCGTCGTCACCGTGTTCCGGGAGCTGCGGTCGGGAGAGACGGAGGACGGCAGGGCGAAGGTCAAGTCGCCGAGCGGGACGCTCAGCACGGCCGAGGCGATCTCCGTCGTGACCAACGGCATGGCCCTGGCCGGCCACTTCGGCGACGGCAGGCTCCGGGCGGCCGACCTGGCCGCGGGCATGGTCGGCACGGTCATCCAGGACCCGGTGCAGGACCGCGTGGCGTGGCTGGAGTACGTGGAGACGGTCGTCAAGGAGCGCAGCGGCTGGCGGGACCTGTACCGGGCCGCCCGCGACCTGACCGCGTGACGGTCTCGGTCTTCGGGATCCGGCACCACGGGCCCGGCTCGGCCCGGAGCCTGCTGGCCGCGCTGCGGGACCTGCGGCCGGACGCGGTGCTGGTCGAGGGGCCGCCCGAGGGGGACGCGGTGGTCGAGCTGGCCGTCCACCCCGACCTCCGGCCGCCGGTGGCGCTGCTGGTCTACCCGCCCGACACGCCGCGGCGGGCGGTGTTCTATCCGTTCGCGACGTTCTCGCCCGAGTGGCAGGCGATCCGGTACGCGCTCGGCGCCGGGGTGCCGGTGCGCTTCATCGACCTGCCGGTGGCCGTCCGCCTCGCGCTCGGGCCCGACGACGAGCCGGACGAGCCCGCCCTCGACCCGATCGGCTGGCTGGCCGAGGCGGCCGGCGAGGCCGACCCCGAGCGCTGGTGGGAGCGGATGGTCGAGCAGCGGACGGTCGCCGAGGGCGTCTTCGCGGCCATCTCGGAGGCGATGACCGCGCTCCGCGAGGTGGCGCCCGAGCCCGTGCCCCTGGAGGCCCGCCGCGAGGCGCACATGCGGCAGGCGATCCGCGCCGCCGTGAAGGAGGGCCGGGAGCGGGTGGCAGTCGTGTGCGGCGCGTGGCACGTGCCCGCGCTGGAGCGCCTGCCCCCGGCGGCCGGCGACGCGCGGCTCCTCCGCGGCCTGTCGCGGGCGCGCGTCGAGGCGACGTGGATCCCCTGGACGCACGGCCGGCTGGCGCTGCGGAGCGGGTACGGCGCGGGCGTCCAGTCGCCGGGCTGGTACCACCACCTGTGGAGCTGCGAGGGCGACGTGGCCGCCACCTGGCTGACGCGGGTGGCGCGACTGCTCCGCGAGGAGGACCTGGACAGCTCCCCGGCCCAGGTGATCGACGCGGTCCGGCTGGCCGAGACGCTGGCCGCGCTGCGCGGCCGCCAGGCGCCCGGCCTGGCCGAGGTGGGGGAGGGCGCGCTGGCCGTGCTCTGCTCGGGCGAGCCGGCGCCGTTCCGGCTGATCCGGGAGCGCCTGATCGTCGGCGAGGAGCTGGGCCAGCTGCCGGCGGACGCGCCGGTCGTGCCGCTGCAGCGGGACCTGGAGCGGCAGCAGCGGCGGCTGCGGCTCCGGGTCGAGGCGCTCGACCGCATGCTCGACCTGGACCTGCGGACGCCGAACCAGCTCGAGATCAGCCGCCTGCTGCACCGGCTGACGATCCTGGACGTCCCCTGGGGCCGCCGCCAGCCGGCCGCGGCGGGCCGCAAAGGCACGTTCCACGAGGTCTGGCAGCTCGCCTGGCGGCCCGAGCTGGCGCTGGCGGTGATCGAGGCCGGACTGTGGGGGAGCACGGTCGAGGCGGCGGCCGCCGCCCGGGCGCGGGACCGGGCCGAGCGCTCGGAGGACCTGGCCGAGATCGCCGCGATCGTGGACGCGGTGCTGCTGGCCGGGCTCGACGATGCGGTCGGGCCGGTGATGGACCGGCTCCGGGACCGGTCCACGTTGGCCACGGACGTGCTCCAGCTGATGGCCGCGATGGAGCCGCTGGCGTCCGCGCTCCGCTACGGCAGCGTCCGGCGGACGGACGCCGCCCTGGTCCGGACCGTGGTCCAGGGCCTGCTGGCCCGGATCGTGGTCGGGCTGGGGCCGGCGTGCGCCGGCCTCGACGACGACGCGGCCGCCGCGATGGCCGAGCGCGTCCTCGCGGTGGACCGCTCCGTCGCACTGCTCGACGACGAGGCCGCGGGGCCCGCCTGGCAGGCGGCGCTGGGCCGCGTGCTCGGCCTGCGCTCGCTGCACGGGCTGGTCGGCGGGCGGTGCTGCCGGCTGCTGCTGGCCGCCCGCGGCCTGGCCCCGGCCGAGGTGGCCCGGCGCCTGGGGCTGGCCCTCTCCCGCGGCGCCGACCCGGCCGGTGCCGCGGCCTGGTTCGAGGGCTTCCTGAGCGGGAGCGGGATGGTGCTGCTGACCGACGACGACCTGTTCGGCGTGGTGGACGCCTGGCTGTGCGACCTCCCCGGCGAGGCGTTCGACGCGCTGCTGCCGCTGCTGCGCCGGACCGTGGCCACGTTCCCGGCCGGGGAGCGCCGGCAGATCGGAGAGCGGGTCCGGGCGGGCGCGGCGGGTGCGCGGACGGCCGCGCCCGACGGCGAGCTGGACGAGGAGCGGGCGGCCCTGGTCGAGCCGGTCGTGCGGCTCCTGCTGGGAGGTCCGCCGCCGTGAGCGACGAGCGCCTGCGCCGGTGGCGGCTGCTGCTCGGCGGCGGCGCGGCCGACGGGACAGGCTGCGCGCTGGGCGCCGCGGACGCGAACGTGGACCAGGTGCTGGCCGCACTGTACGAGGACGGCGGCGAGCGCTCGGCGGGCCTGGGCGCGTCCGCGCCCAACGTGGCCCGCTGGCTGGGCGACATCCGCACGTACTTCCCGGCGTCCGTCGTCCGGGTGATGCAGCGGGACGCGCTGGACCGGCTTGGCCTCCGGCAGATGCTGCTGGAGCCGGAGCTGCTGTCCCGGGTGGAGCCCGACGTGCACCTGGTGGCGACGCTGATCGGCCTGAGCTCGGTCATCCCGGCCCGCACCCGCGAGACCGCCCGCCAGGTGGTGCGGGGCGTCGTCGAGGACCTGGAGCGGCGGCTGGCCAACCCGTTGCGGAGCGCGGTGCAGGGCAGCCTCGACCGGTCGGTTCGGAACCGGCGGCCGCGGCACGCCGAGATCGACTGGAACCGAACGATCCGGGCCAACCTGAAGCACTACCAACCCCAGTACGGCACGGTGATCCCCGAGCACCTGGTCGGCTGGGGGCGGCGCCGGCGGGCGCTGAAGGACGTGATCCTGGCGATCGACCAGAGCGGCTCGATGGCCGAGTCGGTCGTCTACTCGGGCGTGCTGGGCGCCGTGATGGCCAGCCTGCCGGCGGTCCGGACCCGACTGGTCGTGTTCGACACGTCGGTCGTGGACCTGACCGACCAGCTCGCCGACCCGGTGGACCTCCTTTTCGGCGTCCGCCTCGGCGGCGGGACGGACATCGGCCGGGCCCTGGAGTACTGCCAGGGGTTGGTGACGCGGCCGGCCGACACGGTGCTGGTGCTGATCAGCGACCTGCACGAGAACGGCCCGCGGGCCCGGCTGCTGAAGCGCGCGGCCGGGCTGGTGGGGGCGGGGGTCCGCTTCGTGGCCCTGCTGGCGCTCAGCGACCAGGGCCGGCCCGGCTACGACCACGACACGGCGGCGGCGCTGCACGAGCTGGGCGTGCCGGCGTTCGCGTGCACGCCCGACCTGTTCCCGGAGCTGATGGCCGCCGCCCTGAGCGGGCGCGACCTGAACCAGTGGGCGGCGGCCCGGGAGCTCGTCTAGGCCGAAGGGTCGGGGCAGCTGACGGGCTGGGGACTCCGCCCGCGCCGTGCTTCCAGGCTCCGCCCCCATCACCCGTCCCGGCTTGCCATGAGGTAGGCAGGACGCTGGCGCCCCGGCACCCATCGTCCAGGTCGTGACCGACCTGGACGATGGGACCCCGCCGGCTGGCGTCGGCCAGCACGCCGGGAGGCGGTGCGGCGCGATGTCCCTGCCATCCCGAGGAGGGATAGGTTGAAATGTCGACACTTCAACGTCTCCAGAGGTCGGGATACGTTGAAGTTCCGACAATTCAACCTGACCCCGGACGCATCCGGGACGGTAGCGGCACACCTGCGACCATCACGCGACCCGGTTCACTCCCGGCGTGCATTCCGACGCCAGCGGCCGGGTGGCCGCCGTGGCAGCCTCCCCCTCCTCATGGCAAGCCGGGACGGGCTCTGGGGGCGGAGCCTGGAAGCACGCGGCGGGCGGAGCCCCGGCCGGTCAGCTGCCCCCGATGACCGCGCCGGTCTCCAGCGCCGCCCCGATGTTCGCCGCTTCCTAGAGCTCGCGGAGGCGGGGCAGCACGGCCGTGCCGAACAGGTCGATCGCCTCCAGCGTTCGCTCGCGGCCCATCGGGGTGAACACGATCTCCAGGATGCCGGCGCCGACCTCCTCGCGGAGCCGGCGCGCCTGCGCCAGGACCGTGTCGGGGCTGCCCGCCAGCAGCTGGCCCTGCTCGATCCGCTCGGCCATCGGCCGGGCCTGCGCCTCGATGCGGCCGCGCTGGCCGGCCGCGTCGCGGCCGTAGTACCCGGCGCCGGCGACCGCGTCGTCCACCCGGCGGTTGCTGAGGCTGAACCCGCGCCGGGGCGTGTCCGCGCCCGCGGCCCGCAGCTCCTCGAGGGCCTGCTCGTCGGTCTCGGCGACGTGCGCCGACACGCGGTACAGGACGTCTTCGGGCGCCGGCTCCCAGCCGCACGCGGCGGCGCGCTCGCGATAGTGCCGGGCCGCGGCGGCCGCCAGCGGCGCGGTCGTGAACGCGAAGCCGATGCTCACCCGGTGCCGGGCCGCGAACTCGCCGGCCTCGGGGCTGGACGCGGACATGTAGATGGGCGGGTGGGGCTGCTGGACCGGGCGCGGCCAGATGGAGATGGCCCGGAACCGGAAGTGCCGGCCCTGCCAGCCGAATGGCTGGGGCTCCGTCCAGGCCNNACGTACTCGTTGGCCGTGCCCCGCAGCATCCCGGCCACGACGCGGCCGCCGGTCAGGGTGTCCAGCATCGCGAACTCCTCGGCCACCCGGACCGGGTTCAGGATGGGGATGGTCGCGCCGAGCAGCGCGATCTTCGCCCGCTTCACGCGCTGCGTGACGGCACCGGCGAGCACCATCGGGTTCGGGCTCAGCGAGAGCGGCGCGAAGTGGTGCTCGGCCAGCGTGACCCAGTCGAAGCCGAGCTGGTCGGCCAGCTCGAACTGCTCGAGCGCCATGTCCAGCGAGCTGCCGGCGACCTCGTGTGAGTACGTGCGGGTGGGCACCGGCCACGCCCGGCGCTCGGCTTCGCCGAGGTACGGGGCGATGTTGAACAGAGCCGCCTTCACGGGAACAGCACCGAGCTGCGGGCGCTGACGACGAACTGCTCGCGCCGGGCCAGGAAGTCGGCGACGGCCTCCGCGAACGCCTCCGGCCGGTCCGCCGCCGTGGCGTGGCCGGCGTCGTAGACGAACAGGAGGTGGGCGTGCGGGAGCAGCTCCTTGTAGATCCGGCCGAGCTCGGGCGGGGTCAGCCGGTCCTCCGTGCCGAAGACCACCAGCACCGGCACCTCGAGGCCCCGCATCGCCTCCTCCAGCTCCGGGTCGCGGGACGGCCCGATCAGCCGCGCGAGGAGGGGCCGCGTCCTCGCCCGCTGGTCCAGGCTCGACGGCGGCCGCGGCGGCACCCGCTCGGGGTGGGCGTGCAGCATCGCGACCAGCTCCTCGGGCGTCGCGGGCTCGGGCGGCCGCGCCCCGTCGGGCCGGATGGCGGCCGGCGACTCCAGCACCAGCGCGCGGATCCGCGGGGGGGCGATCAGCGCGGCCCACAGGGCCACCTTGCCCCCGAACGAGGTCCCCATCAGGTCGAGCTCCTCGATGCCGAGCGCGGAGACGGCCTCCAGCATCGTCCGGGCCAGGTCCGGCATCGCCTGGTGGCGGGTGTTCTCCGGGGAGTCGCCGAAGCCGGGCATCTCGAACGCGATGACGCGGCGCTCGCGGGCGAGCAGCTCGTGCGCCGGCGTCAGCGTCAGGCCGCCGCCGCCGTGCAGGTGCACCAGCGGCGAACCCTCGCCCGCCTCGGCGTACCTGATGCGAAACCCGTCGGCCTCGACGTGGTCCTCGAGCCAGGTCGGGCTGGTCACGGCGTCACCATAGCTCGTGCCGGCGGCCCGGCGAACGCGGGCGTTGCGCTTGCCGGAACGCCGGTCAGCTCGTCGTCGCGGGCCAGGTCGCCGGCGCCGTGGCCGTGGCCGCCTGCTGCTGCTGCTGCGCGGCCTGCTGCCAGGCCAGCACCGCCCGCGCGAAGTTGGGGTGGACCCGCTTGAGCACCACCACGCGGTCGTTCGGCGCGTGGGGCAGCTTGCGCACCTCGGCCCGGGGCGGGATCGTCCCGGCCAGGATCAGCAGGACCAGCGAGCCGATGAACAGCGCCACGCCCAGGAGCGTGACCACGCCCGAGTTCACCACCAGGCCCGCGACGAACAGGACGATCCCGGCCAGGAGCGCGACCAGGCCCACGACCGAGAAGGTCCGCAGCCGCCGCGCCGTGGCCCTCGTGAACGGCAGCTGGCCGGTGGCCCGGACGCTGACGATCGCCCGCACGACGATGTACGGCAGGACGCCGACGATCAGGACTCCCAGGATGAGCAGGACGTACGTCCACTGGGGGGCGGTCGCGTACGTCCGCTTCACCCACGCGTCGGCGGGCTCGCCAGTCTTGACGCAGACGGCCGGGAGACCGCCCGGCCGCATCTGGCTGGCCCAGATCGTGACTTCCGTGTTCCCTCCGTTCATGCCGAGGGGATTGTGCGCGACGGGGCCGCCCTTCTGTTAGAATGAATGAATCATTCATCCAATCAGGAGGTCTGTTGCGAGTGCCCCGAACCGAAGCCGAGAACGAGCGCGTCCGCGACGAGCAGCGCGCCCGGATCCTGGAGGGCGCCCGGGCGGTCTTCGCCCGCCGCGGCATGGCCGCGACGATGGCCGACGTGGCCGCCGCGGCCGGCGTCAGCCAGGGCCTGGCCTACCGCTACTTCGCCGGCAAGGACGAGCTGTTCCGGGCCCTGGTCGCCGACGCCATGCGGCCGGACGACCTGCCCGGGACCGCTCCGGATGCCGCCCGCCCCCAGCTCGTGCCGCTGCTGACGCGGCTGCTGGAGGCCAGGCGCGACCACCCCGAGATGTTCCAGCTCCTCTACCAGGTGCTGAACGACGCGTCCACGCCGCCCGACGTGATCGAGGCGGTGCGGCAGCGCGGCATGGGCTTCGTGAAGCTGCTGCGCGAGCTGATCGTCGAGGGCCAGGCCGCCGGCGAGGTCGCCGGCGACGATCCCGACGAGCTCGTCGCCGCGATGGTCGCCTACGTGGACGGCGTCACCCGGTTCTCGATCAACCACCCCGACCTGCAGGGCCACTTCCCCGACCCGCGGATCGCGCTCCGGATGCTCCGGCCATGACCGCCGCCATCGAGGTCGAGCACCTGGTCAAGCGCTATCCGCGCGGCCGCGCCAACGCGGTGGACGACGTGTCGTTCGCGGTGCTGCGCGGGGAGACGTTCGGGCTGCTCGGTCCCAACGGGGCCGGCAAGACGACCGCGATCGGCATCCTGACGACGCGCGTGCTGCCCACGGGCGGTCGCGCGGCGGTCGCGGGGATCGACGTCGTCGCGGACCCCATCGCCGCGAAGCAGCGGATCGGCGTGGTCCCCCAGACCTCCAACCTGGACCGCAGCCTGCGCGTGCGCGAGATACTCACGTTCCACGCCGCCTACCACGGCGTGTCGCGCCGGGAGCGCCAGGCCCGCGCCGACGCGCTGCTGGAGGAGCTGGGCCTGGCCGCCCGCGGCAGGGACAAGCTGGACTGGTTCTCCGGTGGTCTGCAGCAGCGCGTCATGCTGGGCCGGGCCCTCATGCACGAGCCGGACGTCCTGTTCCTGGACGAGCCGACCAACAACCTCGACCCCCAGTCCCGGCTCTTTCTGTGGGACCGCATCCGGGCGCTCCACGAGCGCGGCGTGACGGTCGTGCTGACCACGCACGACATGGAGGAGGCGGACCGCCTCTGCGACCGGATCGCGATCATGGACCACGGCCGCATCCTGGCCCTGGACACGCCCGAGGGCCTGCGCCGCCTGATCCCGGGCGGGACGATGCTCGAGGTCCGGACGCGCCTGCCGCAGGCCGTCCCGGCCGGCGCGCCGGCGGGGGCGGAGCCGGTGGAGGCCGCGCTGGCCGCCCTGCCCGGCGTCACCGCCGTCGAGCGGCGGCCCGGATCGGGGACCGACGACGCCGCGGTGTACCGCCTGTATGCCACTGGCGACGCCGGCCAGCTGCTCGCCAGCGCGGCCCAGGCGGTGGTCCGGGAGGAGGCCGAGCTGCTCGACCTCCGCTTCGCCCGTCCCAGCCTGGAGGACGTGTTCATCCACCTCACCGGGAGCAACCTGCGCGCATGACCACCCTCGATGCGACCCTGCCCGCCCACGGCCGCGTGGGGGCGGCCGCCCGCTCGTTCCTCGCGATCGTCGAGCGGGACCTGCTCGTGATCCGGCGGGAGGCGCCCTCCTTCCTGGTCCAGACGCTCGTGCAGCCCCTCTTCTTCCTCTTCGTGTTCGGCAAGGTGCTGACCGGCATCGGCACGGCGACGCCGAGCTTCGGCACGATCCTGCTGCCGGGGATCGTCGCGTTCACGTGCTTCCTCACGCCGCTCCAGGCCGTCTCCATCGACCTGGGCCGCGACCTCGGCTTCACGCACGAGATCGACGACCGGCTGCTGGCGCCGCTGCCGAACGTGCTGGTCGCGCTGGAGAAGTTCGGCCTGGCCGCGCTGCGCGGCCTGATCGCGGGGGCCTGCGTCTTCCCGCTGGCCTACCTGGTCCTGGGCAGCGGCTACCACGTGCGGACGGACCTGGTCGGCGAGGTGGCCGGGATGATGGTGCTGACCGCGCTGCTGGGCGCCGCGATCGGCATGCTGGTCGGCGCGCTCGACTCGCTGCGCTGGTTCCAGGTCGTGACCCTGTTCAACCCGCTCACGTACGCGGCGGAGGGGCTGCGCCACGCCATGCTGCCGCCGATCGCGGGCCACCCGATCGAGACGCTGCCGATGGGCTGGGTGCTGGTGGTCCTGTGCGGCTCGCTCGTGGTGATCCTGGGCGCCGGCCTGCGGCTGTTCCGGCACCGGGTGGTGAGCTGAGCCGGGATCCACCGCGCGAGCGACCGTGGTGGTCCTGGCCGCGAACGGTCGGTGGAGGCCGGCGCGCGGTCACTCCGTGACGCGACGTCCCTTGCTGAGGCCGGCGTGCCGGCGCACCGCGCGCCCGTACGCCTCCTCCAGCAGGGGCTTCAGCGTCTCGAACGTCGCCTCGCTCGGGTTGAGGACGCACACCCAGTGGTTGGTGCCGTACACCGGGTGCGGCATCAGCCGGTCCAGGGCGGTGAAGTCGTGCTCGGCGCCGGCCGCGACCTGCCGCTCGTACGTCTCCTCGCTCAGGCCGATGTTGAGGCGGAAGACGCCCGGCCGGTCCAGGTCAGAGGCGTCGTCGAACTCGCCGTAGTCCTTCGTCACGATCGTCGCGAACGGGAAGCGGCCGGCCCCCTCCATGTCCCGGTCGGGGTCGTAGATGAAGAACGTGTCGCCCCACGCGATCTCGGGCGCGCCGCCATCTAGATACACAACTCCGCGCCCGGGCGAAAGGTGAAGTCCCGGCAACCGTTTGATACGCCGCGGTACCCCCGTCTAGAATGGCGGCCCCGTGGGGGAGGGCTTGACAGGGCTGTGCCCTGGGTCGCCTGAAGATTTCGATCGGCTGTACCTCGAAACCCATCCCCGTCTGGTGCGAACGCTGACCGCGGTCCTGGGGGACGCCGCGGCCGCCGAGGACTGCGTCCAGGAGGCGTTCGTGCGGGCCTGGAAGGCATGGCCGCGATGGCGGCCCGAGGCGCCGGTCGAAGCCTGGATGTACCGGATTGCGCTGAACGTCGCGTTCAGCGCACGCCGGAAGTCGCGCCTGCGCCAGGTGACCGAGCGGCTGCTCCGGCCCGGCCACGGCAGCCCCGACCTCCGGATCTCGGCCAGCCCGCTGCGCCAGGCCCTGGCCCGCCTCCCGCCGCGCGAGGCCGCCGCCGTGATGCTGCGCCACTACCACGGATACAGCCGCGCCGAGACGGCCGCCATGCTCGGCCTGACCGAGCGCGCGGTCAGCCTCCGCCTCGAGCGGGCGCGCAATTTCCTCCTCGAGGAGCTGGGCGAACGCTGGGGCGAAGGCGGGTCACTTCACCCAACGGCCTCTTCCGCGGTTCCTGTGGATGAGAAGGACTTTGGATAGGTTCGAGACGCGGCTTCACGCGGAGCTCCACGAGGAGTTCGACCCCCAGGTGGTGGATACCCCGCCGCCGCATCGCGCCCGCTATGGCCGGCTCCGGGAGCCGCGCCGGCGCGCCCTCCCGCTCCGTACCGCCACCCTCGTGACCGCCGTCTTCGCGGTGGGCGTCCTCGCCGGCCTCGTGTACGACGCCCGGCACGCCGTGCTGCCGAGCCCCGGTCGCATCCTCGGCGTGGTCCCCTCCCCGACCCTCGCGTCCCAGACGGCCGCGACCACCACCTCGATGCCCCAGACGGCGACGCCGGCGACCCGGGCCAGCGCCCCGCCGAGCTCCCGGCCCCGGCCCACCACACCCCGGAGCACCGCGTCGGCCGCGGCGCCGCCGGCCCTCTCCGACGACTTCTCCGGCGACGCGGTCGGGGCCGGCCCCCCGGCCGGCTGGAGCGTGGACGACGGCGCGTGGGCGGGCGTCGTGGACGACGGTGGCCCCGTGGTGCGCCACAACGGGGGACAGCCGCTCGCCCACCTGGTGACCGGCTCGGCGCGGTGGACCGACTACTCGGTGAGCGCGGACGTGAGCACCGCCCTGCTCGACATCGGGTTCGCCGGCGTCGCGGCCCGGTACCAGGACCCCGGCGACGACTACGAGTGCGGCCTGGGCGGCGTGGGCGCGCAGCTCCAGCTCTGGGTGACCCGGGCCGGCAGTCGCCGGCTGCTGGCCGCCTCGACGGCCTCTCTCGACCTCAGCACGCGCCACCGGGTCGCGCTCCAGGTGCGGGGCAACGTGCTCACGTGCTCGCTCGACGGCACCCCGGCGCTGCAGGCGACGGACAGCACGTTCGCCGCCGGCCGGATCGCGCTCGTCGCGTCGGATGGCGAGGTCGCCGAGTTCGGCGGCGTCCGAGTCACAAGCTGACTTCACCTATCCCCCACCGGCCGGGTTGTTCGGGATGAGCCTGCCGCACGGCGCGGGCACGGCGATATCGGAAACAGGAGGGAAACGTCTCGCATGTTCGGAAAGCACGGAACCGTGTGGCAGGTGGGCCTCGCGGTGCTGGGTCTGCTGATCGTCGGCATCGTCCTCTTCGGCCCCCACGGCCGGGCGACGTCGCTGGTCGCCGCCCCGGCCGCTGACGTGGCGAACAACAACAGCACCGCGGGGACGGCCGCGCACCCGGTGGTGGTGGTCCAGCAGCCGGACGCGCAGCAGCCCGGCTCGGACCAGTCGGGCAGCCAGGCGGCCGCCCCGGCGGACGGCTCGGCGTCGTCCGACACCGGCGCGCAGGCCGGCTCGGGCTCCGCGTCGGCCTCGAGCTCGACCTCGGCCAAGGCGGGCACCGGCTCCGCCGCGCTGCCGGCGCTCCCGGCGGTTCCGGCCGTCCCGGCCGTCGGCAACGTCGGGCGCACGCTGTTCCTCGACAACTTCGCCAGCGACCCGCTGGGCCTGGGCCTGCCGACGGGCTGGCTGCTGGCCGACCCGACCAGCTCCTCCTCCGGCGGCGGCCTGGGCGGCCTGCCGATCGTGGGCGGCCTGCTCGGCGGCCTGACCTCGAGCACCACCAGCCTGGTGCCCAGCGTCGTCAACGACGGCACCCACGTCCTCTCGCGCCAGTCCGGCTCCTGGTCGCACCTCGCGGCGGGCCCGATGACCGTGGACTCGACCGCCAGCGCGAGCGTGAAGATGCTCGGCCGGAGCAGCGGGTTCGTCGGCGTCGCCGGTCGCTTCCAGGACGTGAACAACAGCATCATGTGCGGGCTCAACGGCCCCAACACGCTGCAGCTCTGGCAGGTCGTGAACGGCCAGCAGCAGCTGCTCGCCTCGCAGCCCGTCTCGGCCGCGCTGAACGTGTTCCACACCATCAAGATGGTCATGCAGGGCAGCCAGATGTCCTGCTCGCTGGACGGGGGCTCCATGCTCCAGGCCACCGGTACGTTGACCAGCCCGGGCCGCATCGGCCTGGTGGCGCTCGGCGACGCGACGTCCGAGTTCACCAACGTGCTGTCCACCGCGCTCGCGTAGCGCGCTTCCTCCCGACCACCCCCTCTTTCTTCGAAGCTGGCGGGTCGCACCGTGCGCCCGCCAGCCCCCTTTTCACCGGGCCAGGCCGTCCACGATCGCGCCCAGCGCGTAGAGGACGAAGAAGTGATGTAGCCGTTCCGGCTCGTCCCGGTCCGTCCCGCCAATCTGGCCGCCGAGTTCGCCAGGCAGTCCGCACGTGGCGCGTGGAGGCCCGTCGTCCCGGCCCATCCCATCGGATTTTGCACCGCCGTGAGCGATCCGTGAGCGATCCCACCCATCGCCGCGCGGTCGCCAGCGCCATCGCCAGCGGCCGCTCCGCGACCAGGAGCACCAGTGGCGGGGAGGGGCGCGTGGGACTCCCGCAGCGCCACGCCAGCCGGCCGGCGCGGCGCACGACGATGTCGCCGCCGAGGATGCCGACCTCGACGCCGTCGTCGGGCCGGAGGGTGAAGTGCAGGGCGAGCTCCCGATCGACCATGCACGCCAAGGCGCCGATCTGACCGACCCGGCTGCGGGCCCCGAGCGGCGCCCGCCACTGCCGCCACCGCCGCACAGGCCGGATCGCCGCGTGGGTTGTCGACGAGGACGGCCGGCTCTGGGCGGTCGCCAGGCGGAGTCGAAGCCGTAGAGTCCAATGCCATGGACGAGGCTGTCGTCGCCGCGCAGGACGACTTCGCGCTGCGCATCGAGCCCTGCGGCCCCGAGCAGGCCGAGATCGTCCACCAGCTCACGCAGGAGGCGTTCGCACCGCACCGGGCGCTGGATCCGCCGAGCGGCGTGGCGAGCGAGTCGGTCCACGACGTGCGCGACGACCTCGCCCGTGGGGAGGCTGCCCTTGCCTGGCTCGGCTCGCGACCAGTGGCCTGCATGCGCATGGTCGCTGACGCAGGGCACCTCCACGTCCGCCGCTTGGCGGTTAGTCGTGACCTCCAGGGACGGGGCCTCGGCAGGGCGATGATGGCCTGGGCCGAGTCCGCTGCTCGCCGCAGGGGCCTGTCCGAGGTAACCGTCGGGGTACGGCTGGCGCTGGCCGGCAATCGGGCGTTCTATGGGCGGCTGGGCTACCACCCGGCCGGCGAGCACGCCCACCCCGGGTACGATCAGCCGACTTGGGTCGAGTTGCGCAAGGTGCTGTAGCCGACGGCCGCGTCGCTCAGACTCGCGTGATCGTGCAAGTTCGCGGCCTGTGCTGACAGCGTCTGCTGCTCCATCCCGGCCCACGCGATCGTCATGCGGAACATCGCGCCGCCGATCGGCGCCGTGGCGTCGATCCACGGTTCCTGGAGGCCGCGCGGGCGGCAGCACCGGGCCCGATGGTTCGCGTCACCACCCGGCGCGGCTCCGCGTCCGTGTCGACGAGCATGCCCGCTGCGCGCCGACATCGGTCGCATCCAGCGCCGCCAGGCCGAGCGGGGCGGCGGGCACGTAGCGTCCGGGCGACTCGATCGGCTTCCGCATCTTCGGACGCGTCAGCCGCCGCAGTAGGCCGTTGCTGAGACCGCCTGGACTGGCCAGTCGATCCTCGCGCTGTCGCGTGTACTTGACCAAGCCTGCTCCAAGCTCTGGACCAGCTGCTCGCGGAGGTGCAGCGGGTGGCCGACGTCGGCGTCCGGGAGTGGGCGGCGCTGGCCACGTTGGACGCGATCGGCCTCGGCGAGGAGCTGGGGATGCGGTGGGACGAGGAGGCGGGGAGCTTCGCCAGGCTCTGGTGCTCAGCCCTCCGGAAAGGTCCAGCTAGTGACGTCGTCCGGGAATGACGTCCACCCCCTCGCGGCGTGCGGTGTCAAGCGGTAGATACTGCTGGTCGGTTCCGGCGCGAGACGC
Organism: Chloroflexota bacterium; assembly: GCA_005880175.1. Next base: position 39,510 of record VBJR01000019.1, read on the forward strand.
CTGTACTTCCGGCTCCAAGCGTCGGCCACCTGTTCTCCAGTCGCCAGGGGTGGGACGATGTCGTCGACGCGGCCTTCCACGATAACAACGTCGTTCCCGTCGTCCAAGTGGACGACGGCGGCTGGGTTCGCCGCGAGGTTGCGGGCCCAACGTGCACCAGAGAAGCCATCGAAGTACAGGGCGTCCTCGACCCAGACGCCCCAAAGCGATGCGACGTGGGGCCGACCGTCCGGGCCGGCGGTCGCGATCCAGTAGGTCTCAGCCTGCTCCAAGCGCACCCGGGCCCGCGCCCAGGGAAGGAGCGACGCATTCCTGGGCGGGTTCCGGTAACCGGGAGGCAGCTTCAGCCGCGATGCCGCTGGTTCAGGCCGGCTCATTCGCGGAGTGTATCCACTCGACCGGCTGCTTCCCGGAGAAGCCCAGAGCGCTGTTGCGAAGGAGGACGGGACGCCTCAGATCGGCCACGTCGTGACCGATCGCTTCCGACGCACGGTCGCTGGGTGCGCCGGGCTCTCCCGGATCGTCCTGCATGGGCTACGCCACACCCATGCGACCCTGCTTCTGGAAGACGGCGTAAGCCTCAAGGTCGTCGCGCTCCGGCTCGGCGACCGCGACGACACCGTCCTCCGCGTGTACGGGCACGTGACCCCTCACGGCCAGTCCGTGGCCGTGGCCCGGGTCCGGGAGTGGCTGTCACCCACGTTCGACAACCGTGAGCATTTCGTGAGCGAAGGCGAGCCGACGGAGGCCGCCGAGGCCGAAAACTCCGATGACTCGAACTGAAATCAGGCCGCCAGGCGATCCAGGATCGCGCCCAGCGCGTAGAGGACGAAGAAGTACCAGAGCGTCGTGACCACGTACCCGAGCAGCGTGGTCAGCACCGCGACCGGCAGGGTCGCGAGGTCCGCGTGGACCAGGATCCCGAGCAGCTGGAACACGACGAGCGCCGTGTTGACGATCGCGATGATCCACGCGGCGCGCTTGCACCAGAGGCCGACCTCGCGGTCCCTGAGCAGCCGGACCAGGTCGTCGATCACGGGCATGCGATCCTCCCTCCTTGTTCCCTGAAGTGCCTCCCAGGGTACCGGCCGGGCGGCGGCAACCCCGACCTGCGGCGCGCGGGCTCCCCTTCTTAGACTGGACCGCAGACGCCTTGGAATCTCCACAGACGTTCGGGGTCGAGCGGAGGCGCTGGGCCCGCACCGTGGTCGCCGTCGTGGCGACGGTGCTGGCGATCGCGCTGGTCGTCGCGGTCACCGTCCAGGTGCGCAACCTGCTCCAGGGCATCCCGACGACGGGCACGCGCACG